>CALDUE010000126.1 GCA_937923485.1 uncultured Saprospiraceae bacterium
GAGTTGAAAGATGCTTATGCAGACTTTTTCGCGCGCTGGCAGGAAGGATTGTAGCAATTGGAGTGTACGGTCTTAATTTTAGCTGTGTATTTACTCCGCCGACACTACATTTAGGCCATGCCACAATATTTCCCGACTGTAAAAAAGGTTCAGTACGAAGGACCAGAATCTAAGGATCCATTAGCGTTTCGCTACTATGATGCTGATCGCGTTGTAGGCGATAAAACTATGGCAGAGCACTTGCGTTTTGCGGTCGCTTACTGGCATTCGTTTGGAGGAAAGGGCGGTGATCCTTTTGGCCCAGGTACTATTTCATTTCCTTGGGAGAAAGGTCGTGATGCAAAGACTCGTGCGCGCAAAAAGCTCGACGGTGCTTTCGAATTCATGGAAAAAATCGGTGCTAGGTTTTACTGCTGGCACGATTACGATCTCGTAGAAGAAGGCAAGACCCTCGCTGAAAGTGAGGACCGTATGCAAGATGCGGCCAAGCATGCCAAAGAGCTGCAAAAAGCGAAAGGCATTGATTTGCTTTGGGGAACGAGCAACGCTTTTTCGAATCCACGTTTCATGAATGGTGCTGCAACCAATCCTGATTTCCAGGTAGTGGCTCATGCTGCGGCGCAGGTAAAGACAGCAATTGATACCACGGTTGCTCTTGGTGGACATAACTATGTGTTCTGGGGCGGTCGCGAGGGCTACATGAGCTTGCTCAATACAGACCTAAAGCGCGAACGTGAGCACATGGCAATGTTCTTAACGATGGCAAGAGATTACGGTCGTAAGAATAAATTCAAAGGCAAGTTCTTGATTGAGCCGAAGCCGATGGAGCCAACCAAACACCAGTATGACTATGATAGTGAGACGGTGATTGGGTTCTTGCGCGAGTTCAATTTGATGGATGATTTCGCGCTCAACATTGAGGTAAATCACGCTACCCTCGCGGGCCACACCTTCGATCATGAACTCCAAGTGGCAGCCAATGCGGGCGTACTTGGAAGCATTGACGCCAACCGTGGCGACTACCAGAATGGTTGGGATACCGATCAATTTCCAACCGACCCAACAGAGTTGCTACTCGCCATGCGCGTCATCTTAAAAAACGGCGGAATCGGCGCTGGTGGCATCAACTTCGATGCAAAGATTCGTCGCAACTCTACTGATCGCGAAGACCTCTTCTACGCACACATTGGTGGCATGGATGCGTTTGCGCGTGCGCTCATCAATGCACATGCAATGATGGAAGAAGGTACACTCGAAGACTTTGTGAAGCAGCGTTACAGCAGCTTTGACAAGGGTAACGGTAAGAAGTTTGAGGAGGGCAAGCTTTCGCTAAAACAACTGGCGAATATTGGGAAGAAGCAAGGTGCTTTTGACTTACAGAGTGGACGTCAGGAGTGGGCGGAAAATGTGGTGAGTCGGTGGGTGTAGTTGGCGTTCGACGAGCTCTGCTCGGGCCAGTTTACGTTTAGCGTGTGATTTACCGCCGCGATAAATCGCATGCTACCCTTCGACAAGCTCGGGGAATCTCAAGCGAGCTACGCAGCTTACCTGCAGAATGCACAAACAATAGCCAATCTCAACTTCTCTTTTGCTCGCGGTATAAGATCAGAAGCCCTTCTGATTTGCGAATTGGAAGGGCTTTTTTTGTGCGATTATATCCCGTCTGCCACAGAAAGGCGTCTGAGTACTTTATCCTTCGTACGCTCTATTCGCGCAAGAATTTCTTGCTCGAACCGCCTACCACTATACACTCCTCGACCATTGACACGAGTAGCTGAACGTTGCACACGCTCAAAATAGGCGTCAAAATAAGCGCACGTACTTGGAGAAGAACTTCTAACAAAATTAGGATTGTCGAAGGTTACAAAGACTTCCTCACGTTCTGGGCTTTTTACAGAAATAATGCTTGCTGTACTATGGAATTGATTCTGAGAAAGTGAAAAAGAACTCCCGCCTACTTTCTCACACTTTTGAGATGAGTTTTTAATTTCACCTACCAAACGAGTAAGTGACTCAAAGATGATTTTCGCATCTTCAATACTCATCGCACGGGCTTCTGCGAGGTATAGTATTTGGTAAAGAATGCCACGAAAAGGTGTTGCTCCCCAAACTTCTTCTGAAGCAACACTAAAATAGCCTTCGGCTACCTGCTTTGCTCTGGTTATCCAGTCAGCCCTCTTATCCAGCTGATGACTCAAACTAAAGTTCTCTTCAATTCGCTCAACATTCTCCGTCTCAAAAGCGAACAACTTAAATGCAGCGAGTGCTGGTTCGGCCAACAACCAAAAAATAGGTATATCGGTAGTTGAAATCCTGACCCTAGCAGATTGATTCCACTCAGGCTTTGCGTAATGCTCTACAACAGATCCAAGACCAGCAATGTAAAGATCTGCATCAAAAGATTGCCCGAGGAGATTCACAACCTCAAATGGAAGGTATTGTCCTGATAGTTCACTTTCACTTAGCGGTACATCGAGCAGCTTGCTGAGAAATAGCATTTCTCATGCCCCAAATTCCATCCGACCTGACTTTCTTTTATAAAAGGCGCTCTCACTCAGACACAGTTGCTCAGCAAGCTCTGCGGCACTGAGGCCTTTCTCTGCTATTCGAATAGCCAAAGCTGAGAGCCAAATGGTATAAAATCCTTTTCCATCATTACGCATACTATTCATTTTATCTGCTGCCATTTCCTATCGATGCCTGGTTAGTATTTCTCGAATATAGCCATCCGACGGAGTAAATAATCGTAATTCGAAAATTTTCAAGCCTTTTCACGTTTTTCTTTATCGAAAATCGAAAAATAGGATGGCATTATTCTCGATTTCCGCATGACTGCTATAAAATGGAGATCTCAGTTGCGATTTCCGCAACTCAACAGATGCGGAGTGCCAATAATCGAAAGAAAAGTCTAAGACTGCTCCATTACTTTTGGAAGGCGATCTACTCGTGGATGCTCTAAGCAGTTTAAATACCTCATCATGCAGTCTATAACTTTCAAGATAATCACTAATATAATCGCGATGAGTGTTCTTTGCTGTGTGTACGGATGCGACAAAGAATCTAATACAGATGCGCTACGTCGCAAGTACCCTATTCCTACAGAATTACCTGAAGTCACTTGTGATGGTGCCAATACGGTCGGTGCACGGTTTGATTCCATTCTATTTGTAGCTAATTACTTCCCTAATACTTCTTCTTGGGGTAGCCCAACGCCAGAGGATGGAGTGAGGGCTTTTTTCAGATACCCTTCCGGTGGTTTAGAGCCGTTTATCGAAGTATTTGCAGAACATCCTATTAGGCCAAATGAAATTGATAATCGACGCATGAATTCTTTCTTATGGTATTACCCTAATCTTGATAGTTTAGCTCACCTTTCATTTAGATATGTCGGGGGGGGGGTAGACTTCAACTCTAAATCTACTTCCATATCTCAAGATTTAGACCACAACCTTAGTTTCAACATTCAAGATAGCATACTATGTGGTTCTATTGCAATGTTGACTCTTACAGAAACAAGTAAGTCCGACATTGGGAACCCCGAAATATATGACACCATCATCATACGCGATTTCCGTATTGATGTTCCTGTACACTTGGGGCGTTACTGATCTAGTCATCTCAAATGTTATAGCTGTTTAGTATTTTTTTGACCACAGCTTTAATGCTGCGCAATTGAAAAAACGATGAAATTTATTCCTTCGATACTACGCTCATCCCTAGCTCTCCTCTTTTTATGTGGAGTTTTGGCGACAGCTCTAATGTCCTGTGACAAAGAATCTAATACTGATGCGCTACGGCGCAAGTATCCAATCCCCACCGAGCTGCCCGAAGCAACTTGTGAGGGATTAAATACGGTCGGTGCACATTTTGATTCCATTCTATTTGTAGCTAATTACTTCCCGAACACCTCTTCATGGGGAAGTCCAACGCCGGAAAATGGAGTAAGGGCGTATTTCGATTTCTTAGACGATGACACGCCTTATATCAGAGTACTAGCAACACATCCAATTCGTCCTGAGGAGATAGATCCGAGGAGAATGAACTCAACTATTTGGTACTTTCCAATAGAAGACAGTATTGGACTGGCTAGTTTCCTGTATGTTGGAAATGGAATTGAATTTTCAACTAAAAAAGTGGGGCTTCCTAAACAGTTTTCCAGTGGTATTTTCTTCGACCCTATCGATAGTGTACTATGCGGCACCATACCTGAATTAACTCTTATCGAGACTAGTAGTATCGATATCGGCGACCCTGTCATCTACGACACTATCATCATGCGAGATTTCCGTATTGATGTACCTGTACACTTGGGGCGTTACTGATCTAGTCATCTCAAATTTTATAGCTGTTTAGTATTTTTTTGACCACAGCTTTAATGCTGCACAATTGAAAAAACGATGAAATTTATTCCTTCGATACTACGCTCATCACTAGCTCTCCTCTTTCTATGTGGAGTTTTGGCGACAGCTCTAATGTCCTGCGATAAAGAATCTAATACGGACGCACTAAGGCGCAAATATCCTATCCCTACAGAGCTCCCCGAAGCAACCTGCGAAGGAAAAAACACCATCGGCTGCTACGTCGACTCTATCCTCTTTGTAGCAAACTATTTCCCAAATACAAGCAGCTGGGGATCACAAACCTATGAAGGGGGTGTAAGAGCTTTTATTGAAAATCCTGACGATGACTATATCCAGATCATTGCAGAACACCCTATTCGTCCTCATGAAATTGATAATAGATGGATGAGGCTGAGCATTTGGTATTGGCCAGAAGTAGATTCAATAGGGCATATTTCTTTTCAATATATTGGGAATGGCGAAGATTTCGATGCTAAACACAATCGTTTAGTCCCAACCTCACATCCACAATACAACTTGAGCTATGACTCTGCCCTCCCCCGTCTGTGCGGGGCTATTTCTTACGCTGAAATAGCCGAGTATAATCCACAAGATATTGGAGACCCACTTGTCCGTGACACATTAATACTCCGCGATCTACGCCTAGACCTACCCGTATATACGGGACGCTACTAGGCAATTCAAAATTTGAATACCTCGACTATCAGCTCCCCTTGCATTCTCAAAATTTAAGAAATGAAAATCCTATTTCTCACATTAGCTGTAGCGCTTATTTCGGCAATTTTTGCTTCATGCGACAAAGAATCTCAAAACGATGAATACCGTCGATTGTATCCTATTCCTACGGAATTACCTGAGGCAACCTGCGAAGGAAAAAACACCATCGGGTGCTTCGTCGACTCTATCCTTTTTGTCGCCAACTATTTCCCAAATACAAGTAGCTGGGGATCACAAACCTATGAAGGAGGTGTAAGAGCATTTATTGAGAATCCTGACGATGACTATATAAATATCATTGCAGAACACCCTATAAGACCTGAAGAAATTGACTCTCGATTCATGAGAATTGATATTTGGTGGAACTTAAAAGAAAACAAAGTAGATCTACTCAAATTTCAATACAGTAACCCAGGTTACTTATTTGGCTTTGACTTAGACACAGTAAATAATGCAAGAAATTTCCTGTTCGACATAGTTTACGATAGTGCTTCAACACGCTTGTGTGGTTCAATATCCAATGCCCCTTTGATAGAATACACAGCAAGAGATATTGGGGACCCCCTAGTTTTTGACACCCTGACACTCCGCGATCTACGCTTAGATCTACCCGTTTACATGGGCAGATACTAGAATCTAAAATGTAACAAATTTTTAACTGCTGCCATTGCGCGGCTAGCCAAACCTATGCATCATGCAGACATTCCGAACTATTTTTCTTACCCTATTTGCTTCTTGGCTTGCGCTCAGCGCAAATGCCCAGGCATTCACACAGGTCGATACGCTACCCGACCCTTTCACTTCTATTCGAGAACTCTACTACGAACTCGACACCTTACAAATGCCTACTGGATATCTTATCGATGCTACCTGGGCCATGGCTGATGTTACACCTTATAAGGGGAATGTTATTCCACCTGACTCAATGGCAGTAGACTTTGGTGACTACCAAAGCCTTTACATTTCAACATTTGGAATGTCAATGACGGAAGCAACTAAAAATTCCTTTCTCACCTTTCGACACATGAATGCAGGTATGTTTGCCAGAGATACTGCTCGACTACACGGCATTGCACTCGCTTATGACCGGTTAGATCCTGCAGCAGTAGATGACAACCTCATCACCATCGATACGGTTGCATATCGGCTGTATGACGTTCCTGGCCGATCTCGGTCGCCTTATTTACCTGACACAATGGTCACGCTCACCATTGCAGGCGGTCGTTCAGATACGCTCACTCAAAACTTTATTTTTGAGGAACAAGACTTACTTGGCCAACTGTCGAATGCCAGCATTTTCTACCTAGATGCAGGACAAGGTTTCGTAAAACACGACTTTGGGGAGCTTTTCAGCCTAACTTTTCCAAGCTTTGATGAATATCAGCTTACGCTAAAACTAGCCACCACAGGCGGATGGAAATATGCAAAGATTAAACTAAATCTCGAACAACCTCAATACAAAACAGAAGAAGAAACCTGTGATGAAAGTGTAGCTTTTACAGGAGGTGATTACTGCATAAAATTTAGCGGTAAATGCGGAGAAAGACTCTTTCTGTTAATGGCTTTGACCCTACTGGTGAGGGCGATTTGAGGCTAGATCGGCTTAATAGAGAGTTTGCATTCGTTTTTGATGGCAATCACCCTAATGGAGGTCAAACTTTAAAAAAGGTCTTGCTAGATGACTATGGATATGACCTCATCTTTGTCACTTTTGACAACGGTGTGGCAAGTAACATTACTACAGGCGATTGGCTTGTAAATGCGATCAAGAGTATGAACGCTCGTAAGCTAGCAGACGGTGTAACTGAAAAAACACCAATTATTGGTGTAAGCATGGGTGGTCTAGTAACTAAGATTGCTATTGCAAAAATGGAAGCAGATAACTATGACCACCAATTGTCAAAGTATTTTTCTTTTGACACTCCTCTTCGGGGCGCCAATATACCTCTTGGACTCCAACATGCAGCTGCTCACGTGTACCGCGCTAAAGTTTTAGGGGTGCTCATCCGTAAGCTTGATTGTGGAATTAGAGAAACAGGCAGAGCCCTATTCAATCCAGCTGCTAAAGAAATGTTACTAGTGACAGCAGATGCAGAAGCGACTTACCGCCATTGGCCATTTCCTTCAACGGTTGTTCACACAACTACCACTGCAGACCATTTAGCATTTCAAAACTATTTCGATGGGCTTTCGATTAATATCCCACACTATGCTATTTCTAATGGAGCGGCTGCAGGCAATCAATCTGTTGTTGGTTCAGGTACATCACAAATTTCCCCCAATGCTCTGATACTAGACATCAAAAGCCTACCAATACCGTTGAATATGCGAATAAAAGCAAAATTCTTACCACAGTGTTTTTCTGTTAGAGCAGGAGGATTTCAAATTTCTTCAGCTGCTCTAGATTTAGCTTTTGACGGTCTTCCAAATTACGATCTTTTAGCTGGTGGCACTCGTGGAACACACGATCGAGGTGAAAAGAAGAATTGTAAAGATAAATGGCCAAAAAAGAAAAGTTTCTCTCAAGAATATGTTGCAGACTACCACAGCTTCATTCCTACCCTAAGTTCGCTTAACCTAACCCTACCAGGCGAACTTCCAGGATCTGGAACGGGGTCGGACTACCGTTTTGCAGGTGTTGAAATGCTAGCAAGCAGACATAATGATGTACCATATAATGTTCAAAACCACAGCCATGTAACTGTGACACCAGGCATTGCGGATTTCCTTGTCAATAATTTAATACCCGTTAGCGACTTAAGTCCAACAGCTATCGACCCAAGCACTTCAATTCTTAGCTACCCCTACAACTTTGGACAATCTTCTGCGGGAGTAGGTGGACCTATCAGTACATCTACATACCTGCATGGGGTACTCGGGGTGACCTCGTCTGGAGCTATTCTAGTCAATAACGATGACGTTATCAGCAATACCACCATTACATCTAACCCACAAAATAACACAGCTCCATTCCAGCTTACACTAACTACCGGCCCTTGCGATTCACCTCCCGCCGACATCACCCTTCAATCTGGAGCAGAGTTTATCGTAGGCGAAAACCAAACGCGAACAGCACAAGTATTTGCCTTGCCGGAGACCCGTGTCACTGTCCAAAGTGGCGGGACACTGAGTGTCAATACTGGTTCAACCTTCAGACTTCAATCTAGTGGCCCAGATAACAATGGCGGTATTGTAGTCCAAGCAGGAGGGTTGATTGACGCCAAATGGGGCGGCCGCATCATTGCTAACGGAGGCCTTATCCGTGTAAAAAGTGGCGGTATGCTCCGCACCTCTTATAACGGTCAAATCATCGCTCGCAATGGTGGCCGTATTATACTCGAAGACGGTGCACTCGTCCAGTTGTGGGGAGGAGATGTAGACCCTGAAGGAAATGGTCAAGTCTGGATTCAATCTGGAGGCACACTGGAAATACTTGGTGACTATGAAACCTCTGGAAACGGGTATTTTCACTTTTCACAAGGGAACGAAGTAGAGGGCCCAGGTGCGCTCAAGATCGAACATAAAAATCGAGAATATCGTCGAATGTATGTTGATCATGGAGCTAGCGTGACACTAACTGGGCAAGATTTCTATGCCCAATCGGCGAGAATTATCTACGACGGTTCTAGTGGGCTTAAACTGAGAGATGGTTCAGAAGCTGACGTATCAACTTGTGTTTTTGAAGGCGGTCGAGCTTCGATTCAAACTGACCTCACTGCCAAAGCGAACATCCGTCATTCTGATTTTCGAGAAAGTAAAACAGGGGTAGAATTTCTCACCGAAGATGTTGCTGGAGGCAGTGCCACAGTGCGCAGTTGCACCTTTACAAATTGTACTGAAGGGGTCGTTGCCCAACATAAAGGTGATGCGACACTCTCTATAAATTCTTATCCTTCAATTCGCTCAAGTGAGTTTATCAATTGTGAATACGGTTTGTACATACAGGAGCACCCATCAGTTTCCGTCTACAGTTCATCTTTCACCAGCTCAAATGAGGAATACGTTGCAATAGACGCTACCGATGCGGGATTAGTCGATCTAGTCAACTGTGAAGTATTCGGGTACACGAATGATGATTCGGGGGCTATCAGATCAGATAAAGTGAGTGACTTTCGACTGGATGCTGGAGAATATCATAACAACTCAACAGTAATGACAGTATACGGCACAAGCGATATTACCCTAACCGAATGCGTTGAATTTTCAACCAACGATATTGGCATAGACTGTTTCGCAGCAAGCACCATCGATTTTAATGGTTCAGACTGGACAAACACCTCTCCTGCTGTACAAAGCGCAAATGCAGCGGTAACCGTAACGAGTACCAAGTCCAACAGCTTTGTACATGGAGGTGATCCATTCTTTCAGTTCGAGTCCACTGGAAATATTGAAATGGAAAACAACAGTTGGATGCTAGAGCTTGATGGTAATGACTTACCAATCCAAAGTGCTTGGTTTGACCTTAGTGGCTCTGGCAACCCAAGCGTTACCGTAACCACGCTAGGTGAAGGATGTGGTAGTGACTGTCAAAACCTAGATGACTGCCGTCGTTTCTGTGAATACTATCCAGAAAGTGATTTTTGTCAGATTAAGCCGCCTCTCGGAGGTTTCAAAGGCGAAGGCGATGGCCCAGGATTAGTCCTATTCCCTAACCCCGCAAGTGGTCAAGTGACAATCGTCAATTTACCTGACGACCAATCTTACAGCCTGACAATCTATTCGGCTACTGGACAAATAATGCAGACCTACACTAGTCTTCAAAGTCCTGTACAAGAAATTGGGGTCTCTGATTTAGTCCCTGGGTTTTACTTGCTTCAACTTTCAACTGAAAGTGGAGCTATGCAGCAAAAGCGGTTCTCAATCGCTAGGTAGAGTACAAATTTAAAGAGTGTTAGAAGTGGGTGTGTTCTGAATAGGATGCACCCACTTCTATTAAATTTAGGGGCAACACCCTTATAACTAAATTTTTAGTTACACCTTTGAGCATGCTTATCGTATCTCGCTTACTGCTATTGCTAGCTGCCTGCTCCAGTTTGGTTGCTGCAGCCCAAACCCACACCCTCACCTCCTGGAAAGGTTCAGCCTATCACATTGAGGATAAATACTTGCAAGCTGGATACGGTCCGCATGTAATTGACGGTGAGTTCTTCGGTCATATTGAATTGGAAGCACTGAACATCGAACTACAGCCAGAAGACCAGACCTTCCCAGGCGTATACGAGCGCGTCCAATTTGGGATTATTGTCCGCTCAAAGCTGGATATACTAGAGGCCGGATGCTACCAATTAAGCCTAAATTCAGATGACGGCTCTGTACTCTGGATCGACGATGAGTTGGCCGTTTCTAATGATGGGCACCACAAAGAACGCCGTGTTACAGATAGTCTAGTCTTTGATAAAAAAACCTACGAAGCGAAGGTCTGGTACTACAATGCCTATTACGGCGGCTATGCACTAGAGTTGGATATAGATCGGATCGGGCCGGCTGAAAGCTGTCCCAATGTTGAGCTTACAGTTCCCCCTAAGGAGCCAATCATTTTAATAGGTGCTCAGCTATTCAGCCATGGTAGCTACATCATACTACGCAGAGGCGCTGAGCAATTTGATGAACTTGTCGCTCAGTTAAGAACGATGGACATCAAGAAGATTACCATTATTGGCCATACCGATGATACTGGAGAAGAAGCGGACAATCTTGTTCTCTCTGAACGACGAGCAGAATCGGTTCTTAGCTTTTTACAGAGTCGAGTGAATTTAACGGGTGTAGAAGTCGTCCTCTTGGGAAAAGGCGAATCTGATCCCGTTGCAGACAATGCTACACGCGCAGGCCAAGTCCGTAATCGTCGGGTCGAGATTCTAGTCGAGTAAAATTTAATTCAACGGCTTCACACCTATATGCCAACCAAACCTTACCGCGAGGTATCGAATTAAGATGACCACCGCTATCGCAATCCCAATATTGAGGTCACGAAAGGCATTAAGCTGCTCAGCCATGAGATAGATAACTCCTCCAATAAGGCAAGCAGAAGCATATATTTCTTTTCTAAAAATGAGCGGCACTTCAGCGCAGAGTACATCTCGCGTTACACCTCCAAAGACTGCCGATACAATTCCCATCATCACAGCGATAACGGGCGACAAACCGAGATTGAGTGTTTTTTCAAGCCCCATGATGGTAAATAGCCCGATTCCAACCGTGTCGAAAATGAACATGCTGCGACGTAGCTTACTGATATACCCGCGTCCTAAGTAGCAAATTGGCAGCGCGATGCCAACCAGTCCGATATACGTAAGGTCATTCATCCACCCCACAGGTGTTTGACCCAGAAGCACATCCCGTAAGGTGCCGCCTCCAACAGCGGTGACAAAGCCAATAACTGCTGCGCCTACAAGGTCAAATTTCTTGTCGATCGCAGTCAGAATTCCGCTGATGGCGAAGACAAAGGTACCGGCAAGGTCAAGTGCGTAAAGGATAGACATCTGACCACGAAGCTAGATCGTTCCTACCTTTCGCATAACAGTTTTCTACCCTATGCAGGAGATGGGATTTCTCCCTTCTAATATTGTACTTTCGGCGGCCCTAACCTGTTGTAGCATATGCAAGCATCATTCTCCTTTGGCAGTGATACACTAACTCCAAAACTTGCCCTAGCGCTAGCTCATTCTAAAGTTGATGCAAAAATCAGCGCTGAGGTACATCGTGGGGTCGCGGAAGCACATGATCAGATTGTAGCGATAGCACAATCAGACTCAGCGACCTACGGGATCAATACGGGATTCGGACCATTATGCGCAACGATTATCCCTAAAGATCAACGAGCGATTCTTCAGGAAAAACTTTTGCGTAGTCACAGTGTCGGCATGGGTAAGCCCGTGCCGATTATTGTCTCCCGTCTCATGTTGATTCAAAAACTCCATGCCCTTTGCCTTGGGAAAAGTGGAGTCAGCCCAGCTGTCATCGAGCGCATTTTATGGTTAATCAATCACCAGTATTCTCCAGTAGTTCCGAGTCAAGGAAGCGTCGGTGCATCTGGAGATTTGGCGCCCTTGTCTCACCTTTTCCTCCCATTGATAGGTGAAGGCCACCTCAATGAAGGTTTTGACGCAAGTCTACCTGCTCGACCAACGAGTGAAGTCTACGTGGAACATGGCCTTGAAGCCATCGAACTCGGCCCTAAGGACGGTCTAGCCTTAATAAACGGTACACAGTTTATTGCCGCACACGCAGTACTTGCCGTTGATCGATTGGAAAATTGCTTGAAGCACGCCAATCTTATCGGTGCGATGATGGTCGATGGTATTCAAGCTTCGACTAGTCCTTTTGATGAGCGACTTCATGCACTTCGTCCACATGCAGGTGCGGTACATGTTGCAAACAGCTTGCGCCAAAACATGGAGGGCAGTGAGATTCCCGCAGCCCACGCAGATTGTGAGCGTGTTCAAGATCCCTATTCAATTCGCTGCATGCCTCAGGTACACGGAGCGAGTTATGATGCGTGGAAACACCTACACAATGTGCTCACGGTCGAGCTTAATAGCGTAACCGACAACCCTGTTCTTGTTGGACATGAAGAGGTAATCAGCGGTGGAAGTTTTCATGGACAACCGATGGCCTTACCGATCGACTACGCTACCCTAGCAGCAGCCGAATTAGGGAGTATAAGTGAGCGCCGAATCTATCTCAGCTTGCTAGGCATCCATCCGAATGTGCCGACTCTTTTAATGAAAGATGCAGGTCTGGACAGTGGCTACATGATCTTGCAATACACTGCTGCTGCATTGGTATCTGAGAACAAAACGCAATGCTTCCCAGCTTCTGCTGATTCTATTCCAACGGGCATGGGGCAAGAAGACCATGTAAGTATGGGCAGCATTGGCAGTCGCAAATTGCTACGCGTCGTTACCAATTTGGAGCGTGTACTTGCAATTGAGTTGTTGTGTGCTGGACAGGCATTGGACTTCCAACGTCCGCTGAAATCAGGTAAAGCTGTGGAGCATGCGCATGCTGTTTTGCGGAAGCACATCACCCACGCAACCGAGGACAGAATCTTCGCTTACGACATGAAAGCCGCTGAAGATTTAGTAAAGAGTGGAGCGCTGCTCGCCTAACTTATGATCCGTGATCTTCTCTGTAAGCCAGTGCGGGATCGTGCTGTGTTGGGTCTTGCTTAAAAATATCCTCCAGCATTTCAAATAGTTTGGGATGCTCCTCTTTCATGGCTTCTGGGCGAAAGAAGAAGAACTCTGTTGAGACTGCGAAAAATTCAGCTTCATTGGTAGCTCCGTAATCATCAAGAAGACTTTGTCCTCGTATGATTTTACGAATTTCAGCCTGCACGAGGCGCATCCAGGGACCCGCGAGTCCGTCCTCCAAATAGTAGTCGGGAGACCCGTCAGTTTCACCATCGCTCATGTCGAGCAGGTGGGCGAACTCATGGACCCCGACGTTGCCATCGGTATGCTCCTTAAATCCTTGATGTAGCGCTGGCTTGCTCAAAACCATGGCGCGTTTCAATTCTCGGTTGCCTACCATTCCGAGGATATTGCGATTGGTGGAGTCTGGGTTGAAGTCTCTCGAAAAGCGATCTCCATGAAGGATCACTTCATCAATGTTAGGGTAATGCCAGTCTGGAAACCCAAACAGCGGAATTTGAGCACTTGCCGCGACGAATAATTTATCCGTTAGACTCACTGATGTTTTCGCGCCATTGATGGTTACTCGCTCAAGGAAACCCTGGACACGCTTTGCGAATACTGCTTTGCGCTCAGGTGAAAGCTCTCTAAAGTAACGGACGCGTTCATTTAGAATGTCAATCCATTCTTGAGGTACGGGTTCTTCAGGTAAGGTTCGCCGGGATTTCCAGAAAAGATAGAAGCCCGCAAGGACGAGTAGCGTTAGTAAGGCAGCGATGATAAGGTAGGCGAGGTCCATGGGATAAAAAACAGGGATGGAGTATTGATGGGAATTTTGAGCGCGGGAGTAGGGTTGTCCTACGGATTGGCAATCCGTAGGACCACCCTACTCCTCAGGAATCTCATACGCCAACTCAGGAGCATACCCTATTGTGCCCCTGAAAAAATCATGAAAGGACTTTAAGGTGTCTTCATAGTCTTCGGTCACTTCATAAGGTTCGCTCCAGCGCATGGTTTTTGTATCCCATTCAAAGGCGCAAAAGACAATCGGCACATTTGCAGCACGGGCCATATAATGAAATCCACTCTTCACTTTATCCGTCTTTGACCGCGTACCTTCAGGTGTAAGGCACAAGCGAAACGTCTCGTTCTCCGCAAAAATCTTAGCGACACCTTCTACAAAATTGGTATTCCCCGTGCGGACCACTGGCTTCCCTCCCATTCGCTTCATAATCCACCCTAGCGGAGGCTTGAATAGTGAATGCTTCGCAACAAAACCAATGCTAATACCCGTTACTTCACGGAACAGCACGCCGACTGGAAAGTCCCAGTTACTTGTATGTGGATAGACCACAACGAGACACTTGGATACGTCGTGAGGTAGAGGTCCTTTCAAAGACCATCCCCATTTCTTGAAAATCCAAGTCGAGATGCGTTTAGTAAGAGACATAAGAGGGTAAATGAACCACTACTGGTTTTCATGCGAGCAGCGACTAAAGGCAAATCTATCTAACTAAGCATTACTTTTGACGCCCATGCGATTAAATCCCTTCAGTAATCCTTTTAACGCGAACGAGGAACGTCCCGAAAATCTCGGGTTTGGTGAGAAGGGGACTGCCCAAAAGGGTATAAAGCTGATCAATAAAGACGGTAATTTTAACATTCACCGCTCTGGACCGAGAAGCCTCTTCGCCTATCAATGGCTGATTGAGATGTCTTGGCCGAAGTTTTTCCTGTATGTGCTCACTTACTACACGGCTGTAAACTTGTTACTAGCACTTGGATTTTACCTTATTGGCCCAAGTGGAATTAGTGGAGTAAAAGCTGACCCGTGGTACGAGAGTTTGATGGACTGCTTTTTCTTCAGTGTCCAAACCTTTACCACCGTTGGGTATGGTAGAATGTCTCCGCTCCACCTCCCCCATCAATTACTCGCTGCCCTTGGAGCACTTATAGGTTTAATGAGTCTAGCACTGGCTACAGGTCTGCTGTTCGCACGTTTTTCTCGACCTCAAAAATTACTCATGTTTTCTTCGAAGGGGCTCATTTCTCCGTACAGCGATGGCCTTTCGTTCCAATTTAGACTTGCCAGTAGATCGTCAACCAAACTGATTAATGTCTCTGCGCAAATCGTTTATTCTTGGATTTCTGACATAGGAGGCCACAGAAAACGCAACTTTCATCTCCTGCAGTTGGAGCGTTCGGAAATAACGATGCTGCCTCTTGATTGGACCGTAGTGCATCCTATTGATATTTCTAGCCCTTTGGCTGGATTGACGCAGACCGAAATTCACGAAAGCGACGGTGAATTCATCGTACAGATTAGTGCTTTCGATGAGACCTATGCTCGCCAAATTTTCGAACACACGAGCTACTATGCGAATTGCCTGGAATGGAATCACAAATTTGCACCCATGTATAGCCCTTCCCACGACGGAAGGTTAGAATTACACCTAGACCGTATAGACGAGAGTAGAGAAGTCGCCTAATAAATTTTAGGGGTATTAAACCTTCACAGCGCTTGATCGTCGAAGAAGTGTGGCCTCAATGAAAGATTCAGATATCGTACATGGATTGTCTCTCTCTAACCAGAGAGATGCGGCCATGCGAGAACTTACAGAGAGGTACGGCCCAAGACTTTTTCAACGGATTAAGTCTATCGTCACCGTCGATGCCGATGCACAAGACGTCTATCAAAATGCGCTTATCAAAGCACTCCGTGGAATTGAGAACCTTAAAGCGGATAGTTCGCTGTATAGCTGGCTCTATCGGATTGCTTCAAACGAAGCATTAGACTTTTTAAGAAAGCGGAAGCGTACAGCTTCTACGCCTTTCGGCAAAACTGGCGACGAACCGCAATCGGATGGACTGGCAAACAGTCGTGCTGCGGAAACAAAAGGAATGGGAGCTTCTGAAATCGAGGAAATGCTAGCCAATGCTATTGCCCAACTGCCCGAACAGCAACGCAAAGTGTTCAAAGCTAGATACTTCGACGAAACGCCTTATTCTCAACTAGCGCTTACCTTTCAAAAAAGTGAAGGTGCGCTTAAAGCAAATTACCATCACGCCGTTCAAAAAGTCACGACTTTTGTGCGCAAACACGCTACAACATCAACCCTATCATGAGTAGTAATACGCCATTCGACGATGTTCAACAGGAACTTGAAGGACTAAGTCCTCTTCTTGCCAGTATGCGCGAACAAAAGCAGATTGAGGCGTCCTCTTCTGTAGACATGGATACGTTGCATAACTTAGGGAATGCCGCGCTTCAAGCTGTCCTACTAGAAGAACCTAGCAAGCAGTCTCCTGCTCCTACGATGCGTGTCGTTCACCGCGGTTGGTCAACGATGAAGATAGCTGCTGCGGCTGCTGTGGCTCTCTTGGTCGGTGCTTTGCTCTCCTACTCTATTGTCTCTGAATATACTGCAGACGCAGGCTATGTAAGTGCTAATCAGGAGATTTCGGCAGAGCTAGTTGCGAGTTTTGAGGAAGAAACTGCAGACCCAATAGCCTTCCTACTCGACGATGAATCTTATGTCTATGACGACAATGAGATCGCCTTCTCTCCTTTAGAAGATGTTTTACTCGATTGGGCAGACGATGGCAACGTTGATGAAGTGTTATCCGAAGAATTGATCTTTGCAGCATTAAGATAACCTTCTCTTGACCGTGTATTGAAAATCAATGCACCTAGTAGCTAGAGTTTTACGTTTATTTGTGACAAGGAGATGCAACACATTTCCTGCAATATTTCAGTACCTAATTTTAGGTGAAATTTCCCCAGCAACGGCTAGTGGGTTTTGGCGAAAGCAACGTGACTCTTTGAAAAGTGTTGAAATGGAATCTTAACGGCATTCCATGTTTGAACGTAGTAATACATGAGCCCGCACAAGGAATTAGTCCTTCTGCAGACTTGACTACCATCAATATCTTCCCAGAAAAAGAATCGTTCTAATCGTCTTTGCTCAAGCTAATTCGTCAAGGAGAGTCCTAGTATCGGTATTGGATTTTCGATCATCCACCCACTTCAACCTTGCGTTGGAGAAGGCTCTGGCAGGTCATTTTTTTCTATCATTCGCTTAGCGCGTGATGGAATACGACAATATCTATTTGTGCTAATACTTCGGTTTCTACTAAGGATTTACAACCTCTACTTCTCGAAAGACAAAAATCTGGCGCAACGCGTTCGTCAGATGACTGGTTTCGTACCTGCACGTCTTTCGATCTTCAAATTGGCCTTTTCTCACAAGAGTAATCAAGGGACTAGAGATTTCGCTCAAACCAACAATGAGCGTCTCGAGTATTTGGGCGATGCCGTACTCGGTACCATCGTCGCAGAATACCTCTTTAAAAAGTACCCCAATGGAGACGAGGGCTTTCTTACGAAAATGCGCTCAAAAATCGTAAAGCGTAAAAGCCTCAATTACATCGGTGATCAGATGGGCCTCGACGTTTTGTTGACTGAATACAATCGGACTCGCTTGAGTTCTTCGATGCTAGGCAACGCAGTAGAGGCACTTGTAGGAGCGGTTTATTTAGAGAAAGGCTACCGAGGTACAGAGCGATTTGTCATTCAGCGAATGCTCAAGCTTTATGTAGACATGCATGAGCTGGAGACGGTAGATGACAACTATAAGAGTCAGCTGCTTGAATATTGCCAGAAGAATGGCATGCAGGTCACCTATAAGTTGCTCAACAAATTCAAGCAAGATCGCCGCGATCGGTTCAAAGTAGCTGTGATGGTAAATGGCGAGCAACTCTCGCTTGCCGATGATTTTAATAAGAAGTCTGCAGAGCAACTTGCAAGTCTTCGTGCGCTGCAAAAATTAGGTTTGATTGACAAAGCGACTCCACAAGAGGATGGGCGCAAGTCTCCAGCCAAGAAAACGAAGAAAGTAAGTGATAAGCCTACAAAAGCGCGTTCGGAGCGAAAGCCGAAGCCTGCTGCGAAATCACCAACTGCTAAAAAGACTTCCGTAAAATCTAATGAACGAAGTGCTGCAGTTCCTGTATCTAAAATTCAAGCTGAAAAACCGAAGCGTGCTCCACGCAAGCAGCCGAAGTCAGCCGTCGCCAAAACTCCAAGACCAACCTCCAATCAATCAAAAACCAGCCCTTCGGGAGCAACGTTGCCAGCGCGCAAGCAACGTCGCAACAACAGCCGATTGGGTAGAGTAATCTGGAACGGGATACAAGCTGGAGGTACATCTATCGAACTTGTAGACGAGCTATGGTATTTCGAAAAGGAATCGAGAGCAACTCCTGCCACCAAACCTAAAGTTGAAAAGAAGCAAGCCTCAGGTAAAACTCAAGGTTCAAAGCGTTCAAGTGGAGCTTCCGCCAAAACTAAGACTGTAGAAAATGCGCTTCAAGCTACGGGTGTAGATGTTCCCTCGAAAAGCCTCATTTCAACTGCTTCAAAAAAGGTAAAGCCTTCCTCAGCACCGAAAACGAGAAATTCTCGTGTACGTAGACCAATACCGCTGCGTTTACTAACGCCTATTGTAAAAGACGCATCCGCTGTAATGGCGATTGATTTTAATGAGCTATTTGGCCTATCGAAAGCAAGCACTTCTGCAAGTAGATCACGGCCTAAGAAAACGGATCGTAAGCCTAAGCAAAAACCTCCCGTAAAAAAGCGTGTAGCTTCGAAGAAGCAAGACAAGAGTGTACAACAAAGTGTCCGTGAAGAATCTTGGGAGGATACTCCTTTAGGACTCTCTAGTGCAAAAGCTGCCCTCAAGAAACCTGCTTCAGTTCGGAAGTTGAGGCCAAATGGCGAAAAGAAACCTGGCGCTACACCCAAATCAAAAGTGGCTTCTGAAAAAATTGCTGCGTGGGAGGATACCCTACTTGAGATCGATAGTGATGGCGAAGCAGTCACTACCAAATTCCCTAAGATGTACAAGACGTCTAATGGAAAGGAATCTACTGGACGCAGGAGGCCTCAGCGAAGGAGACCAGCACCAACAAAGAAGAAAACAGAAGACTAACAACCTCAGCGCCCTCTAGCGGTTTAGTAGCTAGATAAACTTATCATCATGTCTGAAACTGCCACTAAAAGTCCTGTAATGCTCTACACAGAGCAAACACCGAATCCAGAGTCGCTAAAGTTTGTGACCAATCGCATGCTCTACACGGGCACAGCAGATTTCAGGGAAGTTGAACTAGCTGACGAATGGAGCAAGCTCGCTTCTGAGTTGTTTAAGCAGCCTTACGTCAAGGGCGTTTACATCTGCAATAACTTCGTAACCATCACCAAGGAGTTCAATTATGCTTGGGATGACATCATGCTTCAAGCCAAGTCATTCATAAAAAAGTGGATCGAGGAAGGCAATGAAATTGTCAAAGAAGGTTTTGCGGAAGCATCTGAAGCGATGGAAGCTGAGCGTCGCGCCAACTACGAGTACTCTGGAGACGATGAGGCCATCGTGGCGAAGATTGAGGAACTTATCGATACCTACGTGCGTCCAGCAGTAGAAATGGACGGTGGCAACATTGCCTTCAAGAGTTTCAAAGAGGGTGTTGTGACAGTAATCATGCAGGGAAGCTGCAGTGGTTGTCCCTCATCCACAGTTACCCTCAAGAGTGGTATAGAATCTATGCTCAAGCGTATGATACCTGAGGTGACGGAAGTTATGCAGGAAATGGGATAAATCTTCTTGCTGACCTAAGCAGCAAGGTTCAATTCTTTTTTATTTAAGAGCCCCGTCTCATTTCGTATTAGTACGAAATGGGACGGGGTTTTTGCATTATAAAATATTTAAATATTACACAAAAAACGGGTAACCCGCATCTGGTATTCTCCAAATTCAAATAAAGAGCCTATATCATTTATTTTGGCATATTACTGCCGAAAATAGTTATTTAATTGTCAATTTCAGAAATCAAATGTTAGCCCTTTGTAGCTGATAATCAGCCGACTACCCTATGTAAGGGACGCTTTCGCAGGATACCTCTGTTATCTTTGTAATCTCAATTCAACAAACCTGCGAAACCGTAATCATATGCAATTCACTACTACAATTACGACCTTATTGTTAGTTACAATAAGCTTAACTTCAATTGGTCAAACGATCCGCTACGTCTCACCAACAGGTACCGGAAGTGGAACAAGTTGGGCAGATGCTTCTGGCGACCTTAACGCTATGCTACTTGCATCGACTTCTGGCGACGATGTCTGGGTAATGCAAGGCACCTACTTTCCTACACAATGTGTTAGTGGCTGCACAGAAGCGGAGCGCGAGACTTCATTCGCTTTACAAAACGGTGTAAATCTTATTGGAGGCTTTATCGGTAACGAGACAAATCGCACACAAGCATCTCCGAGTAATCTTACCATACTCTCAGGTGATATCGGCATTGCAAATGATGATTCAGATAACTCTTACAACATTGTCACGTGCAACAGTTGTGGAATCAATGCAGGTCTTGAAAATTTCACCATCTCTGGCGGAAACGGTGACCGCCTAGCAAGTGCTGGTCCTAACGAGTTGGGCCGCGCAGGAGCTGCACTTTACTTGAACGGACAAGCTGGTCAAGCAAATCCGGTAGTGACGCGTTGCACCTTCACCAACAATACTGTAATCGGTCGCGGTGGTGCAGTCTACTGCAATGGTTCTCCAGGAGAGAGTTCACCAGTTTTTAATTTCTGTACGTTTAGTAATAACAGCTCAAATGGAGAAGGTGGAGCACTTGCAATTAACGGAACGAATGGTACAGCGAATCCAAAATTTAGAGATTGTCGATTCACCAATAATCAAACAGTTTTCGATGCATCTGTCACCCAATCAGGAGGAGCAGTTTACGGTGTTACCCAAGGAGGTAATGCAGTAATCGATTTTACAAGATGTCTTATACAAGGAAACAGCGCTGATGCTAACGCAGGTAGCGGCGTAAATAACAATACTTCAGGCCTCGGTGGCGCGATGTACTTTACTTCATCAGGATCTGGAGTCTTACAGGTCAATGTGACTAATTCAATTATTGATAATAATTCAGCTTTTTCTGGCGGAGGCATTTACAACTTGGGAGGAGTAACGTACTTCGAGAACGTAACGATGACCAATAACCTTGCAACTGGAACAGGTGGATCTGGCGGAGGACTTTATGTAAACGGAGGTGTAGCTGACGTTATTAATTCAATCTCATTCGGAAATGATGTTACCCAAAACCAGTTTGGCGGAAAGGACATCCGTTTCGTGAACGGTACAGTAAATATCTCTTACACGCTTGTTGAAGCTGCGAATAGTACTGATCTTTTGAGCCAAGCCGATCCTAATAACTCAGACGTTCTCAATGCTGGAGCAGGCATGATCTACGGTCAAGATCCTCAACTCGTTTCAAGTGCAGGATATCCTGAAATTGGTTCTCCAACTTCTCCTGCAATCAATTCAGGATTCAATAGTGGCATAACGGTATCAGGCGGCGACTTCCTCGGAGCTAGTCGAATCTCGGATGGCACCGTAGACTTGGGCGCAGTAGAAAGCTCTCTCGCACCGCTTCCTGTTGAGCTTATCTCCTTCAAGGCTGAGGCACTGAAATCTAGCATCCGGCTCGACTGGGTTGTAGCTTCTGAAGTAGACCTCGCGGGTTACAGAGTACTTCGTCGCGACCCAGCAGGCGGATTTGATGAAGTTATCTTCGTTCCTGCAATGGAAAATGGTTCGTACTACTACGAAGATGATGCGATTATTCCTGGCGAAACTTACTACTATCAGCTCGTGAGCGAAGACTTAGATGGTACTACCTATGATTCTGACCTTATTACCGCTCGTGTAAAGGCCGAGTCCAACGATAAGATTGTAGCTAACCTCTATCCAAATCCTGCTGACAGGATTTTAAATGTAGCTCTTGCACCAAGAGAAAATGCAAGAACGGTATACGCAACCGTACTGAACATGAATGGCCAACGTATGATCTTCAAGGCATATACCCAAGACGGTGAGCATGTACTTAATCTGTCTGACTTGCCAAATGGCAACTACGTCGTTAGACTATCTGAAGGTGATCGCACACAAACAGAGGCGATTACTATTCAGCACTAAAAACTATTAAGAGTTCCCTTCGCAGGGATATATTGAGAAAGTGGTACGGAATGTAGCTTTAACTGCCTCCACCAATCATAGATCGCCAAGATCAGCGTACCCTAACTACACACGCCTTTTCGACCTTGTGTCGAAAGGGCGGTTGTATTTTATCTGCGCGTCAACTTCGCCCACTGCCGCGTGGGTAGGACAAAGGAATTTACGACAGGAATGGAATCACTCCGTATTCCTTCGGGAGTCTTAACCTGCAGTACGGTATCCCCCGTGGCAATTACACCAGTCATTGGACCTGAAATAATTTCATGGTATATCGTATCGCCAATTAACTCGTCTCGCGTAAATAATAAATTATTCATTACTTCGAATCGGCTAAAAAATACATCTCCATGTACATAGCCGTCAAGTAATATACCATTGTGTTCATCTATTCGCCAGTGCACAGACGTAGAAGTATCGGTCGGACACATTGTATAAGGACGATTATCAGACTTTGCCTCACCATAGGCTATTCCCCAAGTATAGCAACCTTCTGCCAACGGCTGGATACTTAAATGAAAAGGAGTACTCATTACCTCCTTCATACCTCGTTCGACGGATAAGATTCCTTGCCACTCTCCTACCCATGCTGCGGGAAAGTTCGGTTTCTCAATCTTGCTTACTGACTGCATAGCTGTTACCTGCCCATTTGTCTGAGCGATTAAAAAGGGCGAGCAATAACATAGTACTGCTGAAAGGATCAAAAGTCGAGTAGCCATACTTCAAAGCTACCATTCCCCATCGATTTAAAAACGAGCCAAGGCTAGCACAGCGACTTTAAAACTTGCCGGCTTAGCAGGAAGAACAGCCCTGCCTAAAGCTTCCAGTGTTGCACCCGTAGTCATAACATCATCTACGAGCAACACATGTTTTCCCGAAAGGAGGTGTAGCGTGGAATCATTTGCGTTCTGCTGTTGTGGTCTTTGCGAAAGCTCAAAAACGGACTCTACATTTTCCATTCTTTCGAACTGTGATTTACGCGTTTGGGTCTCCGTAAATTGCTTTCGCTTTACAGCAAATGGAAGGCATTCCGCATTTATTACTTCGGCAATACCCGCCGCCACGCGTTCCGCTTGATTGTACCCACGTGTACGAAGCTTAGCTTCATGTAATGGAACAGGGATTACATAATCTACCTCCCCAAAGACGAATGAATTCTTGATGAGTTGACCTAGCCAGCCACCAAGTTTTACGCCTACCTCTGGTCGATTATCATACTTCAATAACCACATCAATCGTTGGGCTGGAGTTCCTTGGCTATAGGGCAGTAGCGCTGCTGCACGCTCAACTGCGAGCCTACCCCAAAATCGATCTGTGACGGTATTTTCAACGAGATGATGAAGGTCAAGAGTGGTCATCGTTGATCTACATCTAATGCAAACAAACTGAGTCCCCGTAGGAATAGATCGTTCACAGACAGCGCAGGCTTCTGGAAACGTTAATTCCGCTAAGCCCGCTGCTATTTTGTCTAAAATAGATGTCTTGTTTCTTGGTCTTTTCACCAGCCAAAAGATAGCCAAATCAACTGAAAGTCTAACTGCTCGGTTCTGAACCTATAGCTACATATTCGGCTAAGACGAGACGATCAAATCCAAAAGAATTCGAAACTAGATTAATTCAATAATAGCTGCGATGCCTTGGCCTCCGCCAGCGCAAAGCGTTACTAGACCGAGCTTCTTGTTCCTTTGCTCCAATTCATCAACAAGCGTACCTACCAACATCGCTCCTGTTGCACCTACCGGGTGACCGAGTGCGATTGCCCCCCCATTGACATTTACGTTGGTGTCCTTTAAACCAAAGTGCTTCATGAAAGCAAGTGGTACAGCAGCGAAGGCTTCATTGATTTCGATGAGGTCGATGTCTGCCATCATAAGTTCTGCTTTCGCCAAAACCTTTTCTGTGGCAGGGATCATCCCCAAGAGCATAATAGTAGGTTCCGAACTTGCCACAGCCACCGCTCGAATACGAGCACGTGGTTTCATTTTTAATCTCTTGCCCGTTGCTTCATTTCCCAGAACAACAAGACTAGCTCCGTCAACTAGACCTGAACTGTTGCCAGCCGTATGCCGATGCGCAATTTCTCCAAGAATTGGATAGCGACGAAGCGCAAGTGCATCGAATCCCAGCTCACCTGTTTTGGCGAAAGCTGGACGAAGACCTCCCAAAGCTTCTAATGTTGAGCTAGGTCTAGGGTGCTCATCTTCTTCAAGTAAAACGATACCGTTTTCATCCTTGATAGCAATAAGCGATTTCTTAAAGAGTGACTTCTTTCGTGCTGCCTCCGCTCGTACTTGAGATTGCAAGGCGAATGTATCTAAGGTCTCGCGACTCATGCCATGCAAAGAGGCTATCAAGTCGGCGCTAATGCCCTGAGGGATTGCTGCCGTCTCTAACATCAAAGCAGGATCGTCAAGTAGCGGTCCGCCATCACTCCCTAGCGGAACTCGACTCATGGACTCTACTCCCCCAGCAACGATGAGGTCATCCCATCCAGCAGCAATGCGGGCGGCGGCACTGTGAATGCTCTCTAAACCACTCGCGCAGTAGCGATTAACTTGAGCTCCAGCGACTCCGTCTGGCCAAGAAGCAGCAAGCAGACTCGCCTGAGCAATGTTGTAGCCTTGATCGCCAACCGGTGTAACACAACCCAAGAGTAAATCAGCAACTGCTGAAGGATCGAGTGAAAGACGCTGAGTGATTGCTTGAAGCAAATCAGCGACTAATTGGTGTGGCGCAACCTCGTTGAGACCGCCACCTATACGCGCTCGGCCCCTCGGAGTACGAACACAATCGAAAATCAGAACATTCTGCATACTATTCGCGAAGGTAGAACCTCTCAGTCGGGCGTGCTGAGTGCTTGGTCAAGAATTCATGGATCACTTGATTTTCTCTCATTTTGCTGCATTCAACTTCCTTTTGATGATTCACAAATAGAATGGATGTCTCCTGCATCGGCTTTGCCTTCGAAATTTCAAATTCAAGGCTGAAATTTAAGAACAAACGTGAACCTTAGTCCATTCACTTAGGTTCCACGTCGAAAGAGTCCGTCTCTTAATAATATCTTTTCTCAACTTGAAAACATGAACTACATCACCGAACCTATCAATTTACTTATGGACGTCAACACTGCTGGTATTGGGGGTGGTTTGACGGGAATTGTCATCAACACCCTCGTTTTGATTGGCTGCAACAAGTACATCAATGGTGTCTCTATCGCCTCTCCTGTGAGTGCGGCGATAATGGCAGTCATCATCGGAATCTTGACGTGGGTATTTGGAATCTTAAATTTCGGATTCTTGAACTTCTTGACTCTGGGGCTATGGTCTCTTCTCATCAGCGCCGCAGCGATCATGGTCGCAGACAAGCTAATGGATAGTGTCAAGTTCGAAGGATTCACGACAGCGCTTATGGTCGCCTTCGTATTGGCAGCCGTGAATTGGTTACTCGGAAGTCTCTTTTAAGAGTTGTTCAAAGCCAAACTTGGCTTCGATGTCTGTTAGATCAAACTCTTCTTCAGGCTTGGCAGCCTCACGCGCCGCTTTCATCGGAATTCCGATACACTTCTTTTCCATGTAGTGCATCATGCGTTCGATGAGCTCTACGGTGTCTCCGTCCAGACTGGCTAGCTCCCGATGAAAGACAACTCGCATGGCCTTTTTACGTACTGAACGAATTTCGTCAGGCACGTGCTTCATGGCTACCTCTATTCTGCGCTGTTGCACACGCTCCCGAAAGACAGAAAGTTGCTCTCCGATGAGCTTTCGGGCTTGAGCAACTTCACCCGAACGAAAGGCTAAATTCTCTTGAGCTAACTGACGAAGATCGTCAATCTGAATGTAGGTAGGACGAAACTTCTGAACCACCTTTGCTTCCACATTATGAGGGACGGACAGGTCTACCACAACCTTATCGGTAGCTTTTTCTCCATTGAGAAGCTTCCTGAATAGATCGGTCGTTAGTATTGGAGTCGTCGCAGATGTACAAACAACAAGTAGGTCAAAACCCACATCGTAGGTCTCGAGGTCTTCAAGTGAAATACCGTCACCACCAAAGACAGCTGCGAGCTTCTCAGCTTTCTTAATTGTTCGGTTGGCCACCGTCACATTTGCAAAGCCTTGTTTGACTAGGAATCGAGAGACGAGCCAATTGGTCTGTCCTGCTCCGACCATCAACACCCTTGCTTTGGCAGGGTCGAGACGCTGTTGACGAATACGCTGCGCCGCTAGGCTTACAACCGAGACAGGCTTCTGTCCAATTCTGGTTTTGTGATAGACGGTTTTAGCAGCTGCAACTGCACTCTGCATCAAAATACGGAGGTGATCGCCGCAAAGTCCACAATCGTGACAGGAAAGGTAGGCGTGGCGCAATTGCCTTAAAATCTCACGTTCGCCAACAACCATACTATCAACGGAAGCCGCTACATCGTAAAGGTGAAGAATTGCAGCCGATCCGCTGAGGAAAAGCGGCTTAGCCTGGTCGGCGTCGTGCGGAATACCTAACGAACGTTGAAGCTCGAATAAAGTAGTTGGATCACGATCCTCTTGATAAAAGAAAAAGAGAATCCTGTTGCAAGTCGACAGATAAAAAACTTCATCCCACCCCAATTCCTTACGGAGTCTCGACAAGGTGCTGTTCTGCACTTCCGCAGGAATCGAGTACGGTTCCAGTTGGTCTAAGGACGCTTGGCGATGCGTGAGGGTAAAGAGTCTGTAGGCGCTTAGCATGTATTCTTCTAGTACTACAAACATAACCGATCCTTTGCTGTCTTTCGGGTTGACTGTGTCAGCACCTAGTCACTAGCTCGTGACAATTGTCAATTTTTTGGGGCAATAAATTGGCATTACTTGATGCATGTCAAAAACACAACACTTCCGTGTCACGTATATAGAATCGGCATAACGGGTCGAAACTTCCTACTTTCGCCGCCCAAAGGCAAAAGTTGAGGTTTCGACCTCTTACAGCTTTAGCTGCGCTGATCTTAAGATTCGCCAAAACCTACTTTGAATATGTATCGTACGCACACCTGTGGTCAATTGCGCCTTACCGACGCTGGACATGATGTAACCCTTGCGGGTTGGGTCCAAAGCAAACGTCAATTTGGAAGCCTTATCTTTTTGGATGTGCGCGACCGCTATGGGATTACACAAGTAGTCGTGGACCCAGATTCTGGGGCAGACATGCAGAAGATCGCGGATTCGCTAGGACGCGAATTTGTCATCCAAGCAAGCGGAGCTGTGCGTGAACGAGAATCAAAAAATGCAGATCGCGCTACTGGCGATGTAGAGGTTTTCGCGAAAGCGATAACCATTCTCAATGCTGCCAAGACTCCACCGTTTACCATCGAAGACGAAAGCGATGGTGGTGAAGACATTCGGATGCAGTACCGCTACCTCGATTTGCGTCGGGGGCCGTTGCAAGACGCAATCATCTTTAGAAGTAAGATGGCTCAGGCTGTACGTGCGCATTTGAGTGAAAATGGATTCCTCGAAGTTGAGACGCCAGTGCTCATTAAATCAACGCCTGAAGGCGCACGCGATTTTGTGGTTCCTAGCCGCATGAATCCTGGCAACTTTTATGCCTTGCCGCAGAGTCCACAGACCTTTAAGCAACTGCTCATGGTGAGTGGTTACGACAAGTATTTCCAGATTGTGAAGTGCTTTCGTGACGAGGATTTACGCGCCGATCGTCAACCTGAATTTACTCAGATTGACTGCGAAATGGCCTTTGTTGAGCAAGAAGATATCCTCAACACCTTCGAAGGTTTGACGCGTCACCTTTTCAATTCAGTACTTGATGTTGAGTTGGGTGACTTCCCTCGTATGCATTATGACGAGGCCATGCGTCGCTTCGGTTCCGATAAGCCAGACATGCGTTTTGGACTTGAAATCATTGACTTCAATGCAGAGGCGAAAGGCAAGGGATTCAAAATTTTCGATGAGGCTCCCTTGGTGGCTGGCATTAGTGTTCCCGGGGCTGCTGCGTACACGCGAAAGCAGCTCGATAAACTCACTGAGTGGGTGAAGCGTCCGCAGATTGGTGCCAAAGGCATGGTCTATGTAAAGTGTAATGAGGATGGAAGCTTTAAGAGTAGTGTTGACAAATTCTATGACCAAGATGCGCTTACAGCTTTCGCCAAAACAGCTGACGCCAAGACAGGCGACCTGGTCCTGATCCTTTCGGGTGAAGTCGACAAAGTGCGCAAGCAACTCGGCGAGCTTCGTCTTGAAATAGCCAAGCAACTCGACTTAGTGAAGCCTGGTGATTTCAAACCACTTTGGGTAATTGACTTCCCACTTCTGGAATGGGATGAGGACGGTGGTCGTTTCCATGCAATGCACCACCCGTTCACGAGCCCAAAACCAAGTGAGCGTCACCTTATGGATTCAACTGATCACGAGGTACTTAAGAACTTGAAGGCTGATGCCTATGACCTAGTCATCAATGGTTCTGAAATCGGAGGTGGAAGTATCCGTATCCATGATCGGGCCCTTCAATCTCGCAACTTCGATCTGCTTGGTTTCTCAAAAGAAGAAGCGGAAGCACAGTTTGGTTTCTTGATGGGAGCTTTTGAGTATGGTGCCCCACCACACGGAGGAATTGCTTTCGGGTTTGACCGTCTATGTGCAGTAATGCAAGGCAAGACGAGCATTCGCGACTACATCGCTTTCCCTAAAAACAACCAAGGCCGCGACGTGATGATCGATGCTCCAGACACCGTGAGTGAGGAGCAGCTAATGGAGCTGGGCTTGAAGTTGAGGGGGTAGGTTATGGCCTGGCGCAACTACGCTGCATATCTCTTTCAAATATAAACAATTTGTGTTCTTACCTTTGTGCTTGGATTTCCCAAACGCACCACCTTCCCTATGGACTTCGTCGCAATAGATTTTGAAACCGCCAATCGCAATTGGGCCAGCGCCTGCGAGATAGGGATGGTGGTCGTCGAAGACGGACGAGTAGTGGACACATATCGCAGGTTGATACGGCCAACGCCCAACCAATTTGATTACGGCAACATCCGAATTCATAAGATCACGCCTGAGCAGGTGATGCACGAGCCCACCTTTGCAGAGCTTTATGATGAAATGCTACCCTACTTCGAAAATAAGCACATGGTGGCCCACAACGCCAGCTTTGACATGGGTGTATTACTAGGCTCTATAAAGCAGTATGGCTTACCTGTTCCTTCTTTGACCTACTCATGTACGGTGCAGCTAGCGCGGCGGGTTTGGCCCGAAGCGCCACGGTATGGGTTGGGAATCATTAGCGCCTATCTCGGCATTGAACTCGATCATCACCAAGCCCTCTCAGATGCGAATGCATGCGCACAGATCATGATTCAGGCGCAGCAGATATTCAGTACACCCCATGTTGACGAGCTCTTGAGAGAAGTTGGTCTTCAGCCTCGAAGCATTGACGACTATGGAAGCTCGACCAAAAAGAAAAAGAGCTCCCGATCAAACAGGACAGCTACACGAAAAGCTGCCATTGCAAAAGAAACCAAACAAAGGACACAGATCCATAACTGGCCAAGTCACCCTAAGATCAAAGACATCGTTTTTGATGCGAGTGATGCGCACGAAGGTCATCCAGTGTATGGCAAGCGCTTTGTGTTCACAGGCGAACTCACGACTTGTAGCCGTGAAGAGGCCCAACGTAAAGTACTTGAGCTCGGCGGCAAGTGTACAACAGCTGTAAGCAAGTCGACCGACTATGTTGTACAAGGAGTTCCGACATGGCGAAGAGTAACAAGCAAGGTGAAAAAGGCTCAAGAGCTAGGAGCCGAAGGGCTGCCCGTGAAGCTGATTGACGAAGAAGCCTTTCTTGAATTGTGTGGCTAGTGCATTCTCAGCACTAGGCTCTCGCCCTTGCTATAAATTTCCATAAGGCCCAAAGGCTGAGAATTGTGATCGGTAATCCGTGCATCAGGAGGTCAAACCAATCTCTTGTGCCCATGCCTTGAGCTCCACCCAGTACCCAACGGACTTTGCCAAACAGATGCGGCTCAGGAGTAAAAGGTGCCAAGGCTAATCCAATTGCTGCAGCAAACAAAAACAGCATACTTGATGGACTCACTTTTTCTTTTTGGCTTGACATGGTTCAAGTTTGCTTAGGGGGTTTTGGCGGAAGCTGTCTCTTCTTTACGGGACAATCGGCGCTGTTTATACCACGCCTTGTCAGCAACATAAAGTTCCCGTTCAAGCTCAGCTACGACATCGCCGTTTTTGTCCTTCCATTGCAAGGTTAACCAACGCGTCCACCTATGTTCTGTAGCAATAGTTGCTTTAATCTCATCAATGAGCTCCTCATCAAGTTTGATTTGCATGCTCAGTTTTGATTTCCCAGGCTTTCGAAACCGAATCTTGGCTGCTTTGTCCCAGACCACGTATTTATCCTTGCCCATTACATTCATGAGCATGACCATCAAAAAGGGATCATTTGCGGCGAACATTGCACCTCCAAAAATGGTCCCAACGTAGTTGTACGTGAACGGATTTAGGCCGAGTGAAAGGCGCACCTCACGCCAATCGGCTGCGATGTATTTGATCCTCCCTCCAGTACCAAAGTACATGGGGTAACAGTTCATTCCAAACCTGAAAGCACGAGTGTACCAAGATTCACCAGCGTGTTTGAGTAAGCGCATTAATTGGTTTACTCGGCGTTCGCTGTGAGATCTGGCTGCTCAACGTTAGGTCTAAAACCAATTGTATTATGCTGTGGCACATCGTCATCATAGTCTTCCCACTTCGTTACTTCTGTGAGAAGCAAATCAACATGTTGATGGAACCTAGACGCGTTTAGCTCTTCAGGACGGAAGATCGCGACCGTCTTTGGTGGTTGCGGCTGACCGTAATTCTCAATAAATGGATAATGAATAATGACCATCACTTTTCCATTAAAAAGCTGCTGGTACATGAGACTGCCATTATGCTTAATGAGATCTCGTTTTACTCCATCGGCAACCTCTTGTGACATCCCTGATTTCACATTACCCAAAGACAAGGTTATAACTGCCAAGTTGCAGATTTCTTCCTTCTCCTCGATAACTGCAGATAGCCCGATCTCTTTTGTAATCGTATTAAGCTCGGCCATGATTTGTGCACCTAAAGCATCGCCCCAAGCTTTACGATAGGCTTTTGTATTGGCGAGTACCTTTTGGTATTCAGCCACTTTTCTTTGTAGATTTTCTAGGTTGGTCATGCGGACAAGTTAGCACGCGATTTAAATTTACAACTCACCTTACTTTGCAGACCATGCATAACCATCTTTTTCATCTCGCCTTTCATGTTACTGACCTTGACTCGACACGCGACTTTTATGGCCGAATCTTAGGATGTATAGAAGGCAGAAGTACCGACACTTGGGTTGATTTTGATTTCTTTGGTCACCAAATAAGCTGTCACCTCGGGGAGCCTTTCGCGACTACAAATACGGGGCTGGTCGCTGGATTAAAGGTTCCTATGCCTCATCTGGGAGTAGTACTCGACCTGCCGACATGGCAAGCCGTCAATGCTCGTTTGGAGGCCGAACCAACTACCGACTACGTTTTCCAGAAGATGCTTCGCTACGAAGGGGAACCTGGGGAGCAGTGGACGGTTTTTGTGAAAGATCCTTCGGGCAATCCGATTGAAATCAAAGGATTCAAAGACCTAGCTGGGCTCTATGCGACGTAGCCTTAGCGCTCGAGAAACTGGACAATCTTATCCAGTACATGCTCACCTTGTAAGCGATGCCCCTCGTCTTTAAACGTGGCGAGTTCAGCATTTGGCCAAGCTTCGTGAATGGCAACTCCTTCATGGCAAGGACATACAGCATCGTCAGTACTGTGAATGATGAGCGCTTCGGTATTATTGATTGTTTTGGCAGCAGCTACGTTCGAAAAATCTCCGATCGCGAGCTCTTCGTCTTGTCCAACATTTATCAGTTCAGTAATATGCTTATCGAAAGCATTTCTCACTCGATCACTGAGGTTAAGCATTCGATGATAGCGATCAAAAACATGATTGCTCTCGTCGAATGCCGCCATAATCACCGCTCGTGACGGCCTCCGTTCGGTATCTAGCCGCGCGCATAATTGAACAGCTGCACCGCCTCCAAGACTGTGACCAACAACCGCGTCGAAAGGACCGTAGTGTAGTTCAACTTGCTGAAGACAATCGATATAGAAATTAAAAGGTGTTTCCTTTCCGCCGCTCTGTCCAGCCGCTGGTCCGTCAAAGGCGATGACCTCCATTCCTTTTTTGAGAAGTCGTTGCACAAGAGGTTGCCAGCGCCCCGAATGGCTTTCCCAGCCGTGAATCAGCAGTACTTTCTGCTGGCTTCCTTCTTCAACTTTCCATCGATAGCCTACCAAGGAATGACCAACATCAATGGTGAGTAGCTCAGCTTGATTTAAGCATTCTTGCTCGGATGTTTTTGCGGAAATTCTGCGTGGACGAATAAATAATCGAACCGCAATGTTGCCCGCTAGTTTTGGCGAAAGCCGCGCTATGGTATTGATCGCACTACCGAGGACATGAAGTTTATTCAAACCGAATTGCTTGCGCGGACGAAAGGATTATTGACCCGCTCGTAGGCAACTGTTGTCTCGGGACCATGACCTGGCCAGACGACCGTCGACTTCGGCAAGGTGTACACTTGCTCTTGAATACTCTTTAGCAAGGTTGCGTGATCTCCTCCTGGTAGATCTGTGCGTCCAATAGATTCTCTAAAAAGCACATCTCCGCCTATCAATAAGCCCTCGCTTTCGCAGTAAAAGCAGATGCTTGCTGGGGAATGACCGGGGGCGAGTAGGAGTTTTAGCGAAATCTCACCAAACTTCAGTTCTTCATCCTCTTTGAAGTCATAAATAGGCTCGGGGAGTTGGCGCAGCAGCATCCCGTACATCGCGGCCACTTTTGGATTGGATTCATAGACCACCTGTTCTCCAGGATGCATTCTAGGTTTCAGGCCGTAGGTCTCGAATATGTGTGCCAAGCCAAGGACGTGGTCGATGTGTGCATGCGTGAGCCAACAGGCAGTTAAAGTGAGGTTATGCTTTCGCAAAAACCCATCAAATTCTTCGCATTCTGAAGTATCGTTCATCCCAGGATCGATGACTGCCGCTTGGCCAGCTTCGTTGGCTAAGATGTAAGTGTTTTCCTGAAAAGGATTGAAAGTGATTCGATGTAGCACGGCTCCAAGGTAATTCTACTAGCCAACCAAAATGCACAAATAAGCGTACTTGCTACGTATGCGCTTATTTCTATTACACCTTCTACTTAGTTTAACGGGATTGCTCTTTGGACAAGGTCCTATTGATGGTTACCTAAAATCAAAGGGTGAGACAGACATCGCTGTGGGTCTAAGCACCTCAGGGGCTAATCTTTTTGTAGGTGGAGATGGAACGGAATTCGACTTGCCGTTCAGCGGTCAACTCCTAAGTGCTTTTGGAATTTATGGCGTCAACGACAAGCTCAATGTGATTGTGAGCATTCCCTTTGTGATCACAAATTCCACTTCTGGTTTGCAAGATGGAGGTTTGTTTCTGAAGGGCTTGCTGAAGCGCTGGAAATTTGGAGAGAACCAAGAAAAATCTTTTGATGTAATTGGGTCCTTAGGAGTGAGTGTCCCTTTGAGTCAGTACGAGGTCGTCAATGCGGGTGCCATAGGTCAGCGTGCGCAGGTAGTGCACCCACGGCTAGTGGCGCAGTACAACCAGCCTGGTTTTTTTGCGAGTACCGTGCTTGGATACAATTATAGATTTGACGAGCTTGATAGAAACAGGCTAGAAGAAATTCAACGCACACGTCCAGCCTATAGACCTAACCAGCCGAAGGACTTTGTTACGGGTTTGCTGCGTATCGGATTCCCTAGCGAACGCTTCTATGCCGATGCTTGGCTGGAGGTACAGCGCACCTTAGGGGGTAGTGACTTTACGCCCGATGTCGAAGAGTTAGTGCAGTCGTATCAGGTCGACTACCAGCAAATTGGAGGTACCGTCTACTACTCAGAAGGCCCAACGTGGGGCTTTGCCGCGAGTGGTGCGCTGTTCTTGGGTGGTAAGAACACAAGCGAGCTTTATCGTGTAAGTGGGACGCTGGTGTATAAGATACGATAACCCCTACTCCCCCCGCGTATACTTCGCCTTATACTTCTTGGCCAATTCTGTTTGGCGACTACGTAAATCAACTTCGCGACCTCCAATCCAAGCTTGCTCAAGGATGTTGGTGCGTATTTCTAAGGCATCGCCCACACTAATGAAAAGGGTGGCATCTTTCCCAACTTCCAAACTACCGACGCGATCAGCGATGTTCATCATGGTGGCTGGTGTAAGTGTGAGGCCTTTGACGGCCTCCTCATACGGAAGTCCATACCCAACAGCGTGGCCCGCATTAAGAGGTAAGCGACGTTGCTCCCATGCACCGCCCACACTAAAGGCAATTGGAATGCCCGCTGCATGTAGCTGACCCGGTGTCTCAAAAGGCTGACTTACCAAATCATCTCCCCGCTGAGGCAAGGCATGAACAGGTCCAACCACAACGGAAATTCCTTTCTCTTTGAGTAGGTCTTTGAGCAGGTATGCATCTTGCCCACCTACCAAAATAGGCTTGAGGTCATACCGATCAGCGAAGGCAATCGCATCTTCTATTTCGCGCGCAAAACTTGCATGGATATAAAGCGACTGCTTACCGGCAAAAACAGGCTCCATGCTTTGAAAACGTGGATTATCAATGGCATCTGCGGTTTTGGCGTAAGCTTGAGCCTGATCAAAATACTGCTGAATAGACTGCACCTGTTCGTTGTACTTCTCATTCTTCTTCATGCCGCCAGGTGCAGCCCACCAACCCGTCATTCTGAAATCTCGCGGCCAGTGTAGATGCATACCCTCATCGGCCCCGATTGCTGCATCCTCCCAATTCCAACCATCCATTGACATGGCGCTACTCTGACCTGCGATTCCACGACCGTCTGGAGTTACTTGGGCGACGAGCACCCCGATATTTCGTACCGTCGGGATGATTTCTGAATCTGTATTGAAGGCGATTAATGAACGTGCATTAGGATTGAGGTATCCAATCTCACGGATGTCATCGGTGGCTCTGACAGCGTCTATTTCTACGAGGCCAAGTCGCGTATCCATCGCTATAAATCCTGGATACACATCCTTACCTGAAGCGTCGACCACCGTATGCCCAGCGAGCGAAGGAGCACCTGTTTGCGCACCTACATAGGTTAGCTTACCATTCGCAAAAGTGATAACCGCATCCTCGATTGCAGTGCCCGTACCAAGGTGAGCCGTAGCTCCAGTAATTGCAATCGGATTTGCTTGTGGAGCACCAGGAATAAACTGCGCTTGCAGCTGATTTAAAAGAAGAGTAAAAGCTAAAATTAAAAACGTTCGCATGATTGAATCTTTTTGGGTGAAAATGGAGGCTTTGAAATTAAGTTAGTGAATTGAATCACATTCATAATGCTCGCCACCGTGGCCCTCAACGGGCTTGGTGCGTTTGCCTGCATTTTTCTCATCTAGCATCGCTTGTGCAAGACGATTGCGCTCAACACGCATTGCTTGCTGACGCTTTTTCATATCCGCTCTGTCGAAGTAAAGTTTACCATCGACCCAGGTTTTATCCGCTCTCGCATACACACTCATCGGGTGCGCATTCCAAAGTACGAGGTCGGCATCCTTACCTGCTTTTATAGAACCCATCTTATCATCGAGGTGAAGTAATTTTGCTGGATTAAGGGTAACAAATTTCCAAGCATCTTCTTCACTCAAGCCGCCGTATTGAACCGCTTTTCCAGCTTCTTGGTTGAGGCGACGACCAAGCTCTGCATCATCTGAATTGTAAGCAACAGTAACCCCTTGCTCAAACATAATCGGTCCGTTCTCTGGAATGGCATCCCAAACCTCAAATTTGTAAGCCCACCAATCACTAAAGGTTGAAGCGCCGACGCCATGCTCTTTCATTTTATCGGCGACTTTATATCCTTCTAAGATATGTGTGAAGGTGTTCACATTAAAGTTATGACGATCGGCAACCTTCATGAGCATGTTGATCTCCGATTGACGATAAGAGTGGCAGGAGATAAATCGTTTTCTATTGACGATCTCAGCAATAGCTTCAAGGTCTAGATCACGTCGCACCGATTTGTCACCGGCTTGACGAGCTTTGTGATAAGCTTCTGCACGCGTGAAATAATCTTCATAGACCTGCTCTACACCCATGCGCGTTTGTGGGTAGCGCGTGGTATTTCCTCCCCAATTGCTTTGCTTCACATTTTCTCCCAAGGCAAACTTGATAAAGCCATCGGCTCCTTCAATTTTGAGTTCTTCGGGTGTGTGTCCCCAACGCAATTTGATGAGTGAAGACTGCCCTCCGATCGGATTCGCAGATCCGTGAAGTTGTTGAACTGCAGTAACACCGCCTGAAAGGTGACGGTAGAGGTTAACATCCTCGGAGTTAACTACATCTCCAATTCTTACTTCTGCCGTCGATTCTTGCGAACCTTCATTTACGCCACGAGAAATAGCGATGTGCGAGTGCTCGTCAATAATCCCGGTAGTCAGGTGCTTGCCTGTACCATCAATTTCTTTTACGCCACTAGGCACTTTCAAGCTTTCGCCAAAACCAGAAATCTTTCCGTTGACCACATAGACATCTGCTTTCTCGATGATACCAGCATCTTCATTCGTCCAGACCGTCGCATTACGCACGACGAAGGCTTCACCTTTCGGCAAGACAAGCGTCCCATAAGGAGCAAATGGCTTTGGCAACTCAGGCAAGGTCGCAACTTGTGATCTGGACTTAGGCTTGTCTTTCTTCTTTTCGGACATTTCATCGGCTGGCTTTGCCCCGTCGTACTCGGCTGTCCACGTCATCCAATTTCCTGTGGCATCATAGCCTTGACCATACCATCTCTTCGCATCTACCAAACCGCCGAGTCGAATAACAGCAGCTCCTTTCGCCGTGTCTGAAGGAAAGGAAAGAGCAATCCGATCAACCGTACGCTTCAACTTTGCATCTACAAATGCTGAATCTGCGCGTACTCGAACCTTCGCCTTGCCCATTGCATCAACCTGCATGAGATAGGCGATGTCCCCAACCTGTACGCGATAGTCGCCCTCGCTAATGTCTTCATTAAATGGTGCGAGCATGAAAGGCTCACCTGATACCCAAGTTTGGTAGACTTTCGACTTTTTACCGACAGGCCATTCATCCAAGATAATGAGGTTGGCCATTTTTCCATTTTCGAGAGAGCCTAAGTCTTTGCGCATCCCAACAAAGTCTGCTGGTGTGGTGGTAAGTGCAGCAAGCAATTCAGAATCGCTCATTCCTGCTCCTCGCACACGATCGAGGCGCTCAAAAAAGGACTTCTCATCTTTGTCCAAGCCGTCGAGCGTAAAGGCAACTTGATGTCCAGCTTTCTTTAGGTAAACCGCGTTGGCATCAGCTAGCTCCCAGTGCATGAGATCTGCGTATCCAGCCATTTGAGCGTCGTAAGGGTCAGCTACATCGTAGGCATCAGGGAAGGTCAGCGGAACAATGAATTTCTCTCTACGCGTAAAACCGTCTAAGCGCTGATAAGAATCTCCATCACCTTTGATGATGTAGCGCTTACCGAATTCATCAGCCAACTTCATAGCACGAAGCGCTTCTAACTTGTCACCTACTGCGAAAATTTGTGGCAGACTTTGCAAGTCCGTCCAAGACTCAATACTGAGGTTGGTGACTTCCTTTTTGCCATAGCTATTGTACCAATCTGCATCGAGATAGGTTTGACGCAACAAAGCAATCATCCCCATCAATGAGCCTGGATAAATCTGGGTACTCGAGCCCTTCGAAAAGCTCATTAAATGAGCGGCTCTTTCATTGATCACTACTTCGCGCGGAGATTTATCGCTAAGTGATACTACCGCCGCCGAACCTCTCGATATTCCATCTGGCCGATGACTTAGTACCGTTGTAAAACCGAGCTTGCGTAAAGCTTCTGCGCGCTTGTTATCTGTTGTGAAATGCGCAGCCGCATCGTATTCAGACTTTAGCGCTTGGTTCCAACTAAAAGGTCCGCCTGTCTTGGTTTGATACTGTGGATTGTTCCAATCGCGCTTCGGCTTTTCTGGTTCTGGCTGACCGTAGTCGCTCATCAAATCAATAAACCCAGGAACGATGGTCTTGTCACCAGCGTCAACCAAGATGGCCCCAGCAGGAATGTTCGCATCAACACCCACATTTATCACACGACCATCTTTAACGATTATGGTCGCATTTTCGAGCATCCGATCTGGTGTGATGTACACCTTAGCAGCCTTGATGGCATAGCTGTTTGGACGTTTATCTGAAGGCGCGGTAACAGGAACGGTTCCTTGTGCGAGGGCGAAGGAGCAAAACCCTAGAGACAGAATGAGGAGGAGTAAATAGTGACGCTGCATAGCGCCAAGTTAACCATCACAGCGATTCAGTTTATCTCCGTCGCGTAACTATCCTCGATCAATATCAGAGCTTCCTGTTGAGCGAACATCAACTTTTGAAGCATTGCCATAATATTCGATATCACTGCCCCCATTGGCGCGGGCCTTGAGTGATTTCGAGACATTCAATGAAATATCCCCTGCTCCATTGGCGGTCACCTCAGCAACTTCGGTCATAAAATCCTTCGCTTCGATATCAGCTCCACCATTGGCTACCATTTTAGCTTTTCGAGCACTGCCCGAAATGTAAATGTCCGCTCCTCCATTAGCAATAACTTTGATGGTTTCTACCTCTACGATCAAGGTGAGGTCAGCTCCTCCATTGCTGGTAGCTGTAAAGGATTCTCCTTTCCAGGTGTCTTCACTCACAACGTCGCTCCCGCCATTGGCGAGAACTCCGCTGAGAGCTGGGGTTGTTATCATCACTTGAATTCCCTTACGAAGCGACGACTTACTTAATCGATTCCAATCTTTTTGATCAAAGGAAATTTTTAATTGATCACCTTCTACGGTCACTTCCACAACATCGAGTACAGTTTGATCTGCTTCGATAGTAACAGCATGCTCATTCCCTTTTTTTATGACTGCTTCTATTCCGTAGTTGATGGCCACCATATCGAATGCACCTGGGCTAAAGGACTTGCTTTGGCCGAAGACTGAAAGCGTAAGTAGTAGTGATGCGAGGAGTATGGTGATGCGTGTCATGATTTATTTATTTACGCCGAGGCGTTTTATTGCGGACTGATAGCCCTCAGCACAAAGACTCCCCCCACATACAAGAGTTGCATAGCCATCTTTAAATTATCCATCCTTCTTACAATCTTAGCGACATGCAGTCTACCCTACTCTTTCAGTTTCCCACCTTAGCGGTTCTTATTCTTATTTCAGCCCCCTTTCTCGTGGGCCTGTCGGCTTGCGCCAAAACCCCTGACACAGAGGTGGCCGACCAGCTCTTCGTGAATGGCAAAGTCTACACTGTCGACGAGTCCAGCCCTTGGGTAGAAGCTTTTGCCACAAAAGGAGCTCGAATCGTTGCAACAGGATCAACAGCTGAAATCGAAGAACTTGCCTCAAGAGACACAGAAGTTACAGACCTCGATGGGCGTTTTGTGATGCCAGGCTTCATTGAAGGTCACGCGCATTTTGGCGGACTCGGCAACTCTCTACTCAACCTCAATTTACTTGCAACAACCTCTTGGGCAGAGATCATCGACTCTGTGCGGGTGCGCGCTGAGCGTGCAAAACCAGGAGACTGGATTTATGGCCGTGGATGGCACCAGGAGAAGTGGACAGACACTGGCTACGAAACAGTAGATGGGTACCCGCTTCATGATGCATTGAGTGAGGTTTCGCCTAACAATCCAGTAGTGCTCACCCATGCGAGTGGCCACGGCGCCATGGCCAACGCGGCTGCAATGAAAGCTGCTGGTATTAGCGGAGAAACTGCTGACCCGGAAGGTGGTCGAATCCTTAGAAATGCGCATGGAGAACCCATTGGCATCTTTGAAGAACGCGCCACTGCCCAACTCTACGAAGCATTGCAAGCCTACTATGCAAGTCTTCCTCAAGAAGATCGAATCGCTGAGCAAGTTCAAGCTTGGAAACTCGCGAGTAAAGCCTGCATCGAACAAGGCATCACTAGCTTTCAAGATGCAGGAACATCACGGCGAGACTTAGACGCGTTGAAGGTTTTGGCGGAAGCTGACTCATTAGATGTGCGCTTATGGCTGATGCTACGCGAAAGCTGCGAAGAGATGTCTGGACCCGAAGGTAGTGCAGAAGGGCTGCCATGGATAGACATCGGGGAGGATAAGCTCACTGTCAGAGCAATCAAGACTGAACTCGACGGTGCCCTGGGTAGCTATGGTGCTTGGTTACTTGAGCCGTATAGCGATAAGCCAGACTTCATGGGCCAGAATACTACGACGATCGAAGAAGTGAAATGTATAGCCGATTTGGCCTTTTCGAAAGGTATGCAACTCTGCGTCCACGCCATCGGCGACAGAGCAAATAAAGAAACGTTAGACATTGTCGAGGTGTATTCCAACCAAGTCGACACCGCCTTACGCTGGCGAAATGAGCACAGCCAGCACGTTGCTGTTGAAGATATTCCCCGGTTTGCTTCTACGGGTACCATCGCAAGTATGCAAGGCATTCACGCGACCAGCGATGCTCCATTTGTTGTGGCTCGCTTAGGGGTAGAACGTGCACGCACAGGTGCTTATGCTTGGCGCTCCTTACTTGATGCTGGCGCAGTTGTAACCAACGGCACAGATGCTCCAGTCGAAGAAGTAAGTGCTTTGGCAAGTTTGTACGCAATGACGACGCGCAAGCAAAAACCTGGTGGAGAAGCCTTCTTCCCTGAGCAGGCACTCACAAGAGAAGAAGCGATTCACGCGTATACCATGGCCAATGCCTATGCGGCCTTCGAAGAAAATCAAAAAGGAAGCATCACACCTGGAAAACTAGCCGACTTCATCGTGCTAGATCGAAACCTCGTGGAGTGCGAAGTTGACAGCATACCGAGTGCAAAAGTGCTTGGCACGTACGTAGGAAGCAAAAAGGTGCTTTAGACTGGAATTGTCTAAAGCACCTTTCAAAAATTGATAGAAGTATAGGCAATTACGCCATACGTACACGCTCGCGGCGGTAGTACTCCTTGAAAGAGATCATGCGTGCAGTCTCCTCGTCCCAAAGCTTGTTGAACATCATTGGAAGACTTTCAAAGAAGGTGACTGAGGTCACATACTTCTGAAGAATCGGATTCTCCTGCGCACACTTGCGGAGGTTATAGTTTGGAATTCGTGAGCTAAGGTGATGGATGTGGTGGAATCCAATGTTACCCGTCAAAAAGTGCATGAAGCGAGGCAGCCTGTAAAAGGTAGCTCCGCGAATTGCTGCGAGAAGGTAATCCCACTGCTTGGTCCAACGCATATACGTGTCCTCGTGCTGATGCTGTACGTAGAAGAACCAAAACGCAATTACGCCGAAGAAGAACACGGTGATTCCTTGAACCATAAGGAACTTCTGCCATCCAAGTAAGTAGCCCAAACCAGCGTAGACCGCTACAAGCGTAATGTTATTGATGTGCTGCTTTACGTGCACCTTCTTCCAACCTGGGAAAGTGATTTTTGAAAGCCTTAGCATGACACCGAGGTAGATCACTGGTATGACACCGAAAATCACAAGCGGGTTGCGGAAAATGCGGTACTTCAATTTTTCCCACTTGGTCTTCACACGGAACTCATCCACCGTGAGAAAGTCAATGTCGCCAATGTCGCGGTGCTCTAATTGTCCAGTGTGACCGTGGTGATAGCTGTGAACGCGAGCCCAATAGTTATATGGAATGGTAGAAAAGTATGAACATACCCAACCGATGGCCTCATTGGCTTTGCGGCTCTTCGTGAACGAAAAGTGGCCACAATCATGCTGGATGATAAAGATGCGTACGAGGAAAAAAGCATTGAGAACTCCCAAGCCTAATGTCAACCAAATGCTGTAATCAACTGCGAAGTACATCGCCACCCAAATTGCGATGAATGGACCGAAACTATTGACCAGCTGCAAGATAGCCTTTGACCAGCTTGGCACTTGATATTTCGCTACGATACTCTTCCAATTGGCAAGCTCCGTCTTAATGGTAGCTTCATTTAGGGTATTGAAGGGGGAGCTTAATTTAGTCATTCAAGGTAGGTTATCGGCTAACGCAAAGTGCACTAGCCTCGCACAATACATGTGATAGCTGCGAATATAAGCACTTGGAGCCGTCACAATGTTGTTGCAAAAAACGCATTTTTGCAAGAGAATTGTCGCTTTTCTGCGATGACGCTAGATTTCTTGCTAAACAAACGTTTGAAATTTGTTCATTGGTATTCTACCTTGACTTAAGTATTCACCTAGCGTTCACACAACTTAGCGGCCCACTTCAACGTAATAATACCATGATTTTTCAACGTGTTCTTCTTTCAGCATGTTTTGCCTTGAGCGTACTTTCTCTCTCCGCACAACAAGTTACCGTAAAAGTGCCTAATTGCGACGATGATATCTACCAATTTCGATTCAATGGTGTCACTTTCGTCAAAACGAAACCACTGGAGAAGCAAGCTGATGGTTCTTATACCCTAGCGAACGATGTCGAAATCACAGGTATTACTTACATCGGACCTGGATCTGGAGGCCCTATTCCAATCGTTTTAGACGGAAAAGAGTCTTTCACCATCAGCGGTAATTGTCGCAAAATGTCTGCAGCAATCATGACTGGATCTCCAGAAAATGATGCCTACGCTGAAGTCAAGCGTGATTTTCAAACCCTTAATCAGAAAGGTCAAAGGCTAACTAAAACATTGAGTGTTACTAAAAGCGGCTCACCCGCTTTTGAAGCTTCAAAACTGAGCTTGAAAGAAAATGATGATGAAAAATTGGCAAAATTAGAGCGTCTTCGTACAGAAGGAAATGACTTCCTCGCTTCGGTCATGGCTGCAAACCTCTACACAAGCTTTGTCAATAGTGAGAAGCCATACACCAATGAATTAATGTACTTCGTTAATGAGCGTTTTCAGTATGCTGACTTCTCTCAACCTGTTTATGTTGGCAATCCTTGGGTATTTGAAAGTTACCGAGATTATACAAAAACACTCGTGCAAGCCAAGGTTCCTTCACAAATGCTTGAAGAAAGCCTCAATACTCAACTTGATCTCGTTTACAACTACCCGGCAGTTCATAAACTAGCGCTTGGGGGTGTGATTGCTACTTTGAAGGGTGCTAATAATCCTGCTGCAGCAACTTTCGCTAAGCAATATATCAAGCGCTATAGTACCGAAGAGCCCGAAGCGGTGGCTCCGCTCAAGCAAACCATTTCTCAATTAGAAGCTTTCGCTGACGGTGCTGTTGCCCCTGCTTTTACGCAGATGTCAATTGATAGCTCTGGAATGATTGGGCCTGAGGACTACAGAGGTAAAATCTTACTTATTGATTTCTGGGCTAGCTGGTGCGGACCTTGCCGCAAGGAGAATCCGAACGTAGTCAAGATGTACAACAAGCACAAAGCCGAAGGATTTGATATTCTAGGCGTAAGTCTTGACAAGCAGCATAGCCGTTGGGTAGGAGCTGTCGAAAAGGACAATCTCCAGTGGAAGCATGTGTCTGATTTAAGAGGTTGGCAAAATGCCGTTGCTCAGCAATACGGTGTTCGCTCTATACCTGCAACTGTACTCTTGGATCGCGAAGGACGCATCGTTGCTCGCAACTTGCGCGGACCTGCGCTCGAAGCTAAAGTTGCAGAGCTACTCGCTTTGGAAAAAGGATAGTAGCCCGTCCTAAGAGCTAATGCTATCTTAAAAGATCGGCCAAACGATCTGGAAACTCTTCTTTGAATAGACGCCAGCGGCTGCCTGAAGCGATAAAGGTGACCTTGCGTCCAAAGCTTCCAGGCTCCGCGAGTTCAATACGTACAAGTCTGAAAAACCCGACCGAGGTTTCTGTTACTTCCTTGACATTGGTCCAAGGATAACGTGCTTGACGAAAGAAATCCGTGATGTACACCCACTCACGCCCCATTTCAACACGTCGAAGGCGCCATACGGTGAGCAAAAAGAAGGTCATCATGACCACATAGAATGTGGTAAGTCCAAAGCGTAATGTGCTACCCTTCAGGTTGGCGTAGTATTCCAGTGGGTGAAGCCACAAGAAGATAACCGTTGCTCCTATGAATACTCCAAAAAAAATAGGCAAGAACAGCCGATAAAAGAGTGTAAGGTTGGTTGATACTTGATTCATAGGAGTCGTTGGACTGTACAACAGCGGCTAGATCACTTAGTTGAGACGCGCTAAATCTTTGGCTTCTTCGGCTGCTTGGCGACGCTCTACACGCTTGGCGATGATGATACTCACCTCATACAGACCATACAAAGGAAGCCCCAATAGAAGTTGAGTGATTGGGTCTGGAGGCGTAATCATAGCGGCCAAAAATAAGAGAACAACCACGGCGTGCTTGCGATAACCTGCCATCATGTCTGAGGTCACTAAACCAACGCGTGCTAAAAAGTACACGAGAACAGGAAGCTCAAAAATGAGCCCTGCTGGAAGCGTAAACAGTGTCAAATACGAGATATAACTATCCAAAGAAGGTGCTGATTCTACTCCTGGTAATTCATACCCGAGCAAAAACGTCACTGCAAAGGGAGCGATAACAAAATACCCAAACAATATTCCTACACCAAAAAGAGAAGAAATAATAAATACGACGCCCCTCGCTGCTTTTTGCTCCGCCTCGTAAAGCCCTGGCTTTATGAATTTCCAAATTTCGTAAAACACATAAGGAAAAGAGAGGATGAAACCAATGATGATAGATACTTTGATATGGACGATAAACTGCTCACCGAAGGTTGGGGTAACCCAACGAAAGTCGGGCATCTCAATGCAGAATCGATCGCCCAATCCTAACCAGTCCCCAAGATTGCAGAAAGCATTAAACGTGAAAAAATCTTGCTGCGTTGGCCCCAAGACCACGGTACCGAAAACGAAATTTTTAGCTGCAAATACGCCGAGAGCAACGATGAGAATAGCCAAGCCCGCCCGCACAATGTGCCAGCGCAATGTTTCAAGATGCTCGAGAAAGCTCATCTCGGCTTCCTGCTGCTCTAGTTTATCAACGTCTACCTGATCCAGTGGCATAGGTCTGCAAGGTAGCGCGACTCGGCCAACGATTACTATAGAATCTACGAGCTTTTACAGGTTCTAGATAGAAGCTTCGTTCTCTATGGGGCTAGACGGTCAATAGTCCAAACCCCATCTGTTTTGCGGAAGCGAAATCGATCGTGTAGACGGCTAGATCTCCCTTGCCAAAATTCAATCTCTTCAGCTGCGATCCGATAGCCGCCCCAATGTGGAGGCACAGGAATCTGATCTACTTTTTCGTACTCAGCACTCAAGGATTCAAGTTTGGTTTCTAGCGGCCAGCGATCTGGAATTTCTTGACTTTGTGGACTTGCCCATGCGCCAATCTGCGATCCTTTAGGACGAGAATGAAAGTAACGCGCGGTCTCCTCTTTTGAGATTTTAACTACTCCTCCTCGAATGCGAACTTGACGCTCGTGGCCAAGCCAATTAAAAACCAAGCTTGCATACGGATTCGCTGTCAAGTCCTTGGCTTTGGCACTTTCGTAATTCGTGTAAAAGACAAATCCACTTTCGTCAAAACCTTTAAGTAAAACGATTCGGGCATTTGGCCGACCGTCTGCGTCGACAGTTGCCAAAGTCATCGCATTGGGTTCTGGTAACTTGTCCTTTATCGCCGCACTGATCCAAGCATCAAACTGTAAAATAGGATCCTTAATAAGGTCTGCTCGCTCAAGCGCACCACGCTGATAATCTTCTCGCAGTTGGTCAACTTTTGCCATTAGTTACGGTCGTTTATGCTTGAATTTCGGTTGCTGTAAATCCAGCGGAGCGTACAGTGGCAATCACAAGTTCAGCACTCGCTCCGTCCTCCAAAGTGACAGTGAGTGTTTTTTCCTTATTGGCTGTGTCAACCGACCACTCTTTTACCTCTGCATTCGCATCAAGTTTTGGCTTGACCTTGCTGATGCAACTACCACACATGATGTTGGTGGTGAAAGATAGTTTTTTCATAGCTCAAAGGTAAGTTTCGCTCGCTGCTTCCGAGAGTCGAACACTCGATTACAGCTTGATGTTGCGCAGGCGCAGGCTGTTCATCACCACACTCACCGAACTGAGCGCCATGGCACCTCCTGCGATCATCGGACTGAGCAAAAATCCATTGATCGGATAGAGTAGTCCCGCCGCAATTGGGATGCCGATCAGGTTATAAATGAAGGCCCAGAATAGATTCTGCCGAATGCCGCTAGAGGTCAACTTCGAAAGTTTTAGAGCTTTCGCCAAAACCCGCAAATCAGGACGCAGCAGTGTGATTTTAGCTACATCAATTGCGATGTCACTCCCCTGCCCCATGGCCACACTGACATCTGCTTTAGCTAGAGCCTGAGCATCGTTGATACCGTCTCCGACCATCGCTACGGTTTTTCCTCGAGCCTGTAAAGCTGCGATAAAATCTTCTTTATCGCTCGGCAAAACTCCTGCACGATACTCGGTGATTCCGACAGCTTCGGCGACTGCTTTTGCTGAAGGTTCGGCATCGCCAGTAAGCATATATACCTCTATGTCGCGCGACAATAATTCGGCAACCGCTTTCTTCGATCCAGCTTTTATCGCATCGGTTAGGCCGTAGACGGCCAGTACCTCTCGCTCGTCAGCAAAATAGATGGTAGTGTAGGCCTTTCGGCAAAACGCATCACAAATTTCTCGAACTTCAGGAGTCAAGGAAACGCCTGCTTGCTTCAGTAGTCGCTCGTTTCCAACGTAGTAAGTTTGGTCATTGACTTTAGCCATTACCCCTGCTCCCGTAATACTTTTAAAGCTGTCTGGAGCCCCGCTCGCAGCGCGAGAATCCACGCCGTAGGGCGGGGCTTTCGCCAAAACTCCTTCCTCGCTAAGGGAATCCACGAGTGAATCTGCAAGCGGATGCTCAGAGTGTCGCTCTATGCCAAGTAAAATCTGTTTTAGCGAAAGCTGAACAGTGGCGTCAACAAACCAAACCTGATCAGAAACACTGGGTTTTCCTACCGTCAAGGTTCCTGTTTTATCAAGCACGATGGCATCCACTCTCCTTCCAAGCTCAAGGCTTTCAGCATCTTTAATCAAAATGCCTTCTTGTGCTCCTTTACCGATGCCTACCATGATGGCCGTTGGTGTTGCTAGACCTAGCGCACACGGACAAGCGATCACCAAGACAGACACACTCGTCAGCAAGGCGTGCGTCAATGCTTGCTCGCCTCCGACTAGCATCCAAATGGCAAAAGTGAGTAGCGCGAGGACGAGTACCGTTGGTACGAACACCGCAGCTATTCGATCGACGAGCTTCTGCACAGGTGCCTTGCTGCCTTGAGCCTGGCGTACTTGGTGGATGATCCTTTGCAGAGTGGTATTCGTACCGACACGTTCCGCTTCAAATCGAAAGGCCCCTTTTTGATTAACGGTCCCAGCAGAAACTGAGTCGCCCGTGGTTTTTGCGACAGCTGTAGGCTCTCCTGTGAGCATGCTTTCATCGACATATGAGCTACCACTCGTAAGCTTTCCATCAACGGCAATTCGTTCGCCTGGCTTCACGAGTAAGATGTCTCCGATCTGTACTTCGTCGATTGAAATCTGCTCTTCTCGTCCGTTGCGCTCAACAGACACCGTTTGAGGTTGTAAACCAATAAGGCTCCTAATCGCTGAAGAAGTATTTGATTTTGCCTTGGCTTCTAGAAGTTTACCCAAAGAGACGAAGGTGATAATCACCGTTGCAGCCTCATAGTAGACGTGCGGCTCAAGCCCCTGATTTTGCCAAAAGGAAGGATAAAAAGTATTGGCAAGACTATAGATGAAGGCGATTCCAGTGCTCAAGGCTACGAGTGTATCCATGTTGGCGCGCCCGTGTTTGGCTTGTCGATATCCACCGACATAAAAGTGCCTGCCAAACCAGAATAGAACAGGAATCGATAGCACAAAAGAAATCCATTTCCCTTCTGGCCAATCCATCGCAAACATGCCAATGAGAAAGATGGGAATGGTAAGCAGACCTGCCCACAGCGTATCACGCTTCAACTTTTGATAGGCCTTTTCTTCTAAGTCTTGCTGTACCGATAGCGGGTCTGCCACATCTACGATCAGTCCGAAGCCAACGGCTTCTAAGGCAGCTTGTAGCTCAGCAGTCGAAATGGATGCATCGTGCTGCACGCGTGCGGTGGCATTGGCGTAGTTGACATCAGCTAAGGATACGCCAGGTAAATCTTCGAGGATTTGCTGCACACTCACCGCACAACCCGCACAGGACATCCCCGTAACGGGATAATCGCTTTTTGTGAGCTTCGAAGTGGTGGTTTGCATGCTGTATAAACGCCGACGAGGAAATGGGGTTGTGGGCTCAGAAAGGACAAAATGACCCAATTAACGTTAATTGGGTCAACCAATTGACCTAATTAACGTTAATTGGGTCAATGAAGACGCAAATTCTAGCTAGAACAGTACTGCCTCAAATAATGAGGGCACTTCAACCTCAAAAGGTTGTAGTCATTCTCGGACCAAGACGGGTCGGTAAGACTGTATTGCTGAAGCAGCTTGCGGACCAGCTCGATGAAGAACCTCTATTTCTGAATGGAGAAGATATGGCTGCACGTGAATTACTACAACGTAGGTCTATTGCAAATTTCAAAGCACTCCTTGGAGAGAAAAGACTATTATTTATCGACGAGGCCCAAAAGATTGAGCATGTAGGAGCGATATTAAAACTTATGGTCGATGAGATCGAGGGTATTAGAATCGTATCGACGGGATCCTCCGCATTCGACTTAGAACAAAGTACAGGAGAACCTTTGACGGGAAGAAAAAAGACCTTCAGGCTTTTCGCATTATCTGAAGGAGAGTTAAATTTTGTGGAATCTGAGATCGAGAAAAAGGATGCACTCACTCAACGACTCGTTCTAGGAAATTATCCAGAGTTATTTCACATTTCTGACCGCGAAGACAAAGTTGACTATCTCAGAGAAATGGTAGAATCCTATCTACTTAAAGATATTTTGAGTTTTGAGCAGATTGCAAAATCTGATAAAATCTTAGGTCTCCTGCGACTACTAGCTTTTCAGGTAGGTAAAGAAGTTTCTCATAACGAGCTAGGTCAACAACTCGGTATGAGTAAAAATACAGTTGATAAATATTTAGACTTGCTAGCTAAGGTCTATATAATTCAACCTATTGGTGGATTTAGTAGAAATCTTAGAAAAGAAGTGAGCAAATCAAAACGTTACTATTTTCTTGATAATGGAATTAGGAATATCCTTGCTGCTAATATGAATCCAGTTGAACAGCGTAGAGACGTCGGAGAAATTTGGGAAAACTATCTGATAAGCGAACGCCTTAAACTTCAATCCTATCAAAGAAAACTCAGCTATAATTATTACTGGCGTACGTATGATCAGCAAGAAATAGATTGGGTAGAAGAGCGAGATGGGCAACTCTTCGGGTATGAATTCAAATGGAATTCAAGGAAAATTGCAAAACCGCCGGCTGCATGGAGGAAGGCATATCCTGATGCACATTTTGAAGTAATCAAACCCGACAATTACCGCGAGTGGCTTGAGATAGACAACTAACTCCTACCTCCTCGCCTTCCTACCCTTCCATTCAAATTCAAAAGGGAGTAGCGACAGTGTTCCGATGCCCGCTACATAGAGTGCATGCACGAAGCTTTGGAACGGGTAAACCCAAAGGATGATTTCTTCGTGATCAAAGTGTCGAGCAGCCACGCGCAACAGCACGTAATCGACGATAATTTTGGATGCCCAAGCCATAAAGAGCGAATCACTGTCAACCAATCCTAGTAGCATTAACGGAATTCCAGCGATGAGTCCTAAGTGAAAAGCCCAAACCAGTCCCAGGGTTAGCGTGAGCGATGGCTGATGATTGAGGCCCGTTTTCGCCGACCATCGCCAGCGTTGTTGGATGAATGACTTTACATCATTTTGAGGGGGTGTAAAAACGATCGCTTCTGGAGAACTGGCGAAGGCTAGTTGCCCTGAAAACTGCTTAAGTAGTTTACCAAGCAAGACCATGTCATCGCCACTCAAGCTTTCTTTGCCCGAAGGACTTTGGTAGCCCCCAACCTCTTCAAATGCTTTCTTCGAAAAGGCCAGATTGGCTCCATTCCCCATAGCGAAATCACCAAGCCTGAGACTGGCCGCAGTGATGAGCATCATACCACAAAAATCGAGCGCCTGCCATCGTTCAAACCAGGTATTGGTTGGAGAGAGCATTACCGGACCTGCTACTGCTACCGTGTTTTCATCACGGGCCGCATCCATGGACTGCAGCCAATTACGGCTAGCAATTACGTCGGAATCCATTGTCGCTATCCATTCCCCTTTTGCTATAGAAATAGCGTAAGACAGCGCTGCTTTTTTGCCTGATTGATTGGGGGGTAATTCAAGAAGAGTAACCTCTTTTATTGCAGAGACTATCGAAGCAGTAGCATCAGTGCTGTGGTCATTGACCACGATAATTTCCGCCCCTTGATCAATGAGACTTTCAAGTGTTTGAGCAATGTGTGGGGCCTCATTACGAGCAGGAACAATTACGGTCCACTTGACTGGGGGGGCTTGTGGCTTCTTGCTTCCTTTTCCTTCCTTTATGAACTCGATCCAATTCCAATAGAAACGCCCCTGAATGAAGAGGTAGCAGAACGTGAGTACGTAAGCAATGAGGGTAAAGGCGAACACGATGCGAAAGTCGCCCGAATTATTTACTCTTCTTTGGGGATTCTAATTACAAGTCCGTCGTCTCGTTTCACTTCCGTGAAATCTGAATCATCGACACCGATTGCCCCGCCCATGCCTGGCTGATTGCGCATCTGTTCGGCAGCACGCTGCTGCATGTCACCGACGGCACTTTTGACCTTTTTGAGAAGAAGCGCTTTGCCTAGCAAGTAGAAGGCAACAAAGGGTGCAAACACTACTGTTGCTGCTCCAAGGACAATGCCTTTGAATGGATTCTCTGTGAAGGTCTTCCCGAGCCAATTGACAAAATCGACGGGAACTCGCTTATCTACATAGTAGGCAGCCGCGGCTACGATAAGTCCGATACCAAAGAAAAAGGGAAGACCAGAAACGAGTGTGCTTACCGTAAAAGCAGCGATGCGAAAGAGACCATAAATGATGAGTGCAAACACCAATAACCCAACGATTGCTGAGCCTAAACTTGGGCGTGCGGTGGTATAACGTTGCGTCATGGTACTAAGGTAACTCGCCAAGGCACTTGCTTGTTTGAGGCTATTCGATGAGGGTGGCTAATTTCTCGACCGGCTAAAAAAATTGCTCACTGTGCAGCTATGCTTCGACATACTGCATCTCCCACAACTCGCGGAAATGCCCTTCTTCTATGGCAAGCAATTCTTCACGCGTACCGAACTCGACCACTCTGCCTTTGTCTAGCACCAAAATTTTATCCGCGTGACGAATGGTCGCTAGTCTATGCGCGATGACGATGCTCGTACGTCTCTCGATAAGCTTCTCGATAGCGTACTGAATTACCGCTTCCGATTCTGGATCGATAGAGCTCGTTGCTTCATCGAGTATGAGCACATCAGGATTGAAGACCAATGCACGTACGAAGGAGATGAGCTGACGTTGCCCCATTGAAAGTGTTGCGCCTCGTTCATGCACGATGTGGTCGTAGCCTTGGGGAAGGCGCATGATAAACTTGTGCGCACCGATCATCTTGGCCGCTTCTATTACTTGCTCACGACTAATGCTCGGATCGGCCAGTGTGATGTTTTCGGCAACGGTACCGCCAAAGAGGAATACATCCTGTAGGACAATGGCAATTCTAGACCTGAGTGAATCAAGTTTGTAGTCCTGAATCGGCTCCCCATCAATGCGGATCTCCCCTCGCTGAATCTCGTAAAAACGACTCAACAGGTTGATGATCGTCGATTTTCCAGAGCCTGTTGATCCGACGATAGCTAGTGTCTGTTTGGCCTGAAGGGCAAAGGTCACTTCTTGCAAAACCCACTCGGCTTCGATATAGGCAAAGCTTACCTTGTCAAACTCGATGTTCCCTTCCAAGTGTTTTGGCGAAAGCTGCCCTTCATCTGGTATCGTATCCTCTCGATCGAGGACTTTAAAAACGCGTTCGGCGGCGACGAGCCCCATTTGCAGGGTGTTGAACTTGTCTGCCAAGGTCCGAATAGGACGGAAAAGCATGTTGAGATACAGAGGGAAAGCGACAAGTACCCCAAGACTTACTTCTCCGCCAATAACTCCTCGAGCGCCCCACCAGACCATGAGCCCCAGACTTGCCGCAGAGAGTATTTCAACGACGGGGAAGAAGACAGCGTAATAGAAGATCGAATTTAGGTTTGCCTGCGTGTATGCACGGTTGATTGTGCGAAAACGTGCGGCCTCTTGCTCTTCTGCATTGAACACTTGAACGATCGCCATCCCGCTGATGCGCTCTTGTAAAAAGGCGTTCATTTTACTGATCTGGGTACGGACTACCTGAAAGGCAGCCTTCACCTTTTCTTTAAAGATGTAGCTCGCGATGATGAGTAAGGGAATCGTAGTCAGACAGACTAAAGTCAATCTCCAAGAAATTGAGAACATGATACCAAGGACAACGATCACTACTAAAATATCGGCAATAATGGCGATGCCTCCATCGGTGAACACTGTATTTAGTGTCTGAATATCGTTGATCGTACGCGTGGTAGAAGTTCCAATTGGGGTGCGATCAAAATAGGTGAGACGGAGACTGGTGATATGCGAAAACACCTTGTCTCGCAAATCTCGAACAACACTCTGCCCTAGCCAATTGGTGATATACGTAAAGCCGTAGCGCACCAAGGCTTCTAGGATGAGCACCCCAGCAATGATCAAGGTCATTTTTTGAAGCCCCTGAAGATCAAATTTTACGATGTAGTCATCGACCATTGCTTGAACCAAACGCGGTCTAAGAGCGGCTAATGGCGCTGAAATGATCGCCAAAAGGGCGCTAATAATCAGTAACCCTCTGTACGGACTCGCCTCTTTGAGAAGTCGTCCAAGAAGGCCATAATTGGCGCTAGGTTTTTCAGGTGAAGCCACGTAGGGCAAACCTACAAAGTACTGCAAGGTTTTAGTGAGCCTTCCAAAAATCCAATTCGCTCATGCAACACGTAAGCAAGGATGAACTGTATCATCTTTCGGTTACAAGTTTGTGAGAACCAAATCGATAGAGGACTATGCAGCATCTTTGAAGAAGAAATTCAAGCATTTTTATTCGAATCTGATGGCAATTGTAAGCGGGCTGCGATATTTCTAGAGTTTTACTACCCCAAACAAGGGGTTTTGTACCTAGAATCGGGGCTCGCATTGCTTCGGAGACTAATTTTCATCTCAGTAGCGTAATCACACAGCAAACACACCTTTATGCCAAAGTTATATGCAGCGGTTCTTTCAGCATTCATTCTCTTCACGAGTCTTTCACTGTCAGGCCAAGTAACTTATACTGCAAACGATATCAATCCTGCTTATACGGGAAGATTTCGTCCAGGCGTCAACCTTAGATACTTACCACCTTGGAATACATTCCAACTTGGAGAGCTTGCCGCTGGTAATCCAGCACTCGGCGTACGAGGCGTAGGAGCGCGTAGCACACGTCCAGGTCTATTTGACAACGTCCTTGATGAATTTGGCTATGGTCTCAACGTAGATGCGTATGACTATTTCCGCGATTTAGGAATGTCGGAGCTTACAGCAATCGTCGGTTTTCCGAGTGATCGCCACCGCGCATGGTCAGATCGTCATTGCCCTGAGACCGATAAGTGGAACGAGCTCTTTGATGGTATCTATGAGCCTATCTGGGACGATGGTACCGATGGGACGCCTTACAACGAGGACAATGAGTATGCAGCCTACCTCTACCAGATCGTATCGACCTACACCGATGATGTCCGCTTTTGGGAGATTTGGAACGAGCCTGGTCTATATACGGGCAACGACAGTCAAGTATTCTGGGGTGAACCAGATTATCCAGGTTCTTGGTGGGTAAACGATCCAGATCCATGTGATTACAGCCTACATGCTCCAATCGAGCACTTCGTACGTACACTTCGCATCTCTTATGAGATCATCAAAACCATCAGCCCGGACGATTACGTAGCCATTGCTGGTGTTGGATCACAATCTTTCTTGGACGCGATCTTACGAAATACGGATAATCCAGATGATGGGTCTATCACTCCAGAATACCCTAACCTTGGAGGTGCATATATCGACGTTCTTGGATTCCATACCTATCCTCACCTTGATGGATCTACATCGTTTAGTCCAGACAACTACTTCGAGCGTCACTCAGACGGTGCCGCAGATGGTTTGATCAATCGTCGTCTAGGTGGATACCAGCAGGTACTTGCCAATTATGGCTATGATGGAGTTACTTATCCAAAGAAGCAGCACATCTGTACTGAGATTAACGTACCGCGCGAAATCTTTACCGGCGACTACTTCGGTGGCGAGGATGAAGTAATTAACTTCATTGGTAAAGCGCTTATCGGAGTTAAAACCTCTGGCGTTCACCAAATGCACGTCTACTCGATCTCTGATAAAGTTGATGAGCAGGATGCAGATTTTGAGTTTGACCTCATGGGTCTTTACAAGAAATTAGCAGGTGTTAGTCCTTACAACCAAGAGCTCAACGACGAAGGAATCGCTTACAAGACTGTAGCCGATCTTATCTATCCAACGGATTACGACGAAGCGCATACGGTCCAGCTCAATGCACAACCAGGCACACGTGCTTATGCTTTCGCCAAAACAGACGGCGGCTACGTCTATGCATTGTGGGCAGAAACCCAGATCGACCTTAGTGAAAACGCTAGTGCGACGTTCTCTTTCCCTGCTGGACTAAATCTCGGACAATTAACTAAGTACGAGTGGGACTTCTCTGAAACTGGCAATACCACACAGGTATCTCCGAACAACATTCAGCTGGATGCTCGTCCAGTGTATTTTGTTTCAGCAGGCAATGGCACTGCTAACGTGGCTCCGACACCAACACTAGCTACTCCGAACTCGACGGTCAACGGCAACTTTGATGTCAGCGTTCAATGGACAGAGCGCGTTGACGGTCTTGCTTTAAGCGATTTCATTGTGACCAATGGTCAGGTGCTTAGCCTTCGCGGTAATGGAGATCGCCATGATCTTACCATCGCACCTGTAAGTGCAGGTGTAGTGACTGTGCGCCTTCCGGCAGCTGCAGCAAAAGACTTAACTGACCTTCCTAGTCTTGCTTCTAACACATTGACAGTTAATACCACCGCAGGTGGAGGAAGTACGAGTACGCCAGATGCGGACTTGGAGCTTTCGATCGTAGGCGCTTCGACTACTGTTCCACGTAATACCGAAACAACTTTCCTTATCACACTGACCAATACTGGTCAGCGCGAAGGAAACGATATACGTGTTGAGTTCCCGCTCCCAGTAAACCTTAGCTATGTAAGTAGTATGGCGAGTCAGGGAGACTATGCTCCATGGGATGCCGACTGGGATGTTGGAACACTTGAAGGTGGTGAGTCTGCGACCCTTGAGCTTACGCTTTTCAACTTGAGTGACGACGTACGAACTGCTTTCACACAAGTAATCAATATGCGTCAGACAGACCCGGATTCAGATCCTGGCAACGGCGTTTGCTGCGTTGCCAATGAGGACGACGAGGCTGTCTTCACCTTTAACGGTTCTGCTCCACAGGACCAACTGGCTGATCTTTCTCTTGTCATGGGTAGCCCTCAAGCTGCGGTGAATGCTGATGGTACATTCGAAGTGTTGGTCACAGTCGAGAATGATGGACCTGATCCAACATCTGGAATTGCAACGAATATCACATTACCCATGGGATTGACTATCGTTAGTTCTGACATTCCGAGTGGTACGAGCATAAATGGTTCACGTTGGAATATTAACCGACTTAATGTTGATCAAGGATATACACTTGGTCTGACTTTCCGTACCAATACTCCTGAATCTGGAGCAGTGGTGACTGCAGAGATTGTTAGCAGCAGCCAGTTAGATCCTGATAGTACACCAGATAATGGTGACCCTTCCGAGGATGATCGCTTTGTGCTCGTCGTCCCTGGAAATCAACCCAATCCAACACCGGATATTGAGTTGACACTGATTGCAGATAGAACGGTATTTAGTTCACGTGAAGACATCACCTTCACCGCGCAGGTCGTCAATGCTGGCAACTCTACTGCTGAGAACATAGAGGTACACTTCCCACGACCAGTAGGTATGGTGTATTCTAACCACACTTCATCACGGGGCGTCTATGACCTCTACTTTGAAACATGGACACTGCCTACTGTAGCTCCTGGAGAAACTGCGACGTTGCAGTTGACACTATTTGCAATGCGTGGTGATCCTGCCATAACTGCTTTTGCGCAAGTCAGCGGTTCTGATACAGGTGATTCTGATAGCTCGCCAAACAATCGTATTTGCTGTACTCCGATCGAAGACGATGAGGCTATGGTACGTATCCAACCTAGGTTGATTCGTACTCCGGGTATCCGCGTCAATTATGAATTAGAACTGGACGATGATACAGACATCCCAGTTAACCAATTCAAAGTCCATAGTGTAACTCCAACTGGTGCGCAAAGTGTTACAGTTGCCTTCTCAACGGAACTTGACCAGACAAATGCTACACTCGTAGACAACCTCGGTCGCGTTGTTCGTACAATAGAACTAGCAGAAGGAAAAGGCTCTTTCCGAGAGCTTATTGACCTCAGTGATCTTGCACCTGGTATTTATAACCTTGTGGTAGATACCAAAGTTGGAAAGGAGACTACAAGGATCATTCACATGTAGATCCGATAGCTTTTCAAGCTGCTTAAAAGACCTACTAGATTTCTAATCTAGTAGGTCTTTTTTTGTCTCGCTAGGTGTGTTGTTCTGCTAATTCTAGCAGGGCTCCCTCTTTCAGGGCGTAATCGCAGGTTAGTATTTCGTCTTGCGGAAACATTCGTAGTACATGCACTATCAATGCAAGAGCCACCACAATCATGTCCGCCCGACTATCTGGCAGTCGCGGATCTGCAAATCTTTGTGCATCATTCATTCCCGCCGCTTGCTCATACAAGCTAATGATATGCGTAGCTGGTAAGCTGGTTACCGCATCATTCACACGCTTGCCGTAGAGATCGCCGATCACGTCAAATGTGCCACTCGCACCTACGAGCACAGCTCTATTGCCGACCTCGTTTTTGAGATTCTCCAAAGTCTGGGTTAGATGAGCAAAAAGCACGTCTTCCTGAACATGGTCGTCTGGACTTTTACGAAAAGGTTCTTGGGTATGAAAGCCTTGGCGCAACACTTGAGCTCCAATTGGATAGCTTTCGCTAAAACGAATCTCACTTTCCTCGACAACGATGAATTCGACACTACCACCACCGATGTCCATGATGAGGTAGCGCTCATTTGCTGGAAGCCCAGCCGCTAGAACGCCTTTAGATATTAGACCAGCTTCTCGCTGACCGTCGATTATCTGAATCGGAATCCGTAACCTTTTCTCTAATTCAGTCTTTAGCCGTTCACCGTTTAAGGCGGTGCGAAGTGCGGCAGTTCCGAAGGCAACAGAGGCTGCAACCTTGTACTTAGCAAGGGCGTTTCCTAATGCTTCTGCGGCTGCCAAGGCCCGCTGAAAAGGCTCTTTGCCAATGGTTTTTATTCCATCACTGGCTACTTTCACAAAATGCCGCTCGCGATAGGTCACTTCTAGTTTGCCCTGAGTCCAGTGCCCAATGAGTAAGTGAAATGTATTTGTGCCTAGATCAATGCAGGCAAATAGCTGCTTATTCAATGGGTTGGTAGTCTTTCATGATGGCAGCAAACTGGTTATTCAGAAAGGCCACACCCACTTCGCTCATGCTGTTGGCATATACTGGTGCGTTGTCCTTCATAAAAACCAAATAAGTGCATCCATTCGAAAAGTAGAGGTCGGCCTCAGCAGCGTTACGTCCTTTAATTTGGTAAAAGATACGTCCAATAGGTTTACAAGCCGCATTCATCTCGGCAGGTTGTTCGCCGATATTCGCGATGGAATACATGATGCCTTGTTTGTTGTCCATGCTCATGCTGAAATCCATATTGTAAAACAAATAGTCGACATAGTCCGCACTATCTACAAGTGACTGCATGAGCTCATTTGGAATTACGGGCAAGCTGTTTCCTTTCGCTTGTGGGGTTTTGGCGGAAGCAGAAACCTCCTCACCACCTCCCTTAGTTGATTCATTCCCTTTGTCTCCACATGCTAGTGTAAACAGTACGAAACAAAGAAATATGAGAGGGTAAGTGGTGCGATTCATAGAACAAGGTTAAAACGTTCGGCGCAAACGAAAGCCCAATTGCTTCAAAAATTGATTTCTCTCTTCAGCTCTTTGCTGCATTGGAGTAATGCTGGTGTGGTAATTTAGGCCAGCTGCCCACTTTAGCGACCAGACGTAGTAGGCACCGCCAAGTATGTTAACTCCATTTTGACGATATGGATTTATAGCGATCAAATCACTACCATCAATACCAACAGCCTCTTCAGATATCAACCTCAGATACTCAGCTCCGGCGTAGAATTCCAATTTGTAGAAAGTCTCATCTTCACTGAGCCAGTCCATGTAATGCACTTTGAACGGAACCGCGACATAGTTTAGAGAAATCTTGTCGTAGATACTTCTCTGCAGCTCTATCTCTCTCGAAGTAGCATTAGCTCCGTACTGACTAAATGAAATGGTCAGCGATCCTCTCCAGCGGTCTGAAAAGTCGGTATACACGCCAACACCGACGAATCCTCCCAAGTTATTCCAGCCTGCGAGTTCATCTCCTTGAACTTGATTAAGGTTAGGTCCAACCTCAAGGAAGCCAGCAAATGTCTGAGCTTGAGTAGCAACCGCGATCCCAAGGCTGACGAGTAGAAGTATTCCACGAGTTGTCATCATAAGGGCTAAGATAGTGAGAAGGTATGCTTGACTTTAGCATCTTTGTGACGTGGCATCAGATAAAAAAGAACTCGCACGAACTGAGGCTTTGCTAAAAGCTGCAGGATTCACACTTCGCTATGAGCGGGGACATTTTAGAGCAGGCTATTGCGTGGTCCATGAGCGCAGTGTTATTGTAGTAAATCGCTTTTTTGACACCGCTGCTCGAACGCTCAAACTTCGTGAACTCATTGGAGGTTTAGACTTGAGCTATGAAGATATTCCAGAAGAGCATCACGAGCTTTTTGCGGATATCTTGAAGACGAATTCTGTATCTGAAACCGAATCTTAACCTAGTATCCTGACAACTTCACTAACTCTTCTTGGCACGGGTACATCGCAAGGAATCCCTGTGATCGCTTGCTCTTGTGAAGTATGTGCAAGTACAGATGATCGCGATACGCGTTTTCGATGCTCCGCGCTTCTGGAGAATGGTAACTCGCGCGTCTTGATCGACTGCGGACCAGACGTCCGTCAACAACTGCTTAAGGCTGGAGTTGATGATTTAGATGCGGTGGTAATCACCCACGAACACAACGATCACGTTATTGGACTAGACGACCTGAGACCATTCATTTTCAAAAGAAAATCGGCCTTTCGCATCTATGCGGAGCCTAGAGTTCAGGAAGAGATCAAGCAGCGTTTTGCTTATGCTTTCGCCAAAACCCCCTATCCGGGCGCGCCAAGGTTCGAGTTGATCGACTTGAAGATTGGGCAGTCCATTACAATTGGCACTTTGCCTCCGATTACTCCTATACGCGTGTTGCACGGGGACTTACCGATTGTAGGTTTTCGCGTAAGCTCATTAGCCTACCTCACCGACGTAAAGTCTGTACCGAAAGAGACGATAGAAGCGCTCAAAGGTTTGGACACACTCGTTACCAGCCTTTTACACCATCATGTGCACCACAGCCACATGAACGACTCGGAAGCTATTGCCTTCGCGGAGGAAGTAAATGCCACTCATACAAACTTCATCCACATGAGTCATTTGGCAGGTTTTCACGAAAGTATAGAAAGCAGACTCCCCCCGAATATGAAGCTAGGATACGATGGTCTTGTAATCGAAGTGAAATAAGCGAGTATTCTGTTTTCTTTGTAGCTCAAACATGCCATTTGCTATGAAGTTACTTGAAGGAAAAGTTGCCATTGTTACCGGAGGAAGTCGTGGAATCGGAGAAGCGATCGTTCGCCGTTTTCATGCCCACGGTGCTAAAGTTGCATTTACCTACGCTCGGTCTGCCGATAAGGCAAATGCCATCGTTGCTGAACTGGGCGAGAACGTCAAAGCCTTCCAAAGCGATGCTGCAGATTTTGCTCAATCAGAACAACTCATCAAAGATGTTTTAGAGGGATTTGGCCAAATTGATGTGGTCGTCAACAATGCGGGGATAACCCGCGACAACCTCATGTTGCGTATGGCTGAAACGCAATGGGACGAAGTGATTCATACCAACCTCAAGTCTGTTTTCAATTTGACTAAACACGTCATGCGTACGATGATGAAAGCGCGCTCGGGCTCTATCATCAACATGAGTTCTGTGGTTGGTGATTTTGGAAATGCAGGTCAAGCAAATTACGCTGCGAGTAAAGCTGGCATTTTTGGTTTCACAAAGAGTATCGCCAAGGAAGTAGGCTCGAGAGGAATCCGCTGCAATGCGATAGCTCCAGGCTTTATCGCTACCGAGATGACTGAAGTTCTTGACGACAAGACCAAGCAAGGATTTCTCGATGCCATCCCAATGCGCAGGCTGGGTAATGCGACAGAAGTTGCTGATGCTTGTGTATTCCTTGCAAGCGACATGTCTTCTTATGTGAACGGACAGACGATCAGCGTTTGTGGGGCGCTCAATACTTAGAATAGAATGACTCCCCTCCCAACGCAAGAATTAAAACGCAAGGCACATGAATTGGGCTTTGCGTTTTGCGGGGTGGCAAAGGCGGAGTTCATGGAGCCCGAAGCTCGTCAACTCGAAAGTTGGTTGAATGCTGGCAACAATGCCCGCTTGGACTATATGGCCAATCACTTTGACAAGCGGGTTGATCCAACCAAGCTTGTACCTGGTGCAAAGACGGTCGTGGTGCTTGGATTAAACTACTTCCCAGCCGACGAGACGCCTTCCTTAGAGGCGCCTAAAGTGGCGCGCTATGCGTATGGCGAGGATTACCACTATGTGGTGAAGCGTCGTGGCAAGGAACTTTTGAAACAGCTACAGGAGCAGTATGGTGCGGTAGAAGGTCGCGTGTTCGTTGATTCTGCTCCTGTGCTGGAAAGACAGTGGGCTCAACGAACGGGACAGGGTTGGTTGGGAAAGAATACGCTCTTACTACGCCGAGACATGGGGAGCTATTTTTTCTTGTGCGAGCTAATCATCGATCTAGCTTTTGAGCCAGACGGGCCAATGGATGATTTTTGTGGGACCTGTACCAAATGCATCGATGCTTGTCCAACAGATGCAATTGCTCCAAATGGATATCTACTCGATGCGGGGAAATGCATCAGCTATTTGACCATTGAGTTGAAAGAAAGCATTGACGACAGCTTTCGCCAAAACATGGAGGGTTGGGCCTTCGGTTGCGACATTTGTCAGGAAGTATGCCCGTGGAATCGATTTTCAAAACCGCATACAGATTCTGAGCTACAGGCGTACCCTGAGTTGGCTTCGCTGGACGAAAAGGCTTGGCTTGAAATGACGACGGAGTCATTTCAGAAGGTCTTTAAGAAGTCTCCATTAAAACGAAAAGGTTTGCCGGGTATCCAGCAAACCATTTCATTTATCAAAAAGTCTGATTAATCTAGACCGTGACCTAGAATTCTACAGCAGCTTCAGGCTTGGCTAGGACATTGATGTTGCCCCAAAAGTCTGTAATCGTCGCGATTATCTGTAGATACTGCACGGCAGTTTGCGGTCGCTGTACGAAGGCGTTTGCCCCATTCTCATAGCATGAAATGATCCTACTAGGATCTGATTGCTCTGAAAAAACGATAACTGGGATCGTTCGAAAATTTTCGTCGCTTGACAAGCGAGTCAGTAAGTCAGTTTCAGAAACGCCCGGCACGTTTAAGTCGAGAAGCACAAAACAGAGATCATAGTTATCTGAATTCTGCAAGTATTCCAAGCAGTCTTCCCCTGAAGAAACGTAGTGTACATCATAAGACTCACCTAACGCCTCGAAAGCGTTTCTTAAGAGGATTTGGTTTGCTTCTACGTTTTCAGTAATGAGAACTCGCTTCATTTCGTGCTAATTTGTACTTAGCTACAAGCAAAACATTTGCCAGAAGTCGTCTATGATTCTTCTATGGTCAATAAGGAACGTTAAATGGTAAAATAGAAACGCCCACAGGTCACTTAGACCCATGGGCGTTCCTATTGAACTAAGAAATTTCAATTACTCATAACGAGCGGCATCCACAGTCTTTTCAGTTGAATCGAAATCGAATCCCAAAGTGATCTCATGGGATCCGCCGTTATAGGTCTGAAATCTACCGAAGTTGATGTCATAACTGTAAAACAGGCGCAAACGGTCAAACTTGGTTCCTAGAAGGACTCCCACATCGTTTCCTACTCCAGCACGGTATCCGAGACCAGCAACAAACTGTTCGTCCAAGAAACTTGCAATTGCATTGAAATCAACGCGGAAAGGTGTTCCAAAAACTCGACTGATCAGGACAGAAGGAGTCACTTTAAAGTTGCGCTCACGAATACGAATGTCCTGTCCAACACGAAGAATAAAGTGATCTAATCCACCGCGCCCATCGTCATCGTTTCCTTGGATGTTATCGAGCCTAGCCGAAATGAGCGTTGGGAAAGTCAAACCAACGAAGGTTTGGTTTCGGTAACGCGCGTGAAATCCCAATGCTGCATCAAAGGTATTTTTACCGTCTAGTGCTTCGATCGCGTCGGGGTCACCCTCTTGAAATTCATATCCGCCGATTACTCGGTTACGCAAACGAAAGTTTGAGAACGAAGTAGAAAAGCCTGCTGCTAGTCGCCAATCATCGACATCGGCGTGGAAAGCATAAGCACCTTTTACCGTGTAGCGAAAGGTGCTAGCCACGTTTTCACCAAAAATTTGACCTCCGAGTCCAATGTTCTTATTGACTGGACCATTATAGTTCAGCGCGTACGTATTTGGTGCATCAGGAAAACCGGTAAAAGAAGATCGGTAATTCAATCTGATTTGATGAAGATCATCAAAACCTGCGACTGCAGGATTCAAGAGAAACGGTTGAACCGTGTATTGCGTGAAAATGGCCTCATTTTGTGCAGTGGCTTGGCCTACGACAAAAATTAGACTGGCTATGTATAGAAGCTTCTTCATAAGAAAGCTGAATTAAATCGGTTGAAGGGAAGGGTGTGGGTGTGGTGTGCTCGCTCGATTATTGTCGAATGATATTTAATGAGCCTCGTTTCTGAATCTCATCATTGTTTGTATCTCGATACAGTAGCACATAGAAGTAACCTCCTTCATCAAGAAGTTCACCAGAGCGTGTGCGGCCGTCAAAAACTACAGAGGTGTTGTCATAGCCTTCAAATTCTCGAACAAGCTGTCCGAATCGATTGAAGATTTGGACGCTGTTGTTCGGGAAATCCTCAATGCAATTAATCAGGAACAAGTCATTGAGGTCGTCCATCGTCTCGGGAGTAATAACAGAAGATGCGATGAAGCAATCAAAGTCATTATTTGCAACAGTTACCTCATCGGTTACGACTTCACAGTTGTTTGCATCGGTAACGAAGTACGTGTAAGTGCCGAAAGGAATGTTATCCAGAATACGAGTGGTGTCGTTTCGACCTTCGTATGAAATATCGTAAGGTTGAGTACCTCCTGTGATGATCAGTTCAATCCTTCCTGGTACAACGGTAGTTGCATTTGTAACCTCTGGTGTAACGGTTATCAATGCAGGTTCTGTGACACCTGCGCTAAAGTTCTGGATACAATTGTTTGCATCGATCACTTCGAGATCATAAGCTCCCCCTGGAAGAGCTTGAGCCACACGCATATCGGAGACTAATTCACCGGTAGTGTTATTAGTCCATTGGAAGATATAGGGAGGAGCTCCTCCATTAATTGTAGCAGTGAGTCGGCCATTTCTTTCACCAAAGCATCGCACAGCATCAGATCGTATGTCCGCTAGAATTGCGGGTGCATCTGAAACTGTCACCTCATTTGATACAGATGTACAACCTAAAGAGTCTCTTGCAGTAAGTGTATACGTTCCCGCACCTATGCCAGTGAGTAAGGCCTGATCAAATCCTGTATTCCATAAGTACGTGATATCACCAACCCCGCCGGTTGCAGCTCCTTGAATTTGAGCGTTTTCTGCCCCAACACAAGTAACCTGAAAGCCGTTGAAATCCGAGACTACTATCGCTGAAGCGAACAGGTTCGATAACGCTGTCACTTGGTAAGTGCCCGTTACTTCTCTTCCACTACCAGTATCAGTTACAACTACTGAGTAGGTTCCTGCTTGGATGCCAGATAAGTCCTGCGTAGTAGCACCATTACTCCACAAATAAGTGAATGGTCCTGTAGCACCTCTAATCGAAATGTCGATTGCTCCAGTGAGATCGCCAGAACAAGTAACATCTGTGATGTTCACATTGAAGATCTCAAATTGCTCCACTGTGAATGGCGACGAGGTGAACGTACACATGTTCGCATCTGTAATGATAACCGTGTAGTCACCCACCACTAGGTTGAGATTGTCCTCGTTGAGTGGATTCGGTCCTGCATTCCATTGGAAACTGTATGGAGGTGTTCCTCCTACAGGTGTGATGTCAACTCCACCGTTTGCAGCTCCATTACCTACAACAGGCAGGATAATAAAGTCTGCAATTCTCAGCTCTGTAGGTTCTGTGATTTCTAAACCTGGGCTAGATATCATTTCACCTGCTTCGTCTGTAAGTAAAACATCAAATGTTCCTGGACACAGTCCGTCAAAAACATGAGGACCTGGGCCGGTGAGTGTTGCAGTTGCAGGAAGCCCTACTGATCCTGTATTAGAGAACGTTGCTGTGACATCTCCTGCAGCTTGTGTAATCGTGATTACTAGCTCTCCATCACAAATGCCTCCATTTGCTGCATTACAGTTAACCGCATTTACGTCTATTGAAGCAATGAAGTCACCGACAACAGTTGGGACAGTGTAGGTCTCTGTGTACTCACATCCAGTAGACTGATCAGTCACGACAACAGTAAAGTTGCCTCCTGGAAGATTTATACGATCCTGAGTAGTAGGGCCATCCGCCCATTGGTAATCGAATGGACCACCTCCGCCACCAGTCACCGTAAGGTTTATCGCTCCATCATTGGTACCTGACGAAGGTGTAACAGTCACATTTAAGAAAGCTGCTGGTAGCGTGCCCACAACAATACTTCCTGTTACCGATTGATTTGCGGCATCAGTCAATATGAGTGTGTACGTTCCTGGAGCAACATTGGTATGGTTAGGTTGATTTGGAAGAGCAGGCATCCAATTGTAATCGTACGGAGGTGTACCTCCAGTTACAACTGTAGTAATCGTTCCCGTTGAAGATCCATTGCACGACTCAGTTGACGTGATTGAAATGCTTGGAGCTTCGCGCGTGAGTGTGAATGATGCATTTTCGGTACAGCCGTTGTCGTCTGTCACAATTACTGAATAAACGTCAGCGTCTAGGCCAGTTTGATCTTCAGCCGTTGGAATCACTCCTGGCCCTGCCCACATAAATGTGTAAGGGCTGGTTCCTCCCGTTACTGTTATGTCAATCGCTCCATTGTTTGCAGTACCTGTAGGATTTGCAATTACCCCAGTAATTGTTATCGCAGTTGGTTCAGATATCGTAAATGAACTGGTTGCAGTGCAGTCGTTAGCGTCAGTGATAAGCACTGAGAACGTACCAGCTTCAAGATCTTCTTGATCTTGCAATCCGTCCACAGTACCTGGACCTGTCCAATTATAAGTGTAAGGAGGTGTTCCTCCAGCAGGACTGAGATCAATTTCGCCAGTTGCATCTCCGTTACAGAGCACATTTGTAATAGCGGCATCAATGGTGATTGCTGTTGGTTCAGTAATCGTGAAAGAGTTGGTAACGGTACAATCGTTTGCGTCTGTAACTATAACAGAGAACATACCTGCTTCAAGGTCTTCTTGATCTTGAAACCCGTCGATTGTCCCAGGGCCTGTCCAATCGTAATCGTAAGGAGGTGTTCCTCCCATCGGGCTGAGATCAATTTCTCCAGTTGCATCTCCGTTACAGAGTACATTTGTAATGTCGCCAGGAGCGGTGAGCTCATCTGGTTGACCTACAATTATACTTTTGGTTGCACTTGTACAACTTGTTACTGTTACCGTAAAGGTACCAGCACTAAGGCCTGTGCGATCTTCTGTAGTTACTCCATCTGACCAACTGAAGCTGAATGGAGAACCATCGCCACCTGTAACGGTGATATCTATCTGACCATCACTATCGCCATTACAAGTAGGGAATGTGATAACTTCTGTAATTACAATCGGATCACAAGTGGTGGTTCCTCCTTCGATACGAATAGATCCATTGAGTAAGGAATCGACAAAATTTCCACCGGCGTTATTGAATTCAGGTGAAATCCCAGGACCGAAAGCCACGATGGTTTCATCCATATCCATTCCAACTAACTCGTAGCACACTTTCATAAGAGTGTCGCAGTCATTCAAAGTAATCTCTGGATTCGCACCAGAAGGTGACCACAAAAAGCGTGCTGTCTGCGCATCGAGGACGTTCAAGAAGAAGCCGTTATTAGCGATTAGTGGATGGACGTTCATTGTGTCTACAAATCGCGCAACCGTACTATCACTTATTAGCTCAAATCCGAAAGAGACAATATCTACTAATTGAAACGCGAAGATTGGTAAACAAACGGTATCTCCAATTGAGGCTGTGTCTGAGCCAATTAATACTGTTGGTTGAGTCAGGTTATCACAAGGAGTAGCTGCAGTTGGTGGCGGCGGAGTTCCTCCGTCAATAAGAATAGTTCCGTTATAAGTCGAATCCACAAAAGGACCTGTCGCATTATTGACCTCAACTGTACCTCCGAAGGCAACGTTTGTATCGTCTCCGTCGGCGCCTATTAACGTGTAACACGCTTGAAACAAGGTGTCGCAATCTGCTATCGTTATTGCTGGATTCATACCCGTTAATCCAAACAGATATCTACGTGAACCAGCTGCAGGATCAGAGGTGATCAAAGAGTTCATCGCTAAGGCTGGGTTGATGTTAACCTCTTCGATAAAGGTTACTACTGTAGGGTCAGTTACCAAATCAAACTGGAATGACTCTACATCTTCTAGCATGAATCCTAATACAGACAAACACACCGTATCTCCAATGCTAGAGGTATCGCTCGTAACCAATAATGATGGCTCCGTTAGGTTATCACATGGAGTAGCTGCAGTTGGTGGTGGTGGTGGTGGAGTTCCTCCGTCAATAAGAATGGTGCCGTTATAAGT
>CALDUE010000127.1 GCA_937923485.1 uncultured Saprospiraceae bacterium
CCGCTTAGAGTAATTGTATTATTCAAATAAGGCAAAGCGTCAGGAGACTCAATACTCCCGTTCGTAAGAGATATGGTCTCTAAAGTAGGAGTACTTAAATACGCGGTAATTTCTCCAGCATTATAGGTGTTTTGCGGAAGCGCAATACTCAAGGTCTCGGGATCATCATCTTTGTCAGCAAGTTGATCAAGTAAGCCTTCATCTGCCTCGATACTTAAATTTGGAATCCCTGCGCTTAAAATCACATTTATCGGACCTTCAATATTTAGATGTTTTAAAGCGAGCGCATCATAGGTACGCGAGGCTCGTTTTCCCGTAAGGGTGACTCCTTCAATAGTAACTCCGTCTTTCTTTGAAGTTGCGATATCTACAACCATAGATAGTGCAAGTCCACCGATAAGCACCGCGAGAATAATATTTGAAGTTTTCATGTCGTAAGAATTAAAAAGTGAAGACTGAGGTTAAACTGAAAGAGCGTGCTCAGTGAGGTAGCTCTGGTAAAGAGATTTGATTTCATCGGGGGTAAATCCAAGAAGGGCCAACTGGCGAAACTGCTCTGGCAACACTTCCGTCTCAAACAGGCGGCGACGAGCGTTTAAAATGCGCTTCTTCGCACCTTCGGATACAAAATATCCGATGCCCCTTTGATTCGTGATTAACTCTGCATCTTGTAGTGTCTGAAAAGTGCGCTGCACAGTATTCGGATTAACCTGAACCTCCGCAGCAAGTGCGCGCACAGATTGGAGACGATCCCCTTCAGCAAGTTCGCCAGAGAGGATGTTGTCCTCAATCATTCCAGCGATCTGCTCGTAGATGGTTGTTGTAGCTTTAAACTGCATGACTAAACACTTTTTTCTTGGAACTTAAAATAAGTTGCTGCGAGAAGCATGAGCCCTAAAACGAGGAGCAGAACAAAGGGAGAATCCGTGTTCACAGAAAAGTTAGCACCGTCCACATTGAGTTTACCAACCTGAGTAAAGAACCCTTCAAAAGCATCGCGATATACTATTCTGAACGTAAGAATTCCTAACGCCCCTAGGCTCAAAGCAACTGCCAAGAGAGTACCAAAGGCTTTTGGAATGACTGCCCGATCAAAGGCAATCGCTGCGAGTAAGCCTGCCGGCTGGATGACCAAAAAGAAAAACGTAATATTTTTCAAAACAACCTCTTCAAAAGGATTAAAAGCAGGAAATCCACCAATTCCAAAAATTCCTAGAATCCCTATCATTATCCATGAGAGAAAAAAGAATGCTACCGTATAAACAAGCATGAATAGTGGTCCTGAATAGAACCAAGATGCGATGAATTTTTCCGCATCACTCGCGGGTACAGTCAGCGACGATTGACGTCCATCTGCTGTTTTATGCTCTGACAATACATGAGCTGACGTATAAAAACCGAGTACGATTAATACAACGATGTAAAGGCTATTTAAAAAGTTAGATGCTGACCCTTCGGCATAAGATTTATCAGACATCGACCAAACAATAAACATGATGCCTAACAGTGGACCTGGATAAGCCCAAAGTTTTTGGCCATATAGCATCACATTACGGCGTATCAAAAGCCAGATTCTATGGACTGAGATCGGTTGCATGATTAGGCGTTTTGTAAGTGTGAAGCAGAAGCCAGCGTCGTAAGTACCCGACTGTTTGGCGCGACAATAGCATTAAATAAAACTTCGAGATCTGGCTCGGTATGACGGCCAGTGGTATTTGGTCGCACGACGTAGTACCCTCCCGGCACACGCTCATGATGCAGTGCATCGATCGGAGGCGTAAGCGAACTTTCCAAAGTGAAAGAGAGTGCGTTACTCACTGCGTTGAGGTCGAGATGCGCGATCATTGATCCATTGTCGACGACCATGATTGGATCAATTAATCCAGCAAGGTCGCGCACCTGGTGCGTTGAAACCACAATAGCACGATCATCTGTTACGGTCTCAGCCATGATACTCCTAAACTGAGCTTTACTCGGAATGTCGAGACCATTGGTTGGCTCGTCGAGGACGAGCAACTCGGTGTTACAGGCCAAGGCAAAAGAGATTAACCCCTTCTTTTTTTGTCCGAGAGAAAGCTTCGTCAGCTTACGATCAGTCGGCACATGAAACGTTTCTAGACCATTATAGAAAGCTTCCTCGCTGAAATTGGGGTAGAAAGGCCCGTAAGCTTTCGCCAAAAGCTTCCACGAACGAGCTGGCAAATACACCTGCTCCGGTAAAAAATATAAACGTTGCAAAGAATCAGGATGACGATCAAATGCTTCCCGTCCAAAAAGCTCTACGCTACCTGAATCAGGTTTTAGGCAACCCGTCATCAGCTTTAGTAGCGTTGACTTTCCTGCTCCATTGCGTCCGAGCAATCCATATATACCGCCTCGCTCTACGTTAAGGTCGAGTCCCTCAAAAAGACGCTCCCCTTTCCGATAGCCGAAATCAAGATTTTGTAAATGAATCATGTCTTGCGTTTTTAAGGGTGTGTCGATGGGTTTTCGATCTGACGAAATTGAAATTGATTTTGCACTAATCGAGGCAAAAAACGCAGGGATAGCAGAGCTATCACGAGGATTTTTAACGAAGAGTAGTGCTAAATCAGCCAATTTTTAGTCGATCAGAAAGCCCTTCGACATATCCTAGCGTACTACTCTACTAGTACAGTGCAAACATAATCGACTTGAGTGTACTATGCAAGTGGTACAGTCATTTTTTTCTTTGGCGGCTTCCGTGCTCCGCACGAGCCACAGAAAAAAATGCTACCGAATACGAATACTCGCGTTGCTCGTATTAGGAGGTGCTAGGTTCAGCATGATTCCTTCGTGCTCCGCACAATAGAAATCATGGCTCAAGGTGCGCGCGCCTCTAGTCTTTCCGATCTGTTGATCGGAAGGACCTAGTGCGCCTCCAACCAATTATCCCCCACCCCACTCTCTACCAAAAGCTTTACATCAACCTCAGGCATGGCCTGGGTCATCTCTTCGGCAGCCATCGCCTTCAGTTGTTCTACCTCACTCTCGACAGCATCGAAAACGAGTTCATCATGCACCTGTAGGGTCAGCAGACTCTTCATTCCTTCATCGCGCATACGCTTGTGCAAACGGATCATGGCGAGCTTCATGAGGTCAGCTGCGGTGCCTTGAATTGGCGTATTGGTCGCGTTACGCTCAGCGTAGGCGCGTAGGTTGTTGTTGCTAGAGTTGATGTCTCGGAGGTAACGCTTCCGACCAAGGACGGTCTCAACATAGCCATTGCGTCGAGCAGATTCTTTCTGCTTTTCCATGAAAGCCTTCAGTCCAGCATAAGTCTCGAAGTATTGCTCAATAAGCGCCCCTGCCTCTTTGCGACTCACCTCTAATTCTTCAGCTACACGAGTAGCCCCTGCACCATAAATGATGGCAAAGTTTATTGTCTTTGCTTGGCGACGTTGATCAGCAGTAACCTCCTCAAAGGGTACTCCAAAGATCAGCCCAGCAGTAGCCTTGTGAATATCGCGGTCTTCTGCGAAAGCTTCAAGCATGGCCTTTTCACCTGCCACTTGCGCGATGATTCGCAGCTCGATTTGAGAATAATCTGTAGCGATAATTTTTCTTCCTGGCCCACGCGGCACAAAGGCTTTTCTAATCTCGCGACCGTCGCCGGTGCGCATTGGAATGTTCTGGAGATTGGGATTCGACGAACTCAATCGTCCCGTCGCAACAGCTGCCTGATTAAAGCTAGAGTGTACCATCCCCGTCTCTTCGTTGATGAGTTTCGGGAGTGCCTCCACGTAGGTACTGTTTAATTTTTTCAGCTTTCTAATCTCGAGCAAGGTGCTGACAATCGGATAGTCTGCGGCTAAAGAACTCAGCTTAGCTTCATCGGTCACATAAGCACCCGTCTTCGTCTTGCGACCTTTGTACGGGATTTCCATGCGATCAAAAAGTAGCTCTCCGATCTGCTTGGGTGAGCCGATGTTGAAGTCCGCTCCAACCTCAGATTCTTCTCTAAACGACTTCTCAAGAGCTACAATTCGTTCGGTAAGTTGACTTGCATATTCACCTAGAAATTCGCTATCAATTTTCACTCCGTTGCACTCCATGTCACGCAACACATAAACGAGCGGTGCCTCAACACGCTCGTAGAGGTCGATAAGGTTCTCTTGGATGATTTTAGGATAGAGTAGGTTGGCAAGTTGCAAGGTGATGTCCGCATCCTCACAGGCATAAGGAGCCGCCTTTTCGATAGGCACATCGCGCATACTGCCTTGATTTTTCCCTTTTTTACCAATGAGCTCCTCAATCGATTGTGGCTGATACCTGAGGTAGGTTTCGGCCATGTAATTAAGGTTGTGTTTTAACTCTGGACTCAAGAGGTAATGCATCAACATCGTGTCGCGTACAGGTCCGGCAACACGCACACCATAGCGGTTCAACACCATGACATCGTACTTGAGGTTTTGGCCTGTTTTGGCGACAGCTGGATCTTCAAGCACCTTTCGGAAAAACTCGACAATCGCCTGCGCAGCATCACGATCTTCAGGAACAGGAACGTAAAAAGCCTCGCCCTCTTCCACAGCAAAAGCTAGTCCCACGAGATCAGCAGAGATCGCATCAATACCTGTCGTTTCGGTATCAAAAGTGATGTTTTCATGGCCTTCTAAAAGACTGACCAACTTCTTAATTCCAGCCTCGTCCTGCACGGTGTGGTAGGTAGACTTACTCGTAGCTAGCGAACCAAAAGGACTCCCAGTGGCAGGTGCGGCAGGTGCAGTGCGCTTCGTCCCGTCAGGCTGAGGTGCTGAGAATAAGTCAATCTGACCGCTTGCCGCAGGCACCGTCAATCCAGGATCTGGTGCACCTAAAATTTGCTTCGCCAAGCTGCGTATTTCTAACTCTGCAAAAAGCTCGGCGAGCTTCTCTTTATTCATCGGATCAAGGGTGAATTCAGTCGCATCAAATTGAACAGGGGAGTTGATGTCAATCGTCGCCAGCTTATAGCTCATGCGTGCCTGCTCCTCAAATTCTGTGAGGCGTTCAGAGTTTTTGCCTTTGATGTTTGCCTTGTTTTCAAGGATGCTATCAAGACTTCCATACTCTTTCAAGAGCTTCGCCGCAGTCTTCGGTCCGATGCCAGGTACCCCTGGAATATTATCACTTGAATCGCCCATGAGTGCGAGCACATCAATCACTTGGTCGGTATTCTCGATGTCCCACTTATCGAGGATATCCTGCTTCCGCAAAACAGCTACTCCGGAGCCCATACGTGAAGGACGGTATTGGTGAATGTTGTCGGTGACGAGTTGACCGTAGTCCTTGTCGGGCGTAACCATGAAAACATCAAACCCTTCCTTCTCCGCCTGCTTGGCGAGTGTGCCGATGACGTCATCAGCTTCATAATTCTTGACCACCTTACAAGGAATGTTCATCGCCTCGATAATCGATTGGATTATCGGGATCGCGATACCGATATCCTCAGGCTGTGCTTCTCGATTCGCTTTGTATTCTGCAAAGAGCTCTTCACGGAAAGTGCCACCTTTCGGATCGAATACAACCGCAATATGGCTTGGTTTGCTTGTCTGTAGCAAGTCCCACAACATGCGCGTGAAACCGTGTATAGCAGAGGTATTGACCCCTTTAGAATTGATCAGCGGGCGATCACGAAAAGCAAAGTGATACTGATAAACGAGCGCGTGGCCGTCGAGAAGGTAGAGCGTCTTGGCATTGGACATGGCGCCAAGATCGAAAAAGGAGGTCGTTCACTCAACCTCCTGTGGGAAGTGAAGTCAATAGCGTGACTAAGTCGTAGCTAAGTGTTGAAGACGAGCAATTTTCTTCTAAAAATTCATCGCCTTTTTATCCTGATTACCAAACGTAAAACTCGCATAAGCACCCGCGGTCCAGAACCAATCGTTACGGTCGGAGTTGCCGTTTACGCTTACACCGTCTAGGTGATCATTAAAAGTAGCACGAAAATTTGCTTCAAGCCCGACAGCAAAGCCACTCGCAATGTCTGCACGAATGCCTGCACCAAGAGGCACGGTGAAGAAACTAGAGCGGTCGTCTGCTTCTGGAAATCTGCTAGCGTCTGCTGGGTTGGCCGTTGAAACCTGTGAATCTGCTATTGCGGTGCCTAGACCAGCAAACACGTAAGGGTTGATTTGCGTGAAAAAGATGCCATTTTGGAATCTATCCTTACCAAGAGGAAGATACTCTACCACTACTTCACCCGCGAGTAAATTAGCTTCGAAGCTGTAGCCGCGGGAGGCCAGTTGTGGGTTGTCGGCATCGTTCGCTGAAAGATTACCAACTTCCAATACCCCGCGGACGGCAAACTTCTCATCTAAAGAATAGCGGAGAAAACCTCCAAACAATGCCCTACTACCTGAAGTCGTGAAGACATCCTCTTGCAGGTCGCCTTGGTAATTGACCACACCACCTTTTAAGCCCACCTCAAAGTAGCGGCCTTCGGCTTGACAAAAAAGAATAGTGGAAGAAGCAACAAACAGTAGACACAAGTAAACTTGACGCATAACGGTCTTTTGGGGGATTTTCCGCCCAAAACGGGCGATTACTGCAAAAGTATACTATTCGGCGGCTTGGCACGACCATTGCCATATCATTAGCACCTATTGTTTGACAAATTACAAACACTAAAACCCGAAACAATAGGTGATGCCCCCCATAAGGCATCCACTTAACCCCCTGATCCTCCACTAGATCGGTGGATGTACACCCTTTGTACATCCAATTGGAAAACTATGAACACGCCACATCTGTGGCTCGCTGCGTGCATGCTATGCATGGCCTCTACAGCGAACACACTACAGAGTCAGACCATTGATGCTAAAGCAACTCCGGTCCTCGTCCAACTAGATTTTCCACTCTCACAAAACACTCTTGCACACGTCCGTGCAGAAGGGATCGATCTCCTACACCACTATGGTGAAGGTGCTTACCTCGTTTCTAGTCTTCCTTCAGGGATGGAGATACTTTCCTATGCTGTGATCCCTCAGCCCAAAGCTTCTGTTTTGGAGACGCTTGATGGAGAAGCACTCCGCAAAGGTTCCAGCCGAATAGCCGTGGATTTAGTCCTGGCCTTCACAGATGCTCCAGCATACTTATCTGAGGTTTTGGCGAAAGCAGACTTCAAACCAACTACAAGCCAATTGCAAGGCGGATTGACCTTGACTGGATCGGTAACCATCAACGCACTCGATAAACTACTCTCCCATCCTTTCATCCTAGATGCGACACCTGTGCTCGACGATATCGTCCCTTACGACTTCGAAGCACGTGTCGTACAAAGCGTAACGCCACTCAACAGCGGCATTTCTGGCGCACCAGGACTCAATGGTAATGGAGTGGTCTTAGGAGTTGGCGATGGAGGAGAATTGGCAGGTCATCCCGACATGGGTGAGCGCATCCTGCACTCAACCACGAACTATAATTCTGGTTGGGGAAACCACCCCGATATGGTTTCGGGCATCATGGTTGGGGCAGGAAACGTCTTCGCTTCAAACCGTGGCATAGCCTCTGAGGCAGAGCTCATCGTCGAAACGAATACCGCCATTACGTACAACGCACCTAGCTATCTTGATGAGTACGGCATGACGATCACAAACAACTCCTACGGTCCGAGTTTTCATTGCAATACGGCCAACAAGTACTTCGGTAATAGTGCGAGTATTGACCAACAACTCTTCGATAATCCAAGCTTACTACACGTTTTTGCCTTAGGAAATAGCGGAACAAATACCTGCGGTGACATGCCAAACGGTTATGCAAACATTCCGGGGGGACCTCAAAACGCAAAGAATACCCTCTCAGTTGGCAACGTCAATATTGACAGGGAACGCTACCGAACGAGTAGCGCAGGTCCTACGATAGATGGCCGGCTAAAACCTGAAATTTCTGCTGTAGGAACGTCTGTGCTAAGTACAATTAGAAATGGTAGCTACGGATCTGGTACAGGAACCAGTTTTGCCGCACCGAATGTCGCAGGCACCCTCGCACTGTTGAGTGAGGCTTATCAAAGAAAAAACCCGGGAATGGTACCACAAGGCGCATTGCTCAAAGCAATCGCATGTAATACCGCTGATGATGCAGGACGACCTGGCCCAGACTTTGAGTACGGCTTCGGTATCTTGAATGGTTACAATGCGCTTGAGGTCATAAACGCTGATCAATTCGTAATGGGCAACTTATCGACTTCGCAGGAGGCAAGGAAGACAATTACTGTTGCTGCAGGAATGCCTCAGCTTAAAGTGATGCTCTATTGGAGTGATATCGCTGGATCAACGACCAATGAAACGGCTGCATTGATGAATGACTTAGATCTCATTCTCGTAGCTGAAGATGGCACCGTCACCACGCCACTTGTGCTTAATCCAATCGAACCTCTAGAAGAGGCCACGCAAGGTGAGGATCACCTTAACAACATGGAGCAAGTTACCCTTGTCGCTCCCGCGGCTGGCAGCTATGAGATCGTTGTACGTGCGACAAATTTGACCTACGGTGAGAGCGACTATGTATTGACATGGTTCGCACCAGAGCCCGAGGTTGTTCTCACTTCTCCTTTCGGAGGAGAATCGCTCATTCCAGGACAGACTACCACCATCGGCTGGACTGCAACTACTGGATCTGAAGGGACATGGACGGTTGAGTACAAGGCTGCAGGCGCTGCATGGAACACCATAGCTGAGAACATACCTGGTCAAGATCGAACCATTTCTTGGGCTCCTCCGAGTGGAATTACAGCGGCGGAATTTCGCGTTTCCAATAGTGCGCTACAGCTTTCGGATATGACGAATGCCCCTGTGAGTATTGTCAGTCCTCCACTCAACTTGAGCACGACTGAGCTTTGCGCAACTTCGCTCCAATTCACTTGGAGTCCAAACGAAGAAGCTGTGCGATATGCAGTTTTCCGTTTTGATGGAGAACAGATGCAGCAGGTAGGCGTGACTACCGATACACTGTGGCAATTTACTGATTTACAGACAGATGAAGAACTTCTGCTGAGTGTTGCCGCCATCGCAGAGTCAAACCATACGAGTAAGCGAGCTTTTGCACTTGAGGTAACTCATTCGGGACTAGAGGCGGCGTGTGAGATAGAAACTGTGGTGGTTTGGGGGCAGCTTTCAACACGGGAATTGGAGTCTGCCGTCGAAGTACAGTGGGGTATTGAGCGGGAGCAAAATGTACAACGGTATGAGCTTGAGCATGGCTTTATGAAAGCAGATGGCATCGCGTGGTCTTTGGTAGATTCTGTGAAGGCAGCCGGTAGTAATTTTTCAAGCTTTAGCTACACACTCATGGATTTAAATGCGGCAGCTCAGGGCCTGACCTACTATCGAATTCGCATGATCGACAAGGAAGGAATAACTCAATATTCCGATGAATTTGTACACGAGCGGTCTGGTGTTTCTTCAAGTACATCTCCTGTAATAAGCGAGGAGGTTTCTTTCACGCTGCTTCAAAATCCCGTTGGCGAAACGATACCTATTCGATCAAAAAGCCCTGCTGTGCGCACGCTTAACATGTATGACATCGCGGGTCGGTTGCGAGCTAGTTTCCAGTTACAGAATGGCACCAACTTCTTCGAATGCCCAACGCATATAGGTTCAGGGATGTATGTGCTCAAGGTTGCCGGAGGTGATGCAAATGAAGTAATTAAAATGATCCGTCGATAGGCATTTCACACTTTCGTGAAAACAGAAAGCCCCAGCATGACTGAATCATACTGGGGCTTTTTATTGTAAAGTAATTCAGAACCTTACTTCACGAAACGCTTAGCATTGTTGCCATCAGAAAGGATGTACATTCCACTTGGAAGTGCACTCACATCTAGGTTGTTCATACCTTCAACAAGGTTGAATTCTGCAACCTGAGCTCCTGCCATGTTGAGGACACGAGCAGGACGAGGAGTCGTTACTTCTACTTGAGCGACATCAAGTACTGAATTTGCAATCAAGACGAAATCGCGTCCACCCTTGATGTTAAGGCTTACCACATCAGAGTATGAGAATTGACCATCATAGTCAACTTGACGAAGACGGAAATAGTAAGTACCTGGTGTGAGGTTGCTATACTC
>CALDUE010000128.1 GCA_937923485.1 uncultured Saprospiraceae bacterium
ACGTGGCTTCGGCAGTGCTGCTGGAATACCGGTGAGGATAGCTTCTTTAAAGGTCATGCTGCTGTATTGAAAGGTAGAACCGAGTGACCAGTCCATTGTTTTCGGCTTTCGCCAAAACTAGCGTTCTTCCCTCAATCGAACGTCATCGGCGCTTGAGGGTATATGTGCGAAACCTAAACGGTACAAGGAATGCTTGAGCTTGCAAAAAATTACTACTACGAAATGCCATATTCGTATTTCTACGATTTACGAACCACGCACACAATCAATTGAAAGCAAGCACTTTATGATCAAGAAGACATGGCTCATCCGTACTTCTACGATTTACGATTTTGAGCTAGAAAAACCAGCTTCAAACACAGTTCATAAATCAACGATGTACTTTGAAAATTGACCCAGCGGCCAACTGAACTCTTATAAGCAGGATGCGATCAGTCCAAAGCTCGAAGGACTCGTTCGTATTTCGGCGAAATACTTTTTTGCCTTCCAAAAAGCTACTCATTCGTATTTCTACGATTTACGATCTTCCTTCATAATTCTATGTAAATAAGCCGTTTAAGGTCAATTCGCCACCTCTCATTCGGATTTCTACGATTATCATACTTAAGCCGAATCCCAAAAGCACTTTCCTCTTCCAAGCCACGACTTTTCAAAAACGGCCGCAAGTTATCTAAGCGCACCTTCATCCGATGTTTTGAAAGGGCTCCAGCCCCTATGAAACGTTTTAGAACTGCCACACATACTAGCCAACTGAGAAAAAGCAAATTTCAGCGTGAACCACTGCTCTAGACCTCGACCAACTAAAATGAAAAGAAACTTTTGTAAATTGCCTCTATGAAATATTCTCACCTTCGCTCCGAACATTTCGAGCGGATTACAGAGTAAAAAAACGCAGCATATGTTTAAAGCTAAGGTCATTGAAGGCCGAGAATTTTATAAAGCTCACAGCAGGCAAGGACAAATATTCCTAATCACCTTGCCGGTAGCAGGTATTATGTCATACGCCTTAGGGAACTTCGATAATTTATGGAACACTGCAAATATCGCCTTTACCATAGCGGCATTAATTAACATCCCTAACCTCTTAAAAGTAAGAAAACTTTACGGAGTTAGAACGATAGAAATCAACGAAAATGAAATATCTATTCGTTCTAAGAAAGGAGAAAATGATGAAACATTTGACCTTCACGAGGTGAAATCAATTACGCTAAAAGATAATTACATTATCTCGCAACTATCTTTTGTCGACTCTTTAAAAGCAATAGCAGGTAACCCCACAGAAACCTATCTTATTTTAAGTTACCCAGATCATGATAGACGGATAGACTTCGATATAGACTCATATTATTTACTTAAAAAACTAAATGATATCATAAAGATATGGGAAAAGAAAGGCTACAAAATTTATCGACCAAAGCTTTCGGTCGAATCAGTTAGTGCTACTTAAATACTTAGTTGAAAGCGCTATCTTTCTCCCACGAAAACCCCCATCCAAAGGAGCTACCAAGCGCTTCGAATGAACCCAGACAAATGCTTTTAATTTTTGCCTAGAATCCATATTCGGCGCTCGCAGACCAGTAGGATCATTTACAACTTTCCCCTACTTAGCGAATTTGTTGACCGGGCCTACAGACCATGAATACTTTACAAAAATCAAACCCTCAGGGAGTTGGCAGGTCATTTTTCTCGCAGCAGCATTTTTCTCCGCCTTATGCTATTCTCTAATAAAAGAAGATTTTGAGCTCAAACTCATCCATGACAATTGGAAGCGGTTTAAAGGCAACTTGTCGATCAAGAGAATCTTTTGGTCACTCGCAGGTGGCTTCATCCTAATTTTCGGAGCGAGAATAGTTGGAGGTTGTACTAGTGGGCATATACTATCAGGAAGCATGCAGCTTGCCTACAGCAGCTTGTTTTTTTTTGCGGTCTTTACGTTTGCAGGACTCCTCCTTACGGGAAAACTATTTTACCGCCCAACTTCTTAGAAACCGTGGGTTTCTACTGACCAGAATTTTGTGTCAGCGAAGCGTACTATGATACGAGCGCATCAGCCCTCGTAAGTCTCTTGTGCATTACCTTTTCGGCTACACCCCTTGAGACGTTCGTCTACTCTAGTCACAGCGACCCGACGCTGTGAAGTGAGTCGATTCAGCATACATGCTGTTCAGTCGTCTTGGAGATAAAACCGAATCCCGTGGAAACCCCAACCCTTAAATCTCCGCCGAAAATCAACCCAGTGCTTTCCACCTACCGTGGGATGCGCTACCCTACTACTCCCTTGCCTTCTTTCAAGATTTTTAGGGAAAAATGCGGCGATACCTATCAGTTGTTTACAGGCCCCAAAGGTTGGTCTCTCGTCTCCGAACGGGCAGACATCATCGACCACATTCTGCGGATTAACAACAAGAATTATAATAAATCACCGATCGTCTCCGAGCTCCTCGCCAGATATATTGGCCAAGGCTTGCTGACCATAGATGGCGAGTTTTGGCGAAAGCAGCGAAAATTAATTCAGCCTGGTTTCAGTCGAGAACGTCTAGCCAATTTGGTTAACTCTATCGATGAAGAGGCAAAAAACTGGGTGAATGCGCTTCCGCGAAATGAAGCCGTGAATATCTACGACACTACCCTACCGCTCGCGATGCAGATTATGGCGAAGGTCTTGTTCACGGATAAAATTTCCGCAGAACAGTTGCACACAATCGCCTATTCTGTCGAACTCGGACAATTGCAGTTTGCCAAGGATCTTCGGCAACCTTTACTGTCGTTTTGGCGAAAGCTGACCAACACAAGAGCTGCAGCGCATGCGGAGACCAAGAAAGCCGTCGATATTCTGCTTACTCAGATTCAGCACCACCGCGATCATCCTAAAAAATATACGGATTTATTGCAGATGCTCATAGATGCGCGCTATGCTGATGGGTCTAAGATGCCCGACGCACAGTTGATTGATGAGGTGCTCGTCCTGATTTTAGCTGGTCATGAAACGACTGCTATCACGCTCGCCTGTACCTTACATTTACTGGCGCAACATCCCGAATGGCAGACCAAAGTGCGAGAAGAATGGCAACAAGTCATTGGTGATGGCCCGATTGAGGCAGGTTCTTTACGACAGCTTCCTGTACTCACTGCGGTGATCAATGAAGGATTGCGTCTGTATCCACCTGCCTACCTCGTGAGTCGCATTGCTATTGGCGATGACGAGGTTGGAGGGGTAAAAATTCGCGCCGGTCAGATGATTATCCTTAACATTTACGGCGCGCACCGCAATGAGATCAACTTTGACACACCTGCTACGTTCGACCCAAGTCGCTATTTGGATCGCCGCACAACAACAAATTTCGCCTTTGGTGCAGGCTCGCGCATGTGCGTAGGATATCACTTAGCGATGATGGAATTACAAATTACTATCGGCCGTTTACTCGCTGCTACGACTTCCGTCAAAACCCAACAAACGTCGCTCGAATTCTCTGCTTCGGCGACCTTAAGGCCTGTTGGAGGGGTGTGGATGAGGTTGCAGAACGATGATAAAACCCTTAAACACAGCCTGTAAAGTGGTATATGCACAATAATAAGCTGCCGATAGGAGGAATCGATTCCACAAGAACCAAATATTTAATGGCCGTCAAAAAATCTGCCGAAAAATAGTTTATTTTCGATGCGCCAACGTGTCGAATGTAACGAATCATCAACTAAAGCTCTGAAACACCGAACTTTCTAGCTGAAGACCTCGTTAATTGTCCAGAAGCGAATCTACCTTTGATTTACGCATTAACTGCTCAATTCTTTACTTAACACCCTTCCTGATGATCACGAAATCATTCCTTAAAAGTCGCCCAGTTTGTAAAACCACTTTTTCTGTACCAACAGAAGCGGTAAACGGCAAAAAAGTAGGCCTCGTAGGCGAATTCAACAATTGGAACACTGACGCTCCAATTGCTATGACAAAGAAAAAAACAGGTGTTTACTCTGCTACTGTAGAGCTCCCTGTAGGCAAAAACGTTGAATTCCGCTATGTAGTAGACGGAAAAGAATGGATGAATGACGAAGCAGCTGATGCCTATGTCGCAAATCCTTACAGCTGTGACAATTGTGTTGTCAATACAGAAAAGTAATTAGCTTAAACAAGCACATGAAAGCCCCAACTGGTTATGCTAGTTGGGGCTTTTACTTTATAGTCTATAAGCTATTCAAGCGCAGTCACTATTCAGAGCTGCGAATGCTAGTTAAGTATGCTACCTTCCGCCCAACGCTACCAACAATAAGCATGTCCAACTCTGTAATCCCCCATTCTCTTCTCTCCGATCTTGACATTCATCTTTTTCGGTCTGGACACCATTATAAGCTCTATGAGAAGCTTGGAAGTCACGTCATCGAAGTTGATGGTCGTAAGGGGACCTATTTTGCTGTCTGGGCTCCAGATGCTCAAGCAGTTAGTGTAATTGGTAGTTTTAATGGTTGGAACATTAATTCCCATCACTTGGGCGCTCGTTGGGATAGCTCAGGTATTTGGGAAGGTTTTATTCCAGGTATAGAACATGGCAGTCTGTACAAATACATGGTGCTGTCTAAGAACGGTACGGTCCTAGAGAAAGGCGATCCATTCGCGAGATACTGGGAGATTCCACCTAATACGGCGAGCATCGTTTGGGATGGCGAGCATACCTGGAAGGACAAAAACTGGATGGACACCAGACATCAATACAATGGCCTAGATAAGCCTGTGAGCGTCTATGAAGTCCATTTAGGATCATGGCGCAAGAAGCATGGGAACACAGAAAGTCTTAGTTACCGTGAGCTGGCTGTTGATCTGGTAGCTTACGTAAAAGAAATGGGCTTTACGCACGTGGAAATGATGCCAGTAATGGAGCACCCATACTTTCCGAGTTGGGGCTATCAGATTACCGGCTATTTTGCACCTACAAGTCGCTTTGGAGCGCCGGAAGACTTTGCTTTCTTGGTGGATGCGCTTCACCAAGCAGGTATCGGGGTCATTCTCGATTGGGTTCCGAGTCACTTCCCTGAAGATGCGCATGGCTTAGCTCAGTTTGACGGTACGCACCTGTACGATCACGCAGACTCGCGCCTAGGTTACCACCCCGACTGGAAGAGTCGCATTTTTAATTATGGTCGCAATGAGGTACGAAGCTTTTTACTTTCAAATGCGATGTATTGGATGGACCAATATCATGCAGACGGACTTCGTGTAGATGCAGTTGCCTCTATGCTCTACCTCGATTATTCAAGGAATGATGGTGAGTGGATACCAAATGTATACGGCGGTCGCGAAAACTTAGAAGCGGTATCGCTCCTAAAAGAAGTTAACGAAGCGATTTATTCAGAATTCCCATCTGCGATGATGATTGCCGAGGAATCGACTTCATGGCCTGGTGTAAGTAGACCGACCTATGCTGGAGGACTTGGCTTCGGGCAGAAGTGGATGATGGGTTGGATGAATGACACCCTCGCCTACTTTAAGCATGATCCAATAAATCGGAAGTATCACCACAACGAGATCACTTTTTCGTTGGTGTACGCCTTTACCGAAAACTTTATGATGCCTTTGAGTCATGATGAGGTAGTTCACGGAAAAGGCAGTTTGATAGCGAAAATGCCTGGAGATGCTTGGCAGAAATTTGCAAACCTCCGTCTACTTTATGGCTACATGTTTACCCACCCAGGTTCCAAACTACTCTTCATGGGAGGCGAGTTTGCGCAAACCTCTGAATGGAGCATTGAACATGGTCTTGACTGGGCAAGCCTCGAGTATGGAAATCATCAAGGAATTCAAGCTTGGGTAAAAGAGGTTAATAGGTTGTACAAAGAACTTCCTGCCTTGTACGTACATCAATTCGACGGACAGGGATTTGAGTGGATTGACATGGGCGATGTACAGGGTTCTACCCTGAGCTACATCCGTAAGGGTCATTCCCCAGATGAGGTTGCGCTAGTGATCTGTAATTTCACTCCTGTGGTGCGCGGAGACTTCCGTGTAGGCCTTCCATTCGCTGGAGAATGGGAACTTGTTGCCAATAGCGATGAGCTCCGTTTTGGCGGAAGCGGCGTAGAGCCAAATAGTCTGTTGAACTCCGAAGAAGTGCCATGGCATGGACGTAGCGTGAGTACAACACTAACCCTTCCGCCTTTAGCTACCCTCGTTATAGTACCTAAGCTACGGTAATTTGAAGAAGCCTCTCTAAAAGCTCGTATTTAAAAGGTTAATAGGCAGCATTGTAGATGACCTAAGCCTGATATTTACGTCTTATACAGGAGCATGCCATTACATGAATTGAAAAGCCAACTTTTAGCCCATCCTCGATTGAAGTCGATGATGCACTGGATGCTTTTCCCAAAAGCCGACTATCGCCCTCGTCTATGGATTAGAATGTTGGTTAATCCGTTCTTTCATAGTCGGAAAGGAACCCTACGTAGTGAGGCCAGATTGGACCTTGTACCCTTCCATAATTTTCAGCTCGGCAAATCGGCGATCATTGAAGACCGAACGCTGATCAATAACGTAATGGGCGATGTTAGCATTGGCGAGCGTTCGCTTATCGGATTCGGGACAACGATCATTGGTCCGATCGTCATTGAGAAAGATGTGTTGCTTGCGCAAAACATAGTGCTTTCAGCTCTCAACCATGGTTATACGGATATCCGCAAGCCTATTCGTGTTCAACCAGTGAATACTCAGCCAATCCATATTTCTGAAGGAAGCTGGATCGGCGCCAATGCTGTCGTTCTTCCAGGAATTCATATCGGTAAAAATTCGGTAGTTGCTGCAGGATCTGTTGTAACCAAAGACGTTCCTGATTACTCCGTAGTCGTAGGCAACCCAGCTCGCATCGTCCGTCAATTCGACCATACTACTGGACGCTGGGAACGAGAGAAAGCTATACAAGATTTAGGGGTCGCTTCAAAGCAATCTTTTGCTTCAAGGAGATTTTATTAGGCGAATCAAGGGAGAGATTGAGCTCTCTCCTAGAGCAATGTATGCTGCTCAATGTTGTGCAATTCATTTAATTAAATAAAAGCCCCGATCATTTACGTGAATGATCAGGGCTTTTATTTAATTACTAATTGTTAGTTGCCAATTATTTACCTCCATCAAGTTCGTCTTGAAGCTTTTCGAGCTCACCCCACTTTCCAGCAGCTGCCAATCCAGATTGCTTCGGCCATGAACCTGGCTTGTGCATTTGGTAGCGAGGTCCGGCCGCATTCAAAATCTCTTGTAGGCGGCTTACAGCTGTCTTTGATAAAGCCTCAAAGGTCTTAATTCCTCCAGCGTGCAAAAGGCTTGAAATTTTAGGGCCTATGCCTTCAATCTTTGTTAGGTCATCTGGCTTTCCAGAGGACTTGCTTTTTACCGTTTTCGAAACCTTCTTCGTACTCGATCCGGCTTTCACCTCCTGTCGCGAAACAATCTTCCCTTCCTTCTTCGTTCTTGTTTCTCCGACAACTTTCTTCGAGACTTCGACCGTTTTCATACCCTTCATCAACTTCTGAAGGCTAGAGAAGTCAATTTGCTTCACCACCTCGATTTCTCGGATGATCTCAACAGGAACTTCTTTGATGATTGTCTTAGGCTTCGCAGATAGCTTCTTTTTCAGTTCCTTCTCACGCGCTACACTTGCATCAAGCTTTTTCTGAAGTGCATTGAGCGCCTTCGGATCGGCCACCTTTACTTCTTTGGTTACTACCTTCTCCACCTCTCTTACGAGGGTAATCTCCTTAATCACTTCCACAGGAACTTCCTTGGTTACTTTGACCTCTTTGATGACGGTCTTGTGCACCACTACAGGAACTTCCTTGATCACTTCCACCTCTTTGATGACCTCCTTGATCTTCTCAACTGGAACAGGGACTTTGACTTCAACGATTTTAATCTTCTCAATCGCTGCACCTGTTTTCACAGCCTTCTGCTTAGTGACGTTTACCTTCTTGACCTGCGTCTTGCCAGGTACTTTTACAGCCACTTCTTTTTTAGCAGTTACCGTCTTGATCGACTGCTGTCTAAAAGCAGGACTTTCGCGGAGAATCGTTTCATAGGCTATCGTCGCTTTCGATGATGAAATACCCGCCTTTTTGGCGATTTGTGCAACGAGCTTCTCCTTTCTGATGAGTTTCATAGGTGTTGTGTTAGATTTCTGTGTGGATTAATGGAGACTACTTACCCCCGTCCAATTCGTCCTGTAGCTTTTCTAGTTCCTCCCACTTGCCATCAGCGGCTAATTGAGATTGTTGAGGCCAAGTTTTTGGATTGTGCATTCTGTATCTCGGTCCGGCTTGGACTAAGAGGACGGTGATATGCTCAGCCTTTGTCTTCGCTAGTTGCTTGAAGGTTGTGATACCATCTTCGTTCAAGATACCCTCAATCTTAGGTCCGATGCCTTCGATTTTTTTGAGATCATCTTTCTTACCTGTAGACTTGCCTGTTGTACGCTTTGAGGACTTAGACTTAGAAGCAACGGTACGCGTTGAAGCTTTACCCTTCTTCGTCTTCTCTTTGACGACGGTACGAGATACTTCTGAAGTCGACATGTTTTGCATCATCGCTAGCAGCTCGTTCATGTCAGGGTATTTCACAACCTCGACTTCTTTGACGATCTCTACCGGCACCTCTCTAATCACCTCGATTTCCTTGATGACCTCTACTGGTACTTGCTTGACAACTTCAACTTGCTTGATGACCTCTTTCGGCTTCGCTTTTAGCTCAACCTTGAGTCCTTTTGCCTCTTGTGCGAGCGCGTCATACATCTCTTTAAGCGAATTGAATTTGCCCATAGTAGCATCGAACTTTGACGACAAGCTATTGACTTGACGCTCCTGGTCCTTTTGCTCTCTCTGAGCCTGCTTAGCCAATTGCTCGTACTTCGATCTCCATTCAGACACATCAGCCTTCAGTGTCTTTTGGAGGTTTGCTCGCTCTTCTTGAGCACCCTTGTACTTAGCCTCCCATGCAGATAGGGACTTGTTGCGCTTCTCTAAATCCGCAGTCAGCGCTTTGAGTTGAGCTTCGCTTGCTGCTAGATCTGATTTAAGTTTTGCGGAAGCAGAATCTGCTCCTGACTTCAACTTAGATAGGTCGGCTTGTGCATTGTTCCACTTCAAGCTCCATTGCTTGAGTTCGTTTTGAGATGCGTTGTACTTTGACTCCCAAGCTGTGATAGAAGCTTTAAGTTTAGAACTGTCGCTTTGCGCGGTATTCCACTTTAAGTTCCATTGCTTTAGCTCACTTTGAGCTCCATTGTACTTCGATTCCCATGAGGCAATTGTT
>CALDUE010000129.1 GCA_937923485.1 uncultured Saprospiraceae bacterium
AGTGTTCGCTCTAATTCTAGTGCAAATTCCAACGGATCTTTCACGCGTACACCACGCAGCGGCGGCGAGAAAAAGTGTGCTGAACTAAATAGCTGCTCGTAGACGGAAAGAAGATTCCAGTTGTTTTGGCGAAAGCTGGAGGCTAACTGTGTTACGATGGCCTCATCGACCTCAGGAGAAACGAAATGCACATAGAGTTTACGGCAGATGTGCGTACTACATTCTACTGCTCGCTCCGTAAAAATTAGATCGATTAAACTATCATAGTCAAAGGCTGCTGTCTGACCGAAGATGGTCTTCATACCAGCGTCATGGGTAGCTGGCAGAAAGTTGATCGGTGCACAAGCTTCCGTAAATCCATTCCATCCGGTGAGCGCGCGAGCAGCATCTACGATATCGGCTTGGGTGTAATTGTTGTTTTCACCAAGGGTGAATAGCTCGAAGAGTTCGCGTGCGAAATTTTCGTTTGGTTCGAAGTGGGTATTCTGAACACCATTCAAGTAAACCAGCATGGCAGGAGTCTTTCCTATCGCTCTCACAAACTCACGAAAATCACCAAAGGCATGGGTTTGAAGAATATCGTGGTACTCCCACATCCAAGAAGGACAGTTGTAGACCTCTCGTTGCGTGACAAAGTGATTACTCCAAAAGAGCCCCATTTTAGCACGCAGCGCATTGTCGCGCATGTCGTTGACCCAAGCAGAATTCCATTCAAAAATCTGGTCGACAAGTTCTTGTTGATCGCTATAATCGCTAAGCGCAAAGTTGTACCAAGAAGGTCTCGCCATATTGGGGAGGGCGGCGGCGGCGCGTAGTCCAGAAACTACAAGGTTGACCGGATTTTGAGCAAGTACTCCAGGCACATCTACAGGCGCTAATCCATAGCCCAATCTTCGAAAAAGATGTAGTGCAGCGGATTGATCCCAAGGCGAACCCGAAGTTGGGGCGAAGGGCACTAAGGGTGCTAGATCGCAGGCTAAAACGGGCATGTGTACTGGAATTAAACGTGAGACTCAGTTCTTCGACGACCAAACTCCAAAAATGTTTCACCGAAGCACATCTTAACAAGCTAGTTTTGCAGATGAGCATGGATGGTTCGTTTCTTGCATAGATTGATGGTACACGACCAATTTAGGTGATTATTCTATAACTACCTCTTCTGCTCAAGAAGTCCCCCCTACGGCCGAAACAACTCGAGTTTTGACGAAAGTCCCGTGCCCGCACGAAGACCTAGGCTCAACTCCAAACAACTACGCACATGGGACCAAGCTGGGGAATAAACCTAGGGGAATCCAAGATCGAGGGGATCGTACTGGAAGACGGAGCATCACGTAATGTGCTGCGCCGCATGCGCATACCCACCGAACTCGACAAGGGCTATTATCACGTCCTCGGACAGATTCACAAACTCGTTGAAGTGCTTTCTGCGGAGGTGGGAATCCGTCCCGATAAAATCGGAGTTGCGTGCCGAGGATCTATCGACCCCGTCACCAAAACGTTGAAAGGCAGCGGCTGGGAAACCATGGACGCCAAGCCTATCCTTACCGATCTGCAGACCTACCTAGGCGTGCCTATCAAAATGGCTAATGATGCCAACTGTTTTGCACTTGCAGAAGCGCGATTCGGTGAGGTACTAGATGTATTGCCAGCGGCTAAAACAATCGTCGGCGTACTCGTCGGGTCTGGTGTTGGAGCCGGGATAATCATCAACGGACGCATTCTCAACGGTCGGCAAGGGATCGCTGGAGAATGGGGCCACAATTACCTAGATGATGAAGGGGGTAAGTGTGGTTGCGGTCGGTTCGGCTGCGTCGAAACCATGATCAGTGGTCCTGCATTGGAGCGATATTATGAGTCTCTTACGAATCGTCGTCTTGACGTAGATGAGATTTCAGAAGCTGCAGATCAAGGCGATGAAGCTGCCGCCAAAACCATCGAGCGACTCGTCTATCATTTTGCGAAAGCAATTAGTCCGATGATCAATATTCTTGATCCTGATGCGATAGTGATCGGCGGTGCGGTAGGTGAAACGAGTGCGCTTATTAGGCAGGCTCCTGAACTTATCAAACGTTTCATCTTCAATAAGCGACTCGATACCTTGGTGCTTGCGCCAAAACTTGGGGCAAACGCCACCGTGTTCGGCGCGGCGATGCTTTAATAAATTGTCAATTGTTAGTTGCTAATTGTTAATGTTGTGACGCTCGTTTTGGACGGGCATATGAGACGTTCCAGTTGGCCAACGGCTTCTGCTTTCCAAAGTAGTCTGGCCAAGTAAACTTTCTGTAACAGGCAGAGCGAATTTACCTAGTTATCGCTACTATCTTAGCCACATGTTACTGTCCGAAGGACTTCAATTTGCATACCCAAGCGGCACAAGCCTATCACTCCCTGACGTAAGTCTTGAGGCTGGCGAACAGGCGCTGATACTCGGACCGTCAGGTTCTGGAAAGTCTACGCTATTAGGTTTGTGGTCGGGTCTGCTTTCGCCAAAACAAGGAACGATTCAGGTTGGAGAAACGGAGGTGCACGCACTTACAGGAAGGGACCGAGACCACTGGCGTGCGCGTCATGTAGGCATCGTGTATCAACGGCCGCGTCTCATTGAAAGTCAGTCGGTGTTCAACAACATCGCCTTGCAAAGTAAATTGAGTGGAAAGCCTGTTGATCGTGCGGCAATTCTCGCCGACATGGAAGGATTGCAGATTGCGCATTTGGCCGATCGGTATCCAAGTGATTGCAGTGTTGGTGAGCAACAGCGTGTAGGCATCTTGCGTGCCTTGGTGCATGCGCCACAACTCATCTTAGCTGATGAACCAACCAGTGCGCTCGATACTAAAAATGCCTTGGCCGTAGCCGACCTTTTACAGCAACAAGCCAAGCTGCGTGGCGCTACCCTCGCGGTAGTGACGCACGATGATCGTCTTCGCCCGCTCTTTTCACGAACCGTAGAATTGAACTAGAGATGGGGACTACTTGGCAACTCGTGATGGGCTATTTGCGCTACCGCCCTTTGGCTGCGACGCTCTCTATTGGACTGCTTGCACTGGGGGTAGGCTTACTGAGTTTGTTAGTGCTGCTCGACCAACAATTGACGCGTCAATTTGAGCGAAATTTAGCTGGAATCGATTTGGTGATCGGAGCGAAAGGTTCGCCGTTGCAGCTGGTGACCTCTTCAATCTATCATGCCGATGCTCCTACTGGAAATGTCCCAATTGCCGAGGTAAAAGCTTTTGGCAATCCGAAGCATCCCTTGATAGAAGAGGCCATTCCGCTCGCGCTAGGTGATTCGTATCGGGGGAGGAGAATTGTAGGCACAACGCAAAGTTTTTTGGGCCTGTACGATGCGTCTATCGCTCAAGGCAAAACCTTCGACAAGCCCTTTGAAGTTGTCCTTGGTGCGAATGCTGCACGAAAGTTAGCGCTCAGTTTGGGCGATGAGTTTAAGAGTGTACATGGCTTGGATGACAACCCAGATTTAGTGCATGCAGATGGTAAGAGTTTTAGCGTAAGCGGAATACTAGAACCTACAGGACTGGTAATTGATGAGCTGATCATTACCCAACTGCAAACGGTCTGGGATGTACACGGGAGTCACGACCATGGCGAAGAGGATGCACATGATCACGACGACCATGAAGGGCATGATCATGATAACCACACTGGGCATGACCACGCTGATGAGCACAACGTCCCAACTAGCGAACCTCGAACCTTGAACCCTGAACCTGCAGCCTGGTATACCAAAACAGACCAAAACATTACTGCGCTATTAGCAAAATTCAAAGGGCGCAATACCATGACCTTGAACTTCGCTCGCAACCTCAATGCAAATACTAATCTAATGGCAGCTACGCCTGCGGTGGTGATGGCGCAGTTCAGCGAGCAAGTTTCGAGTGCAGAAGACGTGATTCAGGCCCTGGCAATTGTGATTGTTCTGGCCTCGATGCTGAGTCTTCTTATCATTTTGCTCAATGCCCTCCGTGAGCGCAAAGGCGACCTGAGTTTGCTACGAGCGCTGGGGGCAACGCCCGGTTTTATCTTCGGAATGGTGCTCTTGGAAAGTGTGGTACTGGCTATACTTGGATCGCTTGCAGGTCTTGTGCTAGGAAGATTTGGACTTTGGATTCTGAATCAGCAGTTGGCCGATAAGTATCCTGTCGGGCAGGGTGCATTTGCACTTCAAACTGTAGAAGGTTACGCGGTGTTGGGGGCCATTGGTCTTGCGCTCATCGCAGCTTTATATCCTGCTTGGCGGGCATATCGAGTTGATCCTGGGCTTTAACCTTTCTAAGCAGCAAACGCCAACGAGTTGCAAATCCAAAACAAGACGATTCTAGGAGCGTTATCTTCACATCATGCGTAATGCTCTTCTTCTTGTTTCTCTAGTCTTTACACTTTTCCTCTCCACTGGTCTTGTGGCGCAAGCTCAGAACGCCGATGCCTCAGCTACAGAGGTTGTAGCCGCAGGTTGGCCTACGCTTGCTCGTGTTACATTCAAAAAAGAGTACGACGAATTGCTAGGCCTAAAGGTGGATAAGCCAGTGTTTTCCAAGTCCGTTAAGGATCTCGATGGAAAGAAGATTACGCTGCGGGGCTACGTCATTCCTACTGAAGGCTACAAGTCTCACAAGGAGTTTGTGTTTAGTGCTTATCCGTACAGCCAATGCTTTTTCTGCGGTGGTGCAGGTCCGGAAACTGTTATCGAGGTCTTCGCCAACGCGCCTATTGAGTATAGTGCCGAAGCTGTGAAAGTAACGGGGACTTTACGGTTGAATCAAGACGACCCGAATGCGTTGATGTA
>CALDUE010000130.1 GCA_937923485.1 uncultured Saprospiraceae bacterium
AAGTCAGAGCGTGCTTGCAGTAATTCTACCGACCGCGCTTGTCCATATTCCTTTCTCAGTTCTTGATAGGCAACGCGATCTTTATTTAACTTGTAAAGTTCTTCATTGACCTTTACTCGTGCTTGCTCTAGCTGCGCTGTATAGTAAGCCGATGCTACTTCAAAAACACTATTTTCTACAAGCTGCTTAATCTGTTGATTTGCGACCTCTACATTCTGACCTAGTTGACGTTTTACGTACCGAACGCGATATCCATTAAACAAGGTGTAGTCGATTGTTAAACCTGCAGAGCCGTTACCTGAATAGAAAGTACCATTGATGAAACTCGCTGGGTTGCTTTGTGCATTGATCGAGTTATTCAGTCCTAGAGTAGCTTGAACGACTGGTGCTCGACCAGCAGTCACCCAGTTGTCGTTGCGCGTGGCAACCTGCACATTAAGGCGCTGTCCCGCAACTTGCAGATTGTTGTCTACGCCCCAAGCTATCGCTTCAGCCAAAGACAATGGAGCAGCTGGACCCTGTGCGCAAAGCAATGCAGGTTTTGCCGAAAGGCCTAGAACCAATAGCGCAAAAAGAAATGCAAGACGATTATTCATGGTTAGCATATTCATCGTTCGGAATCAAGTTCCGCTTTAAAAAATTAGATCACTTCATCCCAGTCGGATGTCGGATGCTAGAAAAAGGCATTATGGTTTGATGTCTTTGAGATGAGCCGAAGCCGAGCTAACTCCCGTGCAAAGCCCCGCTCGTCGCGTGGGTCAAGACACGAGGACCCACGCTTCGCTTGGCAGCTTGGTATTCAAAATTTCTAATCAACCACCCATAACTACCTCTTTAAACATTACAAGAAGGTCGATACCAAACTTAATGGCGACGACTAGAATTACGGTTGAGATCGCATAAAGTGGCCAATTATAAACTCTACTATTCGGCGTAGCAGCTTCTAAATCAGCATAAGCTGGACGAATATTCATCCACATCCGGGTTGCAAAGAACTTGAACCGATTTGAAAGAATGATCATCGCAGGAAGCAAAACCAACAGACCAATGGTAGTTGCAAAAAGTCCAAAGCTCACCGAAATGGCCATTGGGATTAAAAATTGTGCTTGCAGACTAGTCTCAAACATGATCGGACCGAGACCCGCAAGCGTCGTCACGGTGGTCAAAATGATTGGACGGAATCTTCCAAGTGCAGCAGTTTTAAGCGCCTCCATCTGCGTCATGCCATTATCGCGTTCAAGCAATTCATTGTAGCTCGTTACTAATACAAGGGCATCATTTACCAATACTCCAATGAGGGCTATAATTCCAAGTCCAGAAAATAGACTCAAAGGAAAACTTGTAGGTAGAATGGTATCCATTAACCAGTGGCCCCAAATCACCCCTATTAAAGCAAATGGAATCAGTAACGCAATGATGATTGTCTGCGACATGCTCCTAAACGTCAATGCAATAATGAACAGCATTAGTATCAACACCACAGGCCCAATAAGACCAAGGGAATTAGACGTTTTTGCCTGCTCTCTATTCTGACCTTCGTAGTTGGCCGTAACTCCAGAGTAACGTGTTAGGATTTCTGGAACGATGTCATTTCTCAAATTAGCCGTGATGTCACTCACACTTACATCGTCGCTAGAGATGTCTGATGAAATAGTCACCTCTCTTGAGCCATCGGTATGACTTATCGATACAATTCCTCTCTCTGTGTCCAGCGTCGCAATCTCTCCAAGCACAAAATCTCCCTGTGCCGTCCGAATACGCATGGACGTTAGTTGATCGACAGAACGCCGATTGTCTTCTGCATATCGAACCCATACGCGCACCTCATCACGACCGCGCTGTAAGCGTTGAACTTCCTGACCAAAAAAACCAGCACGAACCTGTGCTAAAACGCTGGACTCATTAAGTCCAAGATAGCGTCCCTTCTCATTGAGCAGAATATTAATCTCTCGCAAGCCTTCTTGATTAGAATCAGTTACATCAGCAAGCTCCTTAAGATTTCTAAGTGCAGCTGCAACTTCTAATCCAGCCGCGTCGAGTTGCTCTGAATCTTTACCGCGTAAACTTACACTAACAGGTTTACCAAATGCCGAAGCTCCCCCAAAAGTGAGCGACTCTGCCGCGGGTAGAGGGCCAGTAAGTTCTCGAATTAAATTGGTCGCGGTTCGAACAGCTAAGGAATCGCGTTCTTCTGAATCGATGAGGGTAGCCCTAACCCTTCCAGTAAAAGTACTTGGACCGATGTCCACACGGACTTTTTCTATCGCACGTTTTTCATTATTATAATAATGCGAAGAAAGCGAATCATTCGCCATTTCAACTGCAGCATATATGCGATCTAAATACTCCTGCGTTATTGCCTCTCGGGTCCCTGCGGGCATCTGTAAGTCGATATTAATATCGTCTCTAGGAATATTTGGGAAGAAGGTTGTCCCTACAATTCCTCCTCCAACAGCTCCAAAACTGATAAACAGTAAAGCAGTCATAACCGCAACCGTCAATAGTCGATACTTCATTGAAAAATTCAGTACCGGCAGGTAAAGCGTATCCCGTAAGAAGTCCATAAATCGATCAAACTGGCGGATAAGCCAAGGCTTTGGCGCATGCGGATCGCCTCGCATCGCTTTCGAATGGGCAACGTGGGTCGGCAGGACAATTACACCTTCTATAAGCGAAAAGATGAGTGAAAGAATCACCACGATTGCCATTTCAGCAAAGAAATCGCCAAGTCGACCACGGATAAAGAAAAATGTAGAGAAGGCAACCACGGTAGTCGCAATCGCTGAGAAAACAGCAGGCAATACCTGCATCGTACCCTCAACGGCAGAGTTTTCTGCCTCTCTATTCTTACGAGACATTCGAGAAATCTCTCCAGCTTTTAATTGTTCCTCAGTGAGCTGATCTAGGGTTCCAGTTTCTTCAGCTTTCGCTAAAACTTGCTCCTCATCATCGGGGTCTTCTCGATCCATGCCAAGCTCCCAGCGTTGGTATATGTTCTCACCAATCACAATCCCGTCATCGACTAGAATTCCAATAACGAGGATCATGCCGAAGAGGGATAATACGTTTATCGTTACGCCTATCAGGTATGCCATTAAAAACATTCCTGCAAATGAGATTGGAATAGATAACGCCACCCAAAAAGCTAACCTCCAGTTGAGGAACATTGCCAGCATCACAGCAACGATAATAAAGCCTAGCAATCCATTATCACTTAACAGGTCAATACGATCATTGAGAGTAATAGAACGATCTGAAACTACCGATGCTTGAACCTCTGTATTTATTTCGTTAAATTCTTCTATATAATTTCTGACTGTATCTGTAATAGACAACAGATCTTCCTCTAGTGTATTACTAACAGTAACGATTACCGAAGGCTCATTGTTGATGTACGTTCGCGTCGGATCTTCGGCCCACCGATCCGTCACATCAGCAATTTGATAGAGACGTACAGACCCACCTGCTGGAGAAGTTTTGACAACAATATCACGCAGACCCTCCGCATAATAATCTTTAGATCGAGAGCGCAGTAGCAACTCCTCTGAATCGGTTTTTATCGTTCCTCCTGTGATGTCTAAGTTTGCCGCACCTACAGCCGACGCAGCTTCCTGAAAGGTGAGGTTGTAGGCCTGAAGGTCTTTTTCCCGAAAAGCAATTTGAATTTCTTCATCTGGAAAACCTGTAACCTCGACTTTTGAAATACCATTCTTTGCAAGTAGATCGGTTTCAACCGCTCTACCATAAGTCTTGAGCGCGCGCAGCGACACATCACCTGATATGGCAAGAGTTATTGCAGCCTGGACATTCTCTCTTACAGAAACTACTGGAGGCTCGAGACCTGCAGGAAAACTTGCGATACGGTCTACGGCATTCCTGACATCATCTACTACCAGATCAGCATTATATCCCTCTAAAACCTCGACAGTTATAGTTCCTGAGTTTTCCTGACTAATACTCGTCACTCGATCTATGCCTGTAACTCCTTTGAGGTTTTCCTCAATCTTATCGATTACTCCTTCTTCAATCTCATCGGGCGCTGCACCCGAAAGCACTACACTAACCGTAATGATGCGCGACGGAACCTCCGGAAAGTAGGTCGACTTCATATTCTTCGCCCCGAAAAGGCCAAGAACTATTAATCCAACCATAATAAGGTTGGCAGCGATCGGATAGCGAACAAAGTAGCGAACAACTGAGCGCATGAGAGAATAATTAAGAGGGAATTAGATTAATAGTAACTAAGAGAGAATGCTAGATTAACTATCTGCCTCCTTCGCTTTTACCTTCATTCCATTATAGGCATTAGGCAATGCTTCATTGAGAATTTTTGTCCCGGGAGCAAGCCCCCTAACAAAGATATTATCTTCGCTTCTGCGGACAATATCCACCGCTTCACGTTGAAGTTCATCTCCTTTCAATACATAGACCTCGTTAGAGCCTACTAGTAAACTCTGATCGATGGCAATGACTTCTTCCAATTGACGCCCTTGTACTGTTCCGCTTAAAAACAGTCCTTCGCGAAGTCCCTTTCCTTTGACACTTAAAAAAACTTTAGCAGTCTGGGTATTCGGATCAATCTGCGTGGAAATTCTGCTTATTCGTCCAGAATACTGCTCGCCATTTGGACCAAAGAGCTTGGCATTTGTTCCAATTTTAAGATAGGTCAAATCAGCTACTGGTGCTGTCGCCGCCATTTCATAGACACTCGCAGTCAATGTTGCTAGGGGCTGCGAAGCTCTTATAAGTGCTCCCTTCATTGCCGTAACGTTGGTAAGCGTTCCACTAAAAGGCGCTCGTAATACATACTTGCTCGAGCGCTCTTCGGCCGACTTGATGGTATAATATAAGTTATAAATATCACGCCCGTTGAGGAAGTACCTCGCCGAAGCATCCTTAACCTCTGGTAGCGGAGCAAGCAGTTTTTCAGGATCGAAATCACGGAGATATGCATTCCATGCAGGGAAGGTTTCAGCGTAGTCAATCTTTAACTCTGGCATAGCCGTCGCCAAGGTTTTCGCGAGTTGACTCTTCTGAGCGAGCAGCGCATACTTCGCTTCTGTATTGTTGATGCGAGCGAGTACTTCGCCTTTCTTAAAATAGACTCCTTCTTTGAACGTCCGATCAGAGTCTTCAAAAACGCCAGTTACTTCTGCTATAATTGGGACGGTCTCAAACGCTACGAGTCGACCCTCTAAAGCTAGATCGACATTCGCGTTCGTGAGCTCTACGTTGCGCACAACCACTTCACGTACAGATGCCTTTCGCTCCCTTTTGGGTGGCGCTGCTTTTTCAGAGACAATCTCCTGCATAGCGAAGTAACCTCCGAAAAGAATCAATACAGCAATGACTACGCTGATGCGTTGTTTTACGAGGTCGGTCATGGATTAGTGGTATTCAAATTGGCAAAAACACGCTGCAAAACGTGTTGGCAGGTTTGCAGGTCTTCGGCACTTAGCCCATCCTCTGCGTTCTGTTTGATATGCTTAGCACACTTAGCGATGTTTGCGAAGGACGACGCGCCATGAGCAGTTAATTCTACGAGTTTTTGGCGGCGATTCTGGGGATCGACAACTCTTTTGACGAGCTTCTTCTCCTCCATCCTATTTAGAAGACGAGCTACAGTAGCTTTATCGCGCACCAAGAAGGTTGCGATCTCATGTTGCGAGGCTTTCGGGTTGGCATTCACGTATTTAAGCGTAGGCCAAAACTCCACAGGATAATCATAGCCCAAATGTGCAAGTGCCTCCACGAGCCGTTGACGCATCACCCTTCCTGTGCGGTGCAAGCCCTCTCCTAAGGTTGTAAATTTATCGCTATTCAGATGCATGCGCAACAGTTGCAAGTGCAACAATACGCCCGAGTGGATGAATGGTTTTGGCGAAAGCTGAAAAAAATGAAAAAATCTCTCGTCTGGCTGAGATTGACGAACTTGCCCTCCATGTCCACCTCTCACTGTCTCGCTGTCATCCCCGACGTACACATGCGTCGTAAGATGCTCAACTTTGCGATCGACCTACAGGAAGAAGGGTACGATTTGGTGTTTTTGGGCGACTATGTCAACAAAGGAACGCGCGGAAACGACCCGAAACTATTGAACGAAATTTTTGCTTTCGCTAAAACACACCAATCGAAGCTCCTCATCGGCAACCATGATTTGGCCTACCTCTATCCCGACCGCCCAGATTTTAAAATTGAAGGTTATGAGGAAGACAATGCGAGTGCAATTTCAGATATCTACCAAGAGTATAAAGAAGACTTTTGTTACGTCTATCGAAATGATAAATATTTGTTTTCACACGCTGGACTAAGTAAAAAGTTATTAGCTCGCATTCATCGTCAGTATCCCAATTATTCACTCGATGAGACCATCAACTATTTAAATAAGAAGCAGCCACCCGAGCTCTTCTATCGAACCGAAAGAAACGGCGGCACCGACCATTTTGACGGACCGCTATGGATACGTCCGGAGCAATTCAATGGTGCCCTTATGGAAGAAGGGATCACGCAAGTTGTCGGCCACTCTTCACAGGCCTCAATATGGCTCAAGCACAACCTGTTGATGGTAGATGTACAACTCCCGCTGATCATAGAATGGTAGCTGACTACGTATTGCTACCTTTAGACCATGTCTACTCGTCGCAATTTCCTTAAAGCCGTTCCTGCAGTGGGCGCGGCATTGACTGCAAGCTGCACAGACCCTTCCCAAGCAGCTAGCAACTCTTTGAACAGCCCAGCGCATGCTCCACCTAGTACTCTAGTTCGCCCAGTAGTCATTTCAACTTGGAATCATGGAAAGGCAGCCAATACAGCTGCGTGGCAAGTTTTGAGTGAAAACGGAAACGCCCTTGATGCCGCAGAAGCTGGCGTTCGCGTAACCGAGGCCGACCCTAACGGAAGAAGTGTCGGGATTGGTGGTCGACCGGATCGCGACGGCAACGTGACCCTCGACGCCTGCATCATGAACTCGGATGGAGATTGTGGTTCGGTGGCTTATCTCCAAGAAATCCTGCACCCGATTACAGTTGCCCGACAGGTCATGGAAAAGACTCCCCACGTAATGTTGGTAGGCAAAGGAGCGCAAGAATTTGCCATAGCTCAAGGGCATGAAAAAGTAAATCTTCTCACCGAGGAATCGAAAAAGGAATGGGAAGAATGGCTCGCTAGTGAGCGCCGACAAAAACCAAAAATCAATGTTGAAAATCACGACACTATCGGACTTTTGACCCTGGATAATCAAGGCAATTTAGCGGGGGCTTGCACCACCAGCGGGGCTGCCTACAAATACGCTGGCAGAGTTGGAGATTCACCAATCATCGGGGCTGGCTTATACCTCGACAATGACGTTGGCGGAGCAACGGCTACGGGTTGGGGCGAGGCCGTAATCCGTGCTTGCGGATGCTTCCTAGTCGTCGAACTGATGCGCCAAGGTCACTCACCCCAAGAGGCTTGTGAGCTTGCTGTAGAGCGTGTCGTCGCGAAAAATCCGGACTGGAAAGATATCCAAGTTGGCTTCATCGCGCTTGGTAAAGATGGACGCCATGGAAGCTTCTGCATCGCCCCAGGATTTGAATATGCCTTGTGGAGTGAGCAAGTAGAAAACGGCCTCTTCGCAAGTGGTTCAAAGCTCGAAGGATGATCATCTACGAGGTAGTTACTGAAGATGTCGCGGGAGTGCTAGCAGCCGAGGCTGGAGGCGCGCATCGCGTCGAGTTTTGTAGCGCTTTGGATGTTGGTGGGCTGACCCCAAGCATCGGCCTAGTACAGGAAGCCATTCAGTGTCGTAAGCACATTCCGATTATGGTGATGATTCGACCACGTGGGGGAGATTTTTGCTACAACGAGACCGAGTTCAATACGATGCTCGCTGACATCGACGCGATTAAAGCGACAGGCGCAGATGGGGTCGTCTTTGGCATCCTCCATTCCGATGGCACCGTCGACACAGCGCGAACCAATCAGCTTGTTCTCCGTGCGCGCCCGATGCTCGTCACCTTCCACCGCGCCTTCGACATGACGGTCGATCCTTACGATGCACTCGATGCGCTCATAGAAGGCGGTATTGATCGGGTACTTACCTCTGGTCAAGAAGCTACGGCGGCAAAAGGCATGGCGTGCATTCAACGTTTGGTCAAACAAGCCGATGGGCGCATCACTATTCTTGCGGGCTCGGGCATCCGTCCTGCCAATGTCCAAAAGCTTGTGGTTCAGACTGGGGTGCAAGAGGTGCACGGTTCAGCTTTCGCCAAAACCCAAAGTGTGATGACTTACCGTAACCCACGTCTATCTATGGGAGAGGAAGGAAATGATGAGTACGCCTTGCAGGTGACGGATGAGCGAAAGATTCGGAAAATGGTCGAGGTGTTGGGGCGAGTTTGATATTCAGCCCGCTTAGCCCGTTCTGTTCGTCTCAACCCACGCAGACTTGCGGGGCTTCCGTAGTGGGTTGAAAACACAAATCACCTCCTAAAGCGGCACTGGCGGGAGCCAGTCGAACGCCGCAGAGTCAATCACTCAACCTGCAGCACCTCCATCCACTCATCCAGCTCGTCATAGCTTTTTAAGCCTACGGCCTCTTCTTCGCCTCCGTGTACTTGCACTCCTACGGGTTCGAGCGTTGTGAGGATGTCGTCGACAAGGGATGCAGGTGCAGGGATGTCAAGCAAGACAGGGAAATCAGCACAGGTTTCGGTGAGCCACTCAATCCACGTCGGCTCTGCTTGAAGAGTCTCCCATTGCACCTTATTCCTAGAAAAATTAAGGATAAACCCCGTGACCGATCCAGCATTTGAATTCAAGATCGGCTGGGCATCTTGCGGACCGACATCGCCGCCTAATACAATTTCT
>CALDUE010000131.1 GCA_937923485.1 uncultured Saprospiraceae bacterium
AGAAGCGTATTCTCTTTGTAGAACTTGTTGAGCTTACCCATTGCAATCTTCTCGAGCATAGCCTCTGGCTTGCCTTCGTTGCGTGCAACTTCTTTTCCGATTTCGATTTCTTTCTCGACAACAGATGCATCAACTCCATCCTTATCGACAGCTACGGGCTTCATAGCTGCTACTTGCATAGCGACATCGCGAGCTGGTTGAACGAATGCATCAGAAGCTTTCGTGAGTGCTACGAGTACACCTGCACGGTTGCCCATGTGGTTGTAGTCAACAACGAGTGGTGCTTCAAGAGAAGCGTACTCAGCGACCTCGATCTTCTCGCCGATGACACCTGTGCGCTCTAATGCTTTCTCGCCGATAGTCATACCATCGCCGTAGTCTAAAGCGAGGGCAGCCTCAGTATCTGCTGGGAAAGCTGCAAGAATCTTGTCTGCCATTGTCTGTGCAATCGCGACAAAATCATCGTTCTTAGCAACGAAATCGGTTTCGCTAGTCAGCTTGAAGACGATTCCACGGGTGAAATCATCGTTGACCTTTGCGATCACTACTCCTTCGGTAGCGTTACGGTCCGCACGTTTAGATGCGATTTTTTGACCTCTCTTACGGAGTTCTTCGATGGCCTTTTCGAGATCACCTCCAGCTGCGCTGAGGGCTTTCTTGCAATCCATCATACCAGCACCAGTCATGTCGCGAAGCTTCTTGACGTCTTTTGCTGAAATAGCTACAGTGCTCATGATAAGCGTATTGTTAAGTTGAGGACTTCACGCAGAATTGCGCTCAGTCAAAAATTGGAGAAAAATCTACTCTGCTGCAGGTGCATCACCTTCAGCTGCTGGAGCTGCTGCTTTAGCCGCCTCTGCCGCTGCTGTTGCTTCCGCTTTGGCTGCTGCCTTAGCATCTGCTTGGGCTTTCTTCGCCGCTGCTGCGTCGGCCGCCTCAGCTGCTGCTGCAGATTCGCGCTCAGCTTTCTGTGTCTCGCGCTCGCTCATACCTTCTTTGATGAACTCAGCGAGGTAACGACAAACGATTTCGATAGACTTAGAAGCATCGTCGTTAGCCGGAATAGGGAAGTCCACAGTAGTTGGATCCGAATTGGTGTCCACCATGGCAAACGTTCTCATGCCTAGCTTCTTAGACTCAGCAAGCGCGATGTGCTCGTGTGTGATGTCAACTAAGAAGACTGCACTTGGCGTACGGTTGAGCTCAGAAATACCCCCGAGTACACGCTCTAGCTTTTCGCGTTCGCGCGTAAGCATGAGACGCTCCTTCTTCGTGATAGAAGAAAGACTCTTATCCGAAAGCATGTTGTCAATCGACTGCATCTTACGTACTGAACGACGGATTGTCTGCCAGTTGGTAAGCATTCCACCCAACCAACGGTCGGTAACGAAAGGCTGGTTGCATTCGCGAGCGACATTAGCAACCACGTCACGCGCTTGCTTTTTGGTTGCTACGAAGAGAATTTTTTTGCCCGAGCGAGCAAGTTGCTTCATTGCGCGTCCGGCACGATCCATCTCCTCACCTGTACGGTTGAGGTCGATGATGTGAATGCCTTTACGCATAGCGAAGATGTACTTGGCCATCTTCGGGTTCCACTTACGCTTAAGGTGTCCGAAGTGTACACCGGCGTCGAGAAGTTCTTGATATGTTGGCTTAGCCATGATAGTAAAATTGAAGGGCAACGAGTTGCCGAAGGGGAGAGAATGGGTTCCAACCTGAAGCACATTGGAGTACTCCAGGCAAAAAACAAGTCCTAACGCTTAGAGAACTGGAAGCTCTTACGTGCCTTAGGCTTACCGTACTTCTTACGCTCCACCACGCGGGCGTCACGGGTAAGAAACTTCTCAGCCTTGAGTGGTGAGCGGTACTCCTCGTTGATTTTTACGAGTGCACGAGCAATTGCCATACGAGTGGCTTCTGCTTGACCTTTGAAGCCACCGCCTTTGACGTTGACTACGATGTCATACAAGTTGGCAACTTCCACGGTGTGGAGTGGCTGCGATACTTTGTATTCGATGTGCTTTTGCGGAAAGAATTCATTGACTTCTTTTCCGTTGATCTTGATGTTGCCTGAGCCTTGACGCAAGTATACACGTGCGACTGAAGCTTTACGGCGGCCTATGGCGTTGATGGTATCCATGGAGGAATTTACTGTCGAGTGGAAGTTAGTGTTCTAGCCTTTCCCGCAGTCCTACGGGACTATGGTCGGCAGAACACGAGAAACCAATACGATCCTAGCTAGGTAGGTCGCTTGGCTTTTGTGCAACGTGTGGATGCTCTGCACCTGCGTATACATGAAGCTTCTTGTACATCGCACGTCCAAGCTTATTCTTTGGAAGCATACCACGGATGGCAGTTTCAAGAATACGCTCAGGATGCTTTGCACGAATGCGCTCTGGAGTATTCGACTTCTGACCACCAGGGTAGCCAGAGTGAGTGAGGTACGTCTTCTGTACTTCCTTCGAACCAGTAAAGACAACTTGATCAGCATTAATGATGATCACATTGTCGCCAGTGTCGACGTGTGGAGTGTAAGAAGGCTTATGCTTGCCGCGTAAAACCGAAGCCACTCGCGAAGAGAGACGACCTACGGTTTGTCCAGCAGCATCTACTACGAACCAAGCGCGCTCTACAGTCGCGTTATTGGCGTTAGATGTACGGTAGCTGAGGGTATTCACAGACTCAATTTTCAAAACATGATCAAACCAGAAAAAAGATGTTCTTCCGGCTTGCGCTCTTAAGCGGTCGCAAAAGTACCCTTTTCCACACATTCTGCAAGCCTAATTTTACTTTTTTTTCGTTTTGGCGAAAGCTAACTGCCTGAAAAACAGTTAAATTTTCGCTCAGGTTTTATCAACGCCCTCAAAATCACCTCTTTAGCTTGAGGTCATTTATTGAGCACTTAACGCATATTTTTTCTCTGTTGTCGTCTGTTGTTCAACAACGACCGCTTTACTTTGTCTACTCAAGACATGTCTGTGCCTAATCTAACCTCTTCTGGATCATCGCCTTCTGATGCATTCGACAGTGATCCAACTGCCGAAGAACGCAAGTCGGACCACATTCGGCTCGCCTTCGATTCGCAAATAACAGGTGATAAGATTGATCCGAGGTTCTCCTACGAGCCTCTGCTCTCGGCTCATCCTCAGCCAGGATCTTTAGCTCCAACTAATTTTGCTGGTTTTTCACTCGCTGTTCCCATGTGGGTCTCGAGTATGACAGGCGGAACTGAAAAAGCTCAGGTCATCAATCGAAATCTCGCTCGTGCTTGCAACGAGTTTGGATTTGGAATGGGCCTTGGGTCCTGCAGACCATTACTCTATAGCAATGATCGATTTGCGGATTTCGATATGCGTCCATTAATCGGTGAGAAGCAACCGCTATTCGCCAACCTTGGCATCGCTCAGCTTGAGACCCTGGTCACCGACAAAGAGATGTGGCGAGTCGAGAAGATGCTAGAGCTACTTAAAGCCGATGGATTGATCATCCACGTCAATCCGCTGCAAGAGTGGTTGCAACCTGAAGGAGATCGTTTTTTACTTCCTCCTTTAGAAACGATTGAGACCGTCTTAGACCAATTGAATGTTCCAATCATTGTCAAAGAAGTAGGGCAGGGTATGGGCATAGCGTCTCTCAAGGCATTACTTCAACTTCCACTTGCGGCAGTAGAGTTTGCCGCTGGCGGGGGCACAAATTTTTCAAAACTAGAGCTTCTTCGGGCCGACCCCGTTCAACAAGTGATTTACGATTCACTCACGAACATTGGTCATTCTGCTGCAGAAATGGTGCAGCTGGTCAATCAGGCCAAGAAGGAATTGCGTGGTGGCCTGCGTTGCACGGACGTAATTATTTCGGGTGGCGTAAAGAATTTCCTCGACGGCTATTATCTTAGAAGCAAGTGCGAGCTAAACAGTGTATATGGACAGGCCTCAGGTTTTCTCAAGTATGCTACTAGTGATTACGAACCGCTTCAGTCATTTGTAACTTCTCAAGTTCGCGGACTTGAGCTCGCAGAGGCGTTCCTTAAAGTACGATAGGTATGGAGATGGCTCCAAAGAAATGGATTAACGGTTTTTCTAGACTATCAAAAGCTGCTCAACGTGAGTGGGTTGCCGAGCAGTATGGCGCTGATTCGGGTCAGCTCATCATGCGTTTGGCTGGTTTTGACCATCCGGACAAGCGAACGCAGAACGGACTAGACAATTTTGCTGAGAACACCATTGCCAATTTTGTGATGCCGCTTGGCATTGCACCAAACTTTGTCATCGACGGCAAGACCTACGCCGTACCGATGGCAATAGAAGAGAGTAGTGTGGTCGCCGCTGCGAGTGCTGCAGCGAAATATTGGGGCACTCGAGGAGGTTTTAAAACCACCATTCTTGGGACGACCAAAGTGGGTCAGCTCTTTTTTGAATGGGATGGAAAGGAGGCGCTTCTTCGAGAAGTACTTCCTCAGCTTTCGCTAAAACTGCTTGAGTGTTCCAAGCCACACACCGTGAACATGGATGAGCGGGGCGGAGGCGTGAAAGGCATTACGCTACACTCCTTTCCTGAGTTACCGAACACCTTCGAATTACGTGGCACCTTTGATACACGTGATTCTATGGGGGCGAACTTCATCAACACCATCCTTGAGTGTTGGGGCAGTTCCTTACCAAGAGTTTTGAAAACCTGTCTTGAATTTAATGCGAAGTCTGCTGTAGAGCAACTGGCTCCACCCCGAGTACTCATGGGAATTCTCAGCAACTATACCCCAGAGTGTGTTGTACGTGCTGAGGTGTGTTGTCATGTAAACGATATGGGGCAAGGCGCTGGTGGTTTTACCTCTTGGGAATTATCCGAGCGCTTTCACCAAGCCGTTCAACTTGCTCGGGTAAGTCCGTATCGTGCCACTACGCACAACAAGGGCATCTTTAATGGCATCGACGCCGTCGTTATCGCCACTGGTAATGACTTCCGAGCTGTGGAGGCTTGCGGACATGCGTATGCAAGTCGTGATGGTCAGTATCGTTCTTTAAGCCAGTCTAGCATCGTCGACGGGCAATTCAAGTTTTGGTTGGATATCCCGCTTGCCCTAGGCACGGTTGGAGGATTGACCAAAGCACACCCCCTCGCCGCAGCGAGTTTGGAGGTTCTTGGCAATCCAGGTGCAGAAGAACTGATGCGCATAGTAGCAGCGACTGGACTTGCCCAAAATTTTGCAGCTGTTCGATCGCTCGTCACCACGGGCATTCAAGCAGGTCACATGCGCATGCACTTGCAGAACATCCTCACCCAGCTCGGTGCCGAAGACGCCAAGCGACCAGAAGCAGAAGCCTACTTTGCGGATAAGACGGTGAGTGTAGCTGGAGTTCGAGCTTGGTTGGAGGGCTAACGCTAAAGCTTAGCAAAGCATCTACGATGCTTTTTAAAAGGTCTTATAAGGATCAAGTATTGCTGCCTGCAATCGTTGACGCACCATTTCGAATGCTATGGGCTTAGCCATTAGCGCGGGTTCGCGATCAAAATCGATGTCGTCAAAGTAGGTGAGGGAGCGTACGGCGATGGGAATACCAGCCTCAGGGTATTTCAGTTCGTATGCCTCTAGCATTTTACCAAGAGGGTAATGCTCTAGCAAAACGGACATGTCATAGTAATCTTTAATACGGGTGCCATTTCCAGTGATGGCATTCAATTTCATGGCCGAGATGTCAAGGGCAGAAGTCATGCGAACACCATTCAGGACCTCCAGTGGATTGACAAGCTGGTACGCATGTCTTATAAAGTCTACTTTGATTCCAGTAATAAATCCCATCAGTCCATTACTAAACTGATCAGTACGCTCAAATCCGTAAGTGTCTGAAACATGTTGTCGCAGCTTTTCACTATCAAATTCTTTTAGTGAAAAGAGATCTAAGTCTATTGACAATCGATGATTAAAGTAGATTGCTAATGCAGTTTCACCGACCAACGAGAAATCCTTGAGATACGGATCCGACATGAGCTTGAGCAGCAGGTCATAGGTCGGAGGTTTGACGACTGTTGAGTTAGGTCTCATACTTAGGCTACTAGCGGTGATCGTGCAAAGAGCAATGCAAAATTTCGGTTACGATCACTCAACCCTTTTGAACTCTTGGCTACCTCGCAGATAGTCTCAACTCCATAGTGTTTGACAGCCCCACGCCACTCATCCATTCCGCCACGTTCGATAATGCGCTCGATGATTATCCTGTAGTGTTTGCTAAAGTCAATCGTATCAGCATCAAACTCCCATAAAAGGTGAGCTGAAATTGGAAAAGGCGCATTTTTTATGGTCTTCATTTAAGGGACTTTGCGTCAGCTTTAAGGAGATCTCAATATACAGTGAACGTCTTTATCACGAATCACATTTTCAGGCTAAGCATTTTACCGCTTTGAACGTTAAACGTACTATGCGAGACGACCAATTAGTAGCCATGCGGCCACATGTAGACACTGCCGAAGGCGCTTTGCCCTTGGAGGCATTTCAAAATGATACCCTTAGACCCGTCATTAAAATGCAGAATGAGGTAATTTTAGAAGCATGGCATCGCTACGTCCTTGAGCAAAAAGGAAGATTCTACAAACTCAATCGGCCAGAACAAGAGCAATATATCATCCATGCCTACCAGACCAACCGGGCGTTCAGAGCCTTTAACCTCGGTATCGTGTGTGGGGTTTTGACGAAAGTAGAATGGGAACGCTTCAGAGAAAACGAAAAAGAACTCTCAAAACGCATCTATGCCCTCATCGCCCAGCGCGTAGGGTCAAATGCAGATGCATTCCATGCGAAATAGCTTATATCAGGGGTCTAAAACCAAGACTGGGTATTTTAGTTACTTTAACAGTCGTATTACATTCATTCTCAGCAAGGTGAAGAAGCTTCAAGTATCTTTGAGATTGGTCAATAGACCTCCCCATGAAGCATTATTTTCAATTACAATTCGTATTGCTTTGCCTCTTGATTGCGGCAAACCCTACAACTGGTACCAGTCAAGACACAACGCTTGACCAGTCCACCCTGCCGATTTTTGAAATCGATACTAAGCGGCAAGAAAGATTAGAGCCAGGTTTTTTAAGAGAATCCGACCTTTACATTTACGATAACGGAGGCGTTAATCGCATCACAGATGCGCCAACCCAAACCGTCAAGAAGATCTATGCGAAGTGGCGTGGATCTAGTTCGCTCGACTTTGACAAGCGCAACATTGGTTTTGAAGTCCGAGATTCCGTAACGGAAGAAGAAGTTGAGGTTTCCATCCTCGGCATGCCAAAGCATGACGATTGGGCCATTCATGGTCCATACTCTGACAAGAGTCTTATGCGGAATGCACTCGCCTACATGTGGGCGCGCGACATTCAACCTTGGGCACCCAGAGCACAATATGTTGATGTTGTGCTCAATGATAATTATCAGGGAGTATACCTCTTCACTGAAAAGGTGAGAAGAGACAATGACCGCATTGACATTTCAAAGCTTAACTCTGACGAAACGAGTGGACTTGAACTTACCGGCGGTTACATCGTGCAAGTTGGAGACGATTCTCAGACCCTACAAGAAGGTAGTGCATGGCAGAGTCGCTACGATCAAACTACAATGGCCGGGGTATTCACGCAGTTCACTCTAGACTATCCCAATTTTGATTCTTTGGGTGCGAATCAGTT
>CALDUE010000132.1 GCA_937923485.1 uncultured Saprospiraceae bacterium
GCCGACTACTCAGCCGTAGCTGAAGAGGATATCAATAACATGCTGTTTCTGTTCACAGGAGACCCTGTTATTACCGAGGAGACCATAAAGGGCTTTGACGAGAATTGGAAAGACGGCTATATCCCAATGCTAATCGATGTCATGTACTTCTCTCGAGGGCAGGTAGATCTTAAACCAATTGTGGGTTTACTGGAAGACAAAACAGAGCAGCGTCTTGGACAAAATACCTTTGCCTGGCTCGACTGGATGTGGAACAGAGACCAAGAAATTTTGCCTTACTACGGCGATTGGATGGCAAGAATTCAAAAGAGCAAGGATCCTAAATTTGAAAAGTATTTCAAAGGACGCACCAATCAAACGACGATACGGCTCGACGAAGTCCGCTGGGGTGGTGTTGTTCAAGACGGTATTCCTCCTCTGCGCCAGCCAGAGATGATAACTGCTGAACGTGCGACCTACTTAGAGGATGATAATATCGTTTTCGGTGTTTCCATTAACGGTGACAACAGGGCCTACCCTAAGCGTATCCTTGCCTGGCACGAGATGTTTGTAGATGAAATCGGTGGAGAGTCCATCTGTGGAGTCTACTGTACACTCTGCGGCACCGTGATTGCCTACGATACAGAATTTGAAGGCGCAAACTTTGACCTTGGCACGAGTGGGTTTCTTTATCGTTCTAACAAGTTGATGTACGATAAGGCTACTCAATCCCTCTGGAATACCATCGAAGGGAAGCCTGTGATCGGCCCATTAGTAGGAAAAGGAATTGAGCTCTCAAGTCACTCTGTAGTGACGACGACTTGGGGTGAATGGAAAAAAATACACCCGGACACAAAAGTTCTTTCCTTAAACACTGGTCACCGAAGAGATTATGGTGAAGGAGTTGCTTACAATAACTATTTCTCTACCGATGAACTCATGTTTACTGTCCCACAGCTAGATGATAGACTTCGCAATAAAGATGAGGTACTCATTATCAGAGCAGATGGTTATAAAGAAGACCCTTTGGCAATTTCCGCCAATTTCCTTAAGCGTAAGAAAGTCTACCAAAACGAAATTGGAGGTACACCGTTCGTAGTTGTCACCGATGCATCAGGTGCGAATCGGGTGTATGGATCTGAAGAAATCGAGTTCAAAAAGATGGATGATGGTCAAGTCAAAGATGCTGATGGTATCCTTTGGGACATAAAAGAAGAGACACTGACTTCTTCAGAAGGTCGGGTGCTTCACCGCTTGCCTTATCACCGAATGTTTTGGTTTGCTTGGTACAATACCTATCCAGACACGGAACTGATTCGTTAGTTCCTCGCAGCGCTATGCCTTTTTCACTTCTCTAAAAATACAGAGCTTTCTTCAGTGATTGCCCCACGCTTTCCAAGTTCAATCACTTCAGGCTTTAAAATCTTCCCTTCCTCAATTTGAAAACGGATCATCGTCCGCATCAAATGGAAGCCATAAATACCACATGCACCAGGGTTCATGTGTAAGAGTTTGTGCTCACGATCGGGCATAACTTTCAAAATGTGCGAGTGACCACAAATAAAGAGGTCAATACCGGGCTCACCGCGGAGATAATCCTTCACGCGTGCATTATATCGACCTGGATAACCGCCAATATGCGTCATGAAAACCCGTAAGCCCTCAACTGTAAAGTCTAGGCTTTCAGGCGCAACCGTATGCATGCTGTACTCATCAATGTTTCCGTGAACGATGCGCAACATCTTTGCCTCGGCATCAAGGGTATCATAGACTTCAAAGTTGCCAATATCGCCTGCATGCCAAACCTCATCAGCCTCTGCAATATGCTCCATAATGGCCGTGTCGAGAAAGGAATGTGTATCGGAAAGAAGAAGAATCTTTTTCATGAGGAGAGGCCTTCCATGGTGACAACTAATTTCCCCCTCTGCTCACCAGCATCCATGCGAGCGAGTGCCGCAGGAAGCTCCTCAAGCGGTCGAACACTATCTACCACTGGGCGAATCTTATGCTTACTTACAAAGGTTAACATAGCTTCAAATTCCTTTGGACTGCCCATGGTCGAACCTGCTATCGTGACTTGGCGCCAAAAAAGAACCTGAGGATTTAATTTCGGTATGGTACCGCGTGTACCTCCATAAAAAGCCATTCGCCCTCCAGGCTTCATAAGTTTGCTAAGCTTAGAAAATCCCTCACCTCCCGCGCCATCTACTACGACGTCAAGACCTTCGGTCATTCCCTTTAATTGATCAATCCAGTCATCATCTGTATAGTTGACCCCACCTTTCGCACCGAGGGTTTTGGCGAAAGCTATCTTCTCCGTACTACTACTCGTCACATAGACAGCACAACCGAGCGCAACTGCCAACTGAATAACCATCGTCGCTACTCCACCCCCAGCTCCAGTGACCAAAACCGTGTCGGAGGTTTTGGCGGAAGCTCGAGTCATCAATGCACGATAACCTGTCAGTCCAGCTAGAGGAAAGGCCGCAGCTTCAGCATCTGTCAAATGCTCCGGACAAGGATAAACACTTGCTTCTGGAATGGCAATGTACTCAGCAAAAGTGCCATCATGAGGCATTCCAAGCACCTCATAATCAAGCGCTTGCACATCATCGCGATCGCCCCATTTGAGGCCTGGAAGCAAGACGACTCGCTTGCCGTCCAGCTCACCGACCCCGTCGGACCCCAAGATAGACGGCGTCTTGATTGCAGGATAAAGCCCCTGCGTGATGTAGACGTCACGGTGGTTGAGGGCGGCTGCTTTGAGTTTCACCAAGACTTCGCCTGCTTCTAATTTGGGGAGTTCGACTTCCGTCAATACAGGCTGTTCGCCTACTGCATTGAGCACCATTGCTTTCATGGAAGCAAGGTATCAAACTCGTAAGAGCCCGCCTAAAAATTCTAATGTTGAGGAATTGAAGAGCTCTATTCTAGGACGAGTATCCTCGAACTTTTCTGTCCACCCTTGTCGAAGGTGCTCAACGTGTAACTTCCGCGCGCTAAAGTACCGAGTTGAAGTTGCTTTTCTGTCGAGACGAATACAAGCTTTCCTGAGATATCATGTAACTCTACACGTTTAATATCTTCGCCTTCAACATGAACCATATTATTTGCAGGATTTGGATAAACTGAAATAGAGTTAGCATTCTCTACAGAAGTAGTATTTGAGACCCCTCCAAACGTAAATTCATATAGCGTTGGATCAGCAATAGCCGTTCGTTCTCCAGAGATAAAATAGCGATCGCCGGGTGCTAAACTTATTCCTTCAATTTGAGTTGAGCCACCTTGCGTTGACAAGATTGTTCGCTCCCAAGAGAAGGTGTCGAAATCTAAACTTCCGTCTACTTGCATCTCCACGACAAACGGAATAAACCCCTGATAGCCAACTAATATAATCACCTGCTTATCAGCATTATAGACACCACCTGTAACTAAACCTCCTATGTCGATTGTTGCTATTGGCTCGAGTTCCTGCTCGCTCGTTTCATCCTTATCGATCGGATAAATGCGCGTCTTTCCATCGCCCCAATTCTTACTAAAAATAAGTAGATGGTCGCCATAACAGATCAATGTCTCTGCATCAAAATTAGTGCGAAATTGAGCAGGATCAAAATTAGTTTGATCAGCATAATGAAAAGGCAATTCTACCGCATCGGTAGATTCGCTTCCATCTAAAAAATCATTAATTTCAATTTTATATAGCTTGAGACTAGTGCGATCTCCAAGGTTATTTCCGAAATCCCCCACGAAGATATCTTCGTCGTCGGCACACATATCTTCCCAATCGGTAAGCGTGGCACCATTCACAAGTACATCATCGATTACGTCTCCTGTAGCCGTATCGACCTCATAAAGCTTGACCGATCCACCCGAATCATTGTGGGTGAGCAAACGACCATTGAGGTAAAGCAACCCGGAGGTTTCTTCGATGCGACTAGACAGATCCGTTACAATACGCAAGGTCTGAGCACTAGCAGAAGTGCATAAAAGCCCCGCAAATACAACAATGAGTGATCTATTAAACATGCAGGTGGATTTACATACGAACTCTACTAATATACGGAGTTTCCACCTACTCGTTTACAAAACTTACCTTCCGCTATGGTTCATCTTCGTCTATTGACACTACTCTTATTGTTTTTGACAAGCTGCCAAGCCCAAACGGAAATGCACGAACACACCAACGCACTTGCGCAAGAGACTTCCCCTTACCTTCTTCAGCATGCTCACAATCCCGTAAACTGGCGACCTTGGGGAAGTGAAGCGCTTTCGGCTGCGCAAAAAGAGGACAAGCTGATGATTATTTCCATCGGCTATGCCGCCTGTCATTGGTGCCATGTCATGGAGCGGGAAAGCTTTGAAGATAGTACCGTGGCGAAGGTTATGAATGATGGCTATGTAACCGTAAAAGTAGATCGAGAAGAGCGCCCAGACGTCGATGATGTATATATGTCGGCCTGCCAAATGAGCGGAAGCGGTTCATGTGGTTGGCCGCTGAATGCGATTGCCCTACCTGATGGTAGACCGATCTGGGCGGGTACCTATTTCCCAAAAAAGAAGTGGTTGGAGATCCTTGATTACTTCACCAAACTCAAAGAAACCGAACCAGTAAAACTAGAAACCTACGCCGCTCAGCTTGCAAACCAACTTGCTGAAGCTGGCGCTCAACCTCCTATTCCAGCTCCCCAGAAGTACGATCAAGCCATTGGCGCGGACAATTTAAATCGACTCGTCATGCTCGCTGACCCGACCTATGGAGGTATTGGTTCAGCACCAAAATTTCCGCTACCAGTCCTTTATGAATTTATGCTTACCGAGGCAAATTTATCTGGGGACACCTCATCATTCAGTGTGCTCAATAAGGGCTTACAAGCCATGGCTCGCGGGGGCATTTATGATCAACTAGGAGGCGGCTTTGCGCGCTATTCTACAGATGCGAAATGGCATGCTCCACACTTTGAGAAAATGCTTTACGACAATGGTCAGTTGGTGAGTTTGTACTCCCATGCCTTCCGGCAAAACCACAATGCGGAATACGAAAAAGTCATCCGTCAAACCTTAGCTTTCATTGCTCGCGAGCTTACTAACCCAGCGGGAGGATTTTATTCAAGTCTCGACGCAGATAGCGAAGGCGAAGAAGGAAAATTCTACGTCTGGCAGTACGACGAACTCTATGAGTTACTCAGTGAAAAAGAGCTCGACATCCTTATGGACGTCTACGACATCCGTCGTGGAGGAAACTGGGAACATAAAAATAACATCCTTCACCGTCAAGGTGACCTTGCAACTTTAGCTAAGCAGCGCCGCATGGACCTCGCAGAAATGGAGCGATTCATTGATAAAGCAGAGGTCAAACTCATGGCCGCTCGTGATAAGCGCATTCGCCCAGCACTTGACGATAAAGTACTCGTGAGCTGGAACGGGCTTATGATCAAAGGCTACGTGGATGCGTACCTAGCGCTGGGTGATGAGGACTATTTGGCCACCGCCATCCGAGAGGCAAAGCACCTTGAACGTTCGATGCTTCAGGAAGATGGAAGACTACTGCGAACGAGTGCAAAAAGCAAAGCACACATCAATGCATTTCTAGATGACTATGCCAATCTAGCAGATGCTTACCTCGCAATTTATCAGGCAAATTTTGACGAGCATTGGCTTAAGCTTTCGCAAAAACTGGTGGACTATGCGATACTACACTTCAGTAATCCGGAGGCTTCACTACTCTACTTCACTTCCAACATTGATCCACCTTTGGTCACTCGTAGCGTTGAAGACACCGACAATGTGATTCCTTCCTCCAATGCCGTCATGGCAGACAACCTTCTGCGGCTTGGTACTATCCTAGGAAATGAAAAATATCTCCAACGCGGTAAGGACATGGTCGCATCTATGTTACCTGGCCTCGCTGAGCGGCGCCAACCCGCCTACTTTTCAAGGTGGCTAAGTCTTCACAGCCGTCTCGCGTACAAACGATATGAGGTAGCCATCGTAGGACCTGATGCGATAAAAGTGCGCCTACAACTTGCGAAAAAACTCATCCCACAAGCCACCTTCATTGGAAGTCTAACGGACTCTGATTTGGCTTTATTGGAAAATAAATTCCAAGAAGGAAAAACGCTAATCTACGTATGTGAGAATCGCGTCTGTCAATTGCCAACCGCTGATGTTGAGCTTGCGCTAAATCAGCTGAGCAGGACGGAGTAAGCTATATGCTAGGGTCTTTTCGTCCGTAGCACAACGCATTCCTTTTGAGCGAAAGCGAATACAAAGGCTGTAGTGCGGAGCGACCGATACATCTCTGAAGGTGGTCCTACCTAAAGCCCAATATCCTTTAACATCCGTCCCAAATACACCTCAGCGCCCTGCTTATTCAGGTGCTGATAATCACCAAAGTTCTCGTCGCCGGTGACACTCTTAGAGTAATCAAGGACCGGAATCCCCGTCAGTTTGCGCACATCTAGTGACAAGCTGTCTAGATTCATTATCGTCTTTTGGAAAGCAGGGTAATATGGGTTGATTACAAAGCGAACGTCTGTACCTGCAGCTTGATATGCTTTAACGACTTCGCTCAACGCACGAATGCGAGCAAGTGTGTAGTTGTTACGGTAAGGCTTTAGATGCGCTGCTTCAGCTACCATGTTTTTAGAGATCTGACGATCAAGTAACCAGTCTTCATCACTCTTCGTGAGGTAGTAAAACATACGCTGAGAAACTTCCCCACCATAGCGCGTTAGGTGCGCCACCTTAGTCCCCCAATAGATGGAAGAATCAGTCTCCTTAAGAAGGCTATCCAAGCGCTCAGAATATTGTGCATAGACCCGAAACTCTCGGACTAATTCCGCATTCTCTCGGTCTAAAAATGTAGCATCGATCACGAGCTTCTCTGGCGCGCCATACGTATCTAAATAGTCACGCAACAACACTGCTCCGAGATCTTCAGGCATGGCATTGTAGCTCAAATTCAGCGTCGATTTACCTGTTACTTTTTCAATGTAAGGCTGGTAGAAATTCAGTCCACGACTGTTGCCCATAAAGACAAGATCAGCTTTTCCTTCACCTGCATAGAGGCGAGAATAGCGAAACTCAGATTTCTCGACAGCATTCGTCAGGAGGTAGGCCATAAGGCGATCTCCAACAAAGGTCACTATAAGGACCAGTGGTATCCACATCCATTTCTTCATAGCGCTAGAATTGGAAGTAAATGAACGCTGAGGCCGAGAAGACGCCAAAGAGCGCAATCAACCACAACAGTGAAGCAAAACTCGCAACGCGAAAGGCCGGTCGTTGATCAACCATTTGCCACATCGGCGTGCGCTCATCGATGATTTCCACCAAGAGCATCATACTAATAAGTAACACACCTTTCAGCACGATGAATTTATTTATGACGGCACCGAAACTCCAGCCTTCTCCAGAGAAGATTCCACCAATCACGCCATGCGCAATCGGAATCTGTTCACTCATTGGGATATTCGGTGCGCCTGCACGGAAGTATACCCAGGCCAAACAGGTCAAGAAGTAGACGATAGAGATATTCAAGGCAACTCGGATAAACTTCGGTGTGCGCACGGCATCAAGCAGTTTTCCCCAGTGCGGCCCTAGAATTTTTCCAAGCACTTGGTAAGATCCGTGGAGGAATCCCCAGAGAACGAATACCCAAGCTGCACCGTGCCACAGACCGCCAAGTAACATAGTGATCATGAGGTTACGCCAAGTGAACAGCTTTCCGCCTCTCGAGCCACCTAAGGGGATGTACAAATAGTCGCGCAACCAGCCCGAAAGCGAGATGTGCCATCGCTGCCAAAATTCCGAGAAGTTCTGCGAGAAGTACGGTTTATTGAAGTTTTTCGGAAAATCAAAGCCCATGATTCTGGCCAGACCAATCGCGATATCTGAGTATCCAGAGAAATCGCAATAAATCTGGAAGCTGTAGAACACCACACCAATGGCGAGGTGCAATCCCCCAAATTTACCAGGATCGGCAAAGCATTGATCTACAAATGGAGCTAGACTGTCTGCAATGGCTACCTTCTTAAAAAAGCCCCAAAGGACTTGTCCCATACCCACCTGAAAGCGGGTCCATTCGAACTCGCGGTCTTTCGCAAATTGCGGTAAGAAGTCACTCGCACGTACAATAGGTCCTGCCACCAACTGCGGGAAGAAGGCTATGAACGTCGCGAAACGTAGGAGATCACGCTCTACAGGAATTTGTTTGCGATACACGTCAATCGAATAACTCATCGACTGAAACGTATAAAAGGAGATTCCGACAGGCAAGATGATATGTAACGTACTCAGTGAGCCGTCATACCCCAAGCCGTGAAGTCCAGCGGTAGCAGACTCAATAAAGAAGTTGAAGTACTTGAAAAATGCGAGAAAGCCGAGGTTGGCCAACAAGCTCAACTGTAACAGTCGTTTCCGACGTACGGGTTCTGCTTCGTCTTCAAGACTTAAACCGAGGTAGTAATCAATAAGCGTACTCGTCGCGATAAGTCCAAGAAAACGCCAGTCCCAGACGCCATAGAAGACGTAACTACCGATCAGACAAAGCCACAGCCTCGCTTTCCCTCGCAAGGCGAAGTACAACGGGAAGAATACCGCCGAAAAGATGAAGAAATTGAGGGAGTTAAAAACCATGAATCGTCGGTAGGGAGCTAAGAGCTTGTCAAAGGATTAGACCTCAGACTAGATCATATTACCAAAAGTCGTACCGCGCGCAATGTAGTCGGAGTATTAATACCTGCCTACCCTATTTAGGTTACGGTCAATTTCGCTCTTCCACATACGATATCCTTCCCCCCTCAGGTGTACGCCATCGTCTGATAAGCCTTCCGGCAAAACCCCTTTATCGGTCCCCAATACCTTGGCTAAATCAAGTATTTCGTTGGTTTTGCCTGATATCGAGCGAATAAAATCGTTGAGCACTTCAACGTCCTTGGCTTTTATTCCCGTCCAACGGACTTCATTGTTTACGCCTGGCAGCGTGCAGTAAATCACTGGTATTCCAAGTTGATTTAACTGATCTATCAATTCTTCATAGTAAGTAATCACTTCTCCAACTTCATGAAAAAGCAGGTCATTTGTGCCGATTTGGACTACAAGCATCCTGGCCATCTTCAGGTCTTGGGTTTTGGCGAAAGCCCGCAAGCCTTCAATGCCTTCACCAGGAATACCTCGGTTGGCGATAGGCGTTTCGGCTAGCCAATCTTGCCACTCGCCGAAAGCGATATGACTATCTCCGATGAAAACTACATCGCCACTATCAATGGGTAGCATCTCGAGTTGGCTAAGGCGTTGCGTATAGGTAGGCCAAGCCTCAAGGGTATGTAGGCGATGAGCTGTGTACTTCCAGCCACCTAGTTTATTGATGGCGAATAATCCAGCGCACACTCCTCCTAGGAGAAGCATTACGGCTGCAAAGAAAAGTTTCCGATACGGCATCAATTCGAAGGTAGCTCAATGAAACAGTGCTTGACAACTGCTTAAGACTTACCCATGATCTCGTCGATAGAGACGTTGACCTTGTGTTCTGTATGCTTGAAGTTCTTATCAGGATTCCCCATGCGCAGCAGTGCAGTGAACTGTCGAGCGGCAAAGAGCGGTACGCCGTACAAGTTTGCCCAAAGTGCTTGTGGTGCTTTACTGAGGTAAAGTGTCCAAAGAATGTTGGCTGAGAATAACCAAAGCGCAGCGATCGTGAGACCTCCAAAAAAGGTAAGTGGGCTGAGGCCAAAACCAATGCCAAGGGCCATGCAAATAACGCCAATCATCAGACTGAATCCTATATGAATAAACAGTGGCGGCGAGATGGTGACAAGTCCGAAAAAGAACTGGTTCCAGCTAAAATTAGTAACACCACGACGAAGGATTCCAAGCGAGTTTGGTATGTTTTGGAAGTAGCTGTATAGCCAGCGGCTGCGTTGTGTTTCAACAGCATCGCCGTCGGATACCTTCTCATCAAAGATGATAGCATTCCAAGCATACGCGATTTCGTGATTTTCACGAAGTAGGAAGTTCTGAAGGATCTTATCTTCTTGCAGCATTTTCTTCCACTTCTCCTTACCAGCAGTAATGTCCTCACCGTGGAGATAGTCCCAGTAAAGTTGACTCTCGACTGCCATTCCTGAACCAGAAATAACTGCACTTGAGCCAACGCGGTAAGCACCGTAACGCTCGATGAAGTTCTTATAGAATTCGCCAACAGCATCAGCTGCTGCAATAGGCGAATCGATATTTTTTGCGGTACGCTGTCCTTGAATGGCCTTGTGTCCAGCGTTTGCGTAGTGGTTAAGCTCTGCAAGAAAATTTGGGTGAGCGAGGTTGTCTGCATCACACACACATACATAGTCGTGTGGACGCTTAAAGCTCTTCATGGCGTAAATGAGCGACTTTGCTTTTAGGTTAAGTGCAGGACTAGGTCGTAGGATGACTACGCGATCGTTGCCTGGATAACTAAAGTCTACGGACTCGCAATTATCTGCTACGAGGTAGACGATAAATTTCTCGTGCGTTTGACGCAGGAGACTATCTATAAGTGGCTGGGTTATGTTGGCGTTCCGGTATGCGGTGATGATAACACCGAAGTCGAACTTCTTGTGTGGTCCGAGAGCCACCGTTTTCTCCTTTCCTCTCATCGCTGTTGCAAGCGTAGTAAGAAAGGGTAGCACTAGGAAGAAAGTGCAGAACGCCGCCAGGACGATCAGTATAAAAGTTAGCGCTGCCATGTACTGTGTGTGAAGTGTGTATTCAAATTTTGCAACCTGTTAAAGTTACAAACTCTACGCCTTTGCGGCGGTGAGTATATTTTTCTGGGGGCTAGCGTTTCCCGAAGGAAGGTGTTCTGTTTTGTTCGAAATTTTAGGCTGTTTGGTGTAAGCACGCAAAAGTGCTTTTGCGTGTTCCTTACGACCTGCAAGTACGTGCCTTATTCCATGCAGCGGTACTACAGAAATCAGGTAAAAGCACTGAAAGATAAAGCTTTGTACGCGAGTTTTATTTCTTCTCATGTACAAAATACGCGATCTATTGATCCAATAGGTCTTAAATGCGGAGTCTCCGCCAGTGCTAACACTTTCTCTATGCCAGATTGCGCGATCGCCATCAAGTGCGATATCAAAGCCTGCTTTTCTGATGCGATCACACCAATCAAGCTCTTCGTAATAAAGAAAATACCCTTCTTCCATCATGCCTGCTTTAAGCATCGCCGCTCGGCTGACGAGCATTGCTGCTCCGTGTGCAAAAGGTATAGATTGAAGCCCTCTTGGCTGACTTCCGGCAGTTTCTCCGCGGTGAAGTGTTGCGTTACGACCCGTCAATGAGCTCACTGCAGTTGCACCAGCATATTGGATTGTCGGTTTATCCTTATGCTGAGGATAATCATAAATGACTGGGCTTAATGCGCCAAGTTTTGGGTTTTGGCGAAAGCGATCAAGAAGGCCTTCTAAAACACCAGCATCTATAAGTGCATCGTTATTTAATAGGAAAACAAAATCTGCAGAACTCCTGCGAATAGCAAGGTTGTTTCCACCCGCAAATCCGAGATTTTCTTCTGATCGAATTGTTCTAATCCAGGGGTATTGTGCGCTGAGTTCAGCCGATCCATCGACTTTACTTGCGTTGTCCACTACCCAGACTTCGCACCAGGTATGTAATCCTGCAATTTGCAGGCTTTCGAGCATTTCGGCCGTTAGGGGAGTTTGGTTGTAATTGACCGAGACTATAGCTACACTCGGTAAATTAGACATTCGACTCTTGTTTCATGGCTCCGATCGTCTTGAAAAGAATCTTAAGATCCATCATCGGACTGTAGCTGCGAGCATACTCAATGTCAAGAGCCATACGACTGTCGGTGTCCATAGTATCCTTGCCGCGGCCAGAAGTTTGCCACTTTCCAGTAATACCTGCCGGTGCAAGGAATCTCTCGCTCCATTCTTCAGAAGTCAGCGTTTCTGCCTCACGCAGAGGTAGTGGTCGGTTACCAACGATACTCATGTCTCCTTTGAGAACATTGATGAGTTGTGGCAACTCATCGAGTGAGGTATTGCGGATAAATCGCCCGATCGGAGTAACACGTGGATCGTTCTTCATCTTGAAGAATGCACCATCTGCTCCGTACTGGTTATTAGCTTTTAGCTTTTCTACCATCTTGTCTGCATCAGGAATCATCGAGCGAAACTTGAGGAACCCAAATTGTTGGTAGCCGGTGCCTATTCTGTTGCTTGAGTAAAAGATTGGGCCTTTAGACGAGAGTTTGATTGCTATTGCGATAAAAAGCATTGGGATTGCCCAGAAAGCAAGCGCTCCAAGCGCAAAAACGATGTCAAAAATTCGCTTCCCCCGCGGGATGGCGTAGGTATCCTCGAATACAGGTGCTTCACCTGTTTCTTCCAACATCGCCTTAAACTCGATGATGTCGTTGATACGCGTACGCAGCTTTTTCCAACTTACTGGAGCGGCAAAACAATCGTCCACGCCGTGAGAAAGAACCTCAATAGCTGGCTGTTCTCCTGAACGATCTATGCCGATGATAGGCGTACTACGGTAACTCGTATCACGACGGATGTTGTGCACGAAGAGATAGTCTTCGCGCATTAGCGTTTGGACGTCGCATACGATCGCCTGCACAGTTAATTCTGTATTGCCCTTCTCCTGCAGGTACCGGTAGGCACTGTAGGTAGATTCGAATGGATGTACATCATACACATCAGAGGACTCAAAGTCAAAGAGTGCCTCGTCATAACGTCCTGTTATGCCGATCACTACAACCTCTGCTTGTGCTGATAGCACTTGATGAAGATTCATACTCCGTTTACTTCAGGGGGCGTTTTTGTAATGTAATAAAGACTGTTGAGACTAACCTGAAGTGGAGGGCTAGCTAGCACTTTATGGGTAGATAATAAAAACAGGTTTTATTACACTTATGCTGCCATTAAATCACTGGTAGTCTGACCTATAGCTGCATTAATTGCACCAAGAAGTGTTTCTGGCTGATATGGCTTTGGAAAAACTTCCAAAACATTGAAGTCAGCGCAGCGAGCTTTTACTTCCTGAGTCAAGGTTGAAGTAATACCTACGACAGGAATAGAAGCGAACATTCCGCTAGAGCGGATATTTCTTAGAAATTGCAAACCACTGAGTCGCGGCATTTGCATATCCAGAAGAATTGTATCTGTTTGATTGCCTTCTTGTAACCAGCGAAGGGCATCAAAACCATTTGATACGGCTGTTACTCGGTACCAACGTGATAACCAAGAAAGAAGAAAGCGTCGAAAAATCGAATGATCTTCGACAACGAGGATGTGTGGTTTTTGTACAGATGTGTTCATAAGGAAAAGTTCATGGGATGGGATGCTGCGCATTTGGGATAAAATGTGCAGACAGTTTTGTTTCTGGGTGTCGGGATTGTGACGTCAAAAGTAAGGCTTAGTCACACAGCAGGCTCAGGAAAGCCTCTCCCCAGTAATAGGTATTTAAGGGTCATTTGGACAGTAAAATTACACACAAACCCTTGATTTACAATATGCAGAACCCGTGAATAGGAAGTCCTACCCCATTGATGGTATTGAGATTAGAGTACCTTGCTTAGGGCAAACCAAAAAAAACCATTTCTGCTTTTTTCCCCTGAATAAATTAATTGTGTAAGAAAAGGCGTTAAAAGCCTTTTCTGTTCTGTTTTTGGACAAAAACAAGGTGATTTGTGGCGTCTGAAAATTCGCATTTTTCTGTTCATTAGCGTCGGTTGATCGAAAGAATGGCGAAGTCTTTGCCCATTTACTTTTCAACACATTGATTATCAACTCCCCAAAGACCTTTAAAACCTATGCTTTCATCCTGGTTAGCCTTTTGTTTTTGGCTTAGTTGCTTTGTAGTCTTCTACAGCTACTTCGGCTATGGAGTGCATATGTGGATACTGAGGGCCTTATTTCCTTGGGCTAAGAAGAATCAAGCGCCATCTCTTCATTCAGACGAGGAGTGTCCTGAGGTTGCGCTCCTTATCGCCGCTTGGAATGAGGAAGATTTTATTCGTGAGAAGCTTGCTGACACTAAGAAGCTAAATTATCCAAAAGGAAAACTGACGGTTTACATCATTACTGATGGCTCTACTGATGCTACAGGAGATATCGCAAGGGCTTATGACTTTGGTGACGATATTAAGTTGGAAGTCCATCATAAGGATGGAAGAAGCGGCAAACAGGCCGCTATAGAGCGTGTTTTGCCGAAGGTAACTGCGCCTATCGTGGTCTTTACGGATGCGAATACTTATTTGAATCCAATGGCGATACGCAATATCGTGCGTCACTATAAAGACGAGGAAATAGCCGCCGTTGCCGGAGAGAAGCGTATTATGCGAAAAGAAACCGACGCAGCAGCAGGGGCTGGTGAAGGCCTCTACTGGCGTTTCGAGTCGACCTTAAAACGTTGGGATAGTGAATTTCATACCGTTGTAGGTGCTGCTGGCGAACTCTTCAGTGTGCGAAGGAAGCTTATTCCTGAAGTTCCTGCTGGAACCCTCGTTGAGGATTTCTACATGACAATGAAGCTCTGTGAAGCGGGATATCGCGTTGCCTATGCGCCTGATGCTTTTGCAGAAGAAACCTCTAGCGCCAATGTCAAAGAGGAAATGAAACGAAAAGTAAGGATTGCAGCTGGCGGCCTACAGGCTGCTAACATGCTCAAGCCTTTGCTCAATCCTTTTAAGGACTGGAAGCTCACCTTTCAGTATGTTGGACACCGGTTACTCCGGTGGACAATCGGGCCAGCACTAATACCAATCATTTTAGTCTTGAATATTATCCTGCACATGCAGCTTGGTGGTATTTACACCTTGATTTTGATTGGCCAGGCGATATTCTACCTATCTGCATTTTTCGGCTATCTCTTTGAGCGTAAAGAGATTAGACTCAAAATGCTATTTGTCCCGATGTACTTCACGATGATGAATATAGCTGTTTATAGAGGCCTTCTCAGGCTCTTTAATAATAAGCAATCGGTCAATTGGGAAAAAGCCCAACGCGCTCCTGTAAAGGAGCAGAAACGTTTGACTCAGAACGTTCATTAAGGTCCTATCACTGCCAGAGAGACTTACTTGAGATAATACAGGGGTAATTGGCTTTATGTGGGCCTTTACAATGTATCGGCATCTGTTGCTTTTGGTAATGCAAGCTCAAGAGCCGAGAAGTAGTATGCTATGTAATAATCAAGTTGGGATGTGAGATTTGGGATATGAGATGTGAGACTTGGGATGTGAGACTTGGGATACCTATACCCTCTTCGATTAGTGTTTCCAAGAGCGAAACCAACTATTCTGGAATTACAAGAATGAGAGCGATGAACTGCTATAAAAACGGCCCGATCCCTATGAGGAATCGAGCCGTTAAGAGGTTTTAAGCAAGTGCTTAAACCTATTTAGCAGATAAGCTTATTGCTTTAGCACGCTGAAGCTACTGATCACACCATTAGGAGAAACCACGCGAAGGTGTACGATTCCGAAAGGTGCTGAATCAAGTGAAATCTGAAGCTGCTTCAATCCTGCTGGGAACTGAACAGTGCGCAAGATGCGGCCACTTTGATCGACAACTTCGACGGTACGAGCTTTCTCGACATTATCGAAGCGCTCAACAGTAATCATCTCAACAGCTGGGTTAGGGTAAGCTACGAAGTCAACTTCTTGGCTTACGAAAGATGCATTTGCAGTTTCACTGAAGAATGTATCACCAAGATCAAGGACACGAACTACTCGGTAAACGTTGTAACCAATCTTAGGAGTGTTGTCCATGAATTCGTAAGACTGCATCTGTGAACCAAGATTCACAGGAACCGAACCGATATCTGAGAAAGTAACACCACCATCAAGAGATCTTTGAATCATGTAATCTCCTTCTAGATTGTCAAGCTCCATTTCCCAAGTAAGGGCAACTGAGTTTCCTGGAATAGTCCTAGAATTGACAGTGAAAGGCGTAGGAACAAAGCAATTAGAGATTGCAACGCGCTGAGTAGCGAAGGTCTCACAACCTTGGCGAGTCACTGTTAGTGTTACGTTTCGCTGTCCGAATAAACCGTAAGACACATCAACAACGCGCCCAGTAGCCGTTTGAGGTGTAGCGCGTGCACCAAAGTCCCACATGTAAACTGCACCACTTCCTGCATCTTCAGCTTCGAACGTGTAGACCTCGTCTACACAAAGGAGTGTAGGTCCGTTAATGATGGCGCGGCTGGTGTTTCCTACTGTGATTTGAACGATGTTCGTCTCTACAGGGATGTTACAATCGACTCCAAATGCACAACGTGCAAAGAAGGTCGTTTCAGTAATCGGTCCTGGATCGTAACTAACTTGGTTGTTTACTCCAGGTGCGGTAGTAAACGTGCTGAAATTTGGATCTGTACCACGCATCCATAGGTAGCGAATTGCTCCTGTAGAAACAGCTGGCGAAAGACTGTTGATCGGCCCTGGATCAGCTCCGATTCCACATACTGAAGGCGTTGAAGCTTCGATTTCTCCCGGATCTGTTACGGGGATACATGAGTCTACAATTCCCGCGTCAATGGTAAGGTTCGTATCGCCAGGAGGCAAGTTGAACGTATTTGTCATGGCCCTATTCGCCTGACCAACCATTGGAACAGCATCAGAATCAGTTGCGTCGTTGCCTCTGTTTGCAGCGGTAAACCTGTCGTTAGCGCCAAGTCTTACTTGGAAAGTAACCTTGTAGTCTCCAGATTCTAAGTCTGTGAAGCAGTAGTTGCCTTGTGCATCAGTTACTTGAGTCATTGTTGAACCGTCTGGAAGTGTCAACGTGACGATAGCACCTTCGATGCCTGGGTCGCCAGGATCTTGCTGACCGTTATTATTGAGATCACGGAAAACGAAGTCTCCAATCTTACCAAGCGCAGGAGCAGCAGGTTCAACTAAAGTAATGTCACACATTGTAGAACATCCGTTAGCATCCGTAACCGTAGCTACATATGTTCCTGGACCAAGATCACTAAGCACCTGTCCTGTTTGACCAGTGTTGTAGCTGATCGTGAATGGTGGTGTTCCACCATTGAATTGGGTCGAAATCTGTCCGTCATTCGCTCCGAAAGCAGAAATCGGATTCAACACGCTAATGCTGCAGATCAAAGCAGTTGGTGAACCAACCGTTGTTGAAGCAGTTCCAACACAGCCATTTGCGTCAGTAACCATGACTGTATAGTCACCTTGAGCTAGATCGGTGATCGTTTGGGTCGTTGCGCCATTATTCCAGAGGTAGGTATACGGAACCTGTCCGCCTGAAGGCACTACAGTAGCCGTACCATTTTCATCTCCTGCACAAAGAACATCTGTTGCTGAGGCTGTAGCAACAATTACAGCACCAGCTGTAATCGTAGTCGACGCCATTCCCGTACAACCATTCGCATCGGTTACCGTCACGGTATACATGCCAGGAGGTAGGTTGGTCGCTGTTTGAGTAGTCTGTCCTGAAGAGTGTAGGTACGTAAATGGAGGAGTTCCACCTGTAACGTTAGCTGTAGCTGTTCCCACTGGGTTAGGACCGCAAGGAGGTGATACTGGTGTTAACGAAACGGCAAGGTTACTCCCAACAAGTGTTACCATTCCACTAGCGGTACAACCATTCGCATCTACTAAATTAACAGTGAAGGTTCCTTCACCTACACCTGTAAGAGTAGGTCCAGTCACGCCATTATCGTATACAAGACTATAAGGAGGAGTTCCACCTGAAGGAATAGCAGTAACGCTACCGTTCATTTGCCCGCAATCTGGATTCATGACGTCGAAGTCAAACATGAAAGGATCCGGCTCTCCAACAGTTCCACTATCTGTAGCTGTACAACCATTGGCATCGGTTACAGTAACTGTGTAGGTGCCTGGAAGAAGCATGTCATTAACTGCTGTAGTTACACCGTTGTTCCAGAGGTAAGTGAGAGGTCTAACGCCACCAGAAACAATTGCAACGGCAACACCATCACAACCACCTGGACAGAGAACGTCTTCCGCCTGAGCGTCGACAGTGAGCGGAGAGCTCAAACTTTGACAAACTCGCTTTTCGCAACCGTTTGCATCCGTAATGTCAACGCAAGCCAACCCAAAACCTAAGTTTGTGGCAGAGCTTCCTGTTTGACCATTTGACCATACAAAGCTGTAAGGTGGCGTACCACCTGTTCCTACAACACTTGCTGCATCTATTGCTGGACAAACTTGCGGACCTTGTGTGATAACCCCGCCTAATTCTGGTGGAGCGACCAAAGTCGTTGAGCTTGTTCCTGTATTTCCATCTGTATCAGTAACTGTTACACTGAATGTACCGGCACCCAAACCTGCTATGCCTTGGCCAGTATCGCCAGTGCTAAAGAGATATGAATAATTTCCATTTCCACCACTTGCTATGGCAGTAATAGAACCGTCTGTAAATCCTGAACATGTAGGATTTGTAGAATTTAGGGTCACATTAATCTGTGCCCAACCCACTGATGCGAGCATCATGCTCAGCAGAAGTAGAAAGAATTTGGGTTGAAGTAGTTTTTGATTCATGGGGTTGACTGGTTTAACCGAAAGATAAATACAAATTCAAAAATCGAGATGTTTGTAGAAGTAGGACTCGCCCGAAAAGTATGCCTTAAAACGTTGATACACAATAGAAAAGGAAGACAAAGGCACAGTTATACCCTCATTACGCTACCCTATTTATGGTGTTTCAAAATCAAAAAAGTTTGGTCGCCTTACGACAGGCTTAAGTGTTTCACGTCTAAAGGACGTAAAATCGAACAATACGTCACTGCTTTAGTGCGAAACGCGATGTTAATATTCATTTATATACCGATTATTCGGTAGTGGTATAAATACACTTTAGCTACTACTACAAAAAACAACAGGTCGAGCTGAATTCTCAGCCCGACCTGCGGTTAACAAATTATAATCCCATGAACAATTTATCGTGAAGTTCATCCGAATTACAGCGCCGAAGCGATATTTGGAAAGATAGTCGGGTCAATAGACCCGACTAACTTTACAAACTATAATCCCATGAACATATCCTTGATTGATGGCTACCATTGTAGCGATAGCACAAATATGAGCCCTCTAGGACCGACTAGAGTGGTACAAAACAAGCTTATTGTGAATGATTAAAACCCTTCCAAAAAACCTTTACTATTGTAATTCAGACACTTACGACAGAATATCGTGAAACGAAATGCTAAATTCTAAAGCTGATTTCGTCCCTTTTTCAAGGTTTTTTAGCGCTCGTAGGACTTGATGACATGCGGTTTGACCAAAAAAGTATAGGAATCCAACCTAAAATCGGGATGTAATACGCTAGTAACCACGGTTGCTTAGACAGAATCGACAAAATTGATAGTCCCGTAAGCTTTATCTCTCCATCTTCTTTGCTTGTATAGGCGCGCTGAAATTCCCAGAAAAGCAGTGGCCAACCAATAGGCAACCAAAGTGGAAAGGATCGATAGCTTCTTTTCAGCTGTCGCCAAAACGATCTCCACCCGAACGGTGAGCGTCCGTAAACTTCTTCAGCTTCATTGAGTTCCTGCTGAAGCTGTTGTTGCAAGCGATCACGGATTGATTTGATAACGTTCTCGTCAATTTCTTCTTTTGGAAGATCCGTTAATTCTTGCCACTTGATGCGTGACTTACGCACGAAAGTGAGGTTTGCAGGGAAAGCCATATAAAACACCCAAGGCTGGATCAGGATAAGCGGCAGCAGAATTGTTAATGGCAGGAAGGGCAAGCCAATGAGTCGCTTCCCTACTCTATTTAACCACTCTGACTTAAAGGCAAACGGGTGGATATACTCTGCATTGATACTGGCAAAGTGCACGATATCCGTCTTGTACTTGAGCGCCATCCTGACAATGGAACTACTCACTCTTTGCAGTTCATAGCGGTGCTCAAAGCCTTTACCTATGCCTCTCAAGCCTTCTGGATAAATCAGGACATGACCTTCTTTGATGCTCATACTCGCCTCAAAATTCTTCATTGTCGCTTCTATCCCCCCCGACCGTGTGAGCACATTGGGAATCTGATACAAGCTCATGAGACCTACTCTAGTGAAGTATGGGGTGATTAGGGTGCGAAGGGTCTTGTCGTATTCGTAATCGAACTTCCTAAAAAGCATGGCGATAAAACTTACCGCGTCCCACGGCATGGCCATCCCAGAGTGATTACTGACAAAAATGAGCGGCGCATCAGGGTTGTTGCGCTCTTCCCATGTATCAAAGCCAATTAACCTCGAACGGAAATACACATCATTGAGCAAGTTCATCACCTGTTTGGTAAAGGCTATGCTTATGTCCAAGTCAAATTGATCCAAGACTGGATGCTGATCTATTTGTGGAACTGATGTCATTGCGCGTGAAGAAACGACGCTTAGCTCGCAAACTCTATCCTTCGGTTGAGAATCTGAGCAGAAAACACATTGATATCGCCGTTTTAAGTTCAGCTTGCGCCAAAACCCAAAAAATACAGCGTGAATGTTTTGGCGAAAGCCTAAAACAAGAAACTATCCCGGATCAGACAACTCAGGAATCGTAAGGCTCGCTGTGTCGGTTAGCGTCAGCAAAAAGGCTTTCATGGCTTCACGCTCGTAGTCCGAGAGTGGAAATCCAGTTACCTGAGGATCTATCGTAGGACTATAATGACCGCCTGAAGCATAATGGTCGAGTACTTCATCGAGTGTTTCAAATCGCCCATCATGCATGTATGGTCCAGTAACTTCGATGTTGCGTAACGATGGAGAACGGAACTTACCATTGTCGAAAGGATTACCAGAGATGGCTCCTCTACCTAAGTCTGAAAAGCCTTCTAACGTTTCACTCGAATCGATTCCATTATTCAGAAAGCGGTTATCAGCGAATAATGGCGCATTATGGCAGTGAGCACAGCCTGGGTGGTCGAGCGAAGGCTCGGTAAAGAATAGCTCGCGGCCATCTTCTTCAAGTTGCGTGAAGAAACCATTAAGCTCAAAAGTGATTTGATCATAGCGGCTATTACCAGAAATGATGGCTCGCTCAAATTGCGCAATCGCCTTTGCAGCTAAATAGCGATCTATTTCACCAGTGTTTTCAATACCGAAAGCCGCGCGAAAACCAGCGTTGTATTTCTCACTATTCCTTAGACGGTCCTCTATTTCTGGCCAGGTAGCATCCATCTCGATTGGATCCTCGACGGGATGCAAACTTTGTTCTTCAAGTGTAGCGCTGCGACCATCCCAGAAGTAGCTCGACTGATAGGCGATGTTCGCCAAGGACATACTAGACCTGAGCGTCTTCTCACCAATAATGCCCGGGCTACTTGCTAATTGATCGGTAAAACCTGAGGCTGGCAGGTGGCACGAAGCACAAGAAATCGAACTATCCCGAGAAAGAATTGGATCATAAAACAGTCTTCGGCCAAGTTCAACACCGGCAACCGTAGCGATGTTACTATCAGGCTGAGGAAGCTCTTGAAAGTGATCAGGAATTTTATAGGTGTATGCCTCAGGCGCATACGGCAGATTCGTTAAGGAACGAATAGTAATAGGCTCCTCGATAGGTGGCGCATCGTCTGTCCCGCAAGCCCCAAATGCTATGCTGGCAATAAGACCTATAAATAGGTGACGAAGCTGCATATATCTATTGTTCTGCTGCTGAGAGCGCGGAAACAGCGCTAGTTGGTATTTGTGATGTCAATGGTCCTCCATGCACGAATTGCGTGAGCGGAATCTCATTGGCGGTGTTGAGTTGCATCAACGTGGCAACGTCAAAATCTAAGACTAAGTCGTTCGAACCACCTCGAACGGGCATGTCAATCGCAATTTCTCCAGGTCGTGCATTCTCTGCAGAAACACCGATGTGAAAAACAAATGAATCATCGAATCGCTCTACGCCGTCAGCATTGTTGTCAGATTTTCCTTCGATTTTGGTGAAGATGTAACTCTCCCAATCGTGCCAGTACTCTGCCGATTCACCAAGCGGGTGCGTCGTCGCGTAATCTGAAGGGGTGGTCATATCTTGCTCAGGAGTAAGTCCGAAATTGAACCGAAGACTTGTGTAATCACCCGCGGGGATAGTATCAAATACTTCTGAATCCAGTCCAGAAGGACCTAAATTGAAATAAGCAACGTCTGCCAACGGAGTCTCTAATGATTGACCATCTTTGACTTCAACTAGTCGCAAGTCGCTCAAGAAAAAACTTAGCCTCGTAAGTCTAAAACCTTCAGCAGCGCCAGCTGCATCATAAGTATTCGACTCAAGCGCCAACTCTTCTCCTTGCAATTCACCTTGAATGGTCAATTCAACGCTTCCTAGACTTGTGGTCGCCTGAATATCATCTTCCCCACAGGCTGCGAAACCAACCATAGAAGTGAAGAGAAGGGCGAGGGAAACGTAATGGAGAGAGTGCTTCATGTGTTGAACTTTAGTTGTGCGAAGTTAACGCTGAGTTTTTCGTTTTAGTTTGTAACCTAAGAGACATAAAGCCGACACTAAGAACGGCTCAAAAAAGTCTCTAAAATTTGAGATTCTCCCAAAATATCTGTTACAAATACATTCCCATTTATCGTGCCGTTGTCGAGGGACAGTAAATCATCGGCTGGCAAACCCAGGCTTATGATGAGGTTGAAGGAAGGCTCATAGATGAGCGGCGTGGATAGATCCCAGCGGACCAACTGGCTCTGAGCGTTAGTGACTACTAGGCGATTTGAATTCCCATCTTGCTGTACATACTTAAAGTCTACATCAGTGTAGGCATTTCCCTGAGCTGAAATCAGCAGCGAGTCTGCATTCCTATTTAACGGACTACCCGCTGGCTGAAAATCGATATCCACAGACCTTAAATTATCTGGCAAGCCTAGCTTGGCTTCAACGGCGACAAAGGTTTGGGCTTCGAGCAAGGTCCCCAGAAAGTAGCTGGTTTGACTGAAGGGCGTGATGCGTAATAAGCTGCCGTCGAAAACAAAATTAGGCTCTACGTTTCCTGAGAACACCGTGAACGTATCCTGCATTGGCACACGTTGTCCGTTTTGTGTTATCAAGGTAATGTCGTGCATGTAGAAGCCCAATGCTGGAGAAAGTCCAATTTCTGGCGCAAGGAGGTCCAAAAGATTGCTTATGTCCGGTAAATCATCAGAAGTAAGACCAACTGCTGGCTCTCCAGAGAGGGTATCAGTATTTCTTAAAACTGCTATAAGCGTATCTGCGTCTTCATCTAAGCGTATAGGGATGAAATTCAATTCGAGGCTTGGGAATACACAGCAATCGGAGCAAGCATCGTCAGCGCCAAGATCTACATCGACCGCGCGAAAATCTAGGCAACCTGCTACACGCTGCTCACAGCCAACAATTCCTAAAACTAAGCAAAGCAGTACGAAAACGGCTATGAAGGATACCCGACCTAATCGTTCATTGATTCCCATACTGATCTTGAAATTTCTTTGACTTGAATGCTAAAATCCTTGTCTTGGAGCCAATGGTAATAACTGCGTTCTTTGGAGAAGACCTCCTTTAGTGGGCGCCCTTTGTGCTTTCCAAAATTGAAAACGATCTCACCTTCTGAATCGCGGCGTAATCTGTTAGTTGCGTCAAGCTGTCCTTCTTGTCTTGTGAATGCATCGAGCTTGTCGACATTGGGTTGAATGGGATTGCTGACCTGCTCCCCATCTTTCTGAGTGAACGTCGTTCCCTCATACTTTTGTACTTGGCCTGCCAAGACTTTTATCGTAGCCTGAACATCGGCAAGT
>CALDUE010000133.1 GCA_937923485.1 uncultured Saprospiraceae bacterium
AGAACCTCACGTGCTTCTGGGTAGTAAACCCAAAACATTGGATCCTCGTACTGGAAGTTTCCGTCCTCGTCGAGTACATCACGTAGTGGAGCGATTCCAAGAATACGAGGCTTCATTGTTGAACTCTCTTCATCGAAGAACCAAATCTCCTTGACACGGAAACGCTTGATGTCCTCTGGGTTGAGGTCATTACGCACTACTTCGAGTTTCTCTTCGTAGGTATCAGGATCATAGGTCGTAATCGTATCGACGCTACTTGTTTTCGCAGCAACTTCCTCTGGCGTTAATGGATAAGAGAACTTATCATCCTCTGTACTGTAGACTGTGAAGTCTCCATTCATTGCGGCATCAAGAAGAATCTTCGAGAATGGACGCTCTGGGTACATGAACGGTTGGTTCATCTTCTCACGGGTATCAATTACACGCCAGATGCGCTTTTCCCAGAAGATATCAGCCTCACGTACTGGATCATAAGCGAGAATACGCTTCTCATCCATGATAGTCTTTTCGACAATTCCGTCGAGAGGTTTGTCTACGGCAGGCGCACTTGATTCGGTAATTACCGTTTCAGGAATTTGAGCTTCTACCGTCATGGTTAGACTTAAGAAGGCTGCAAGCCCAAGGAGAAAACGAAAGTTTTTCATCTAGTTAGTATTGATGCTACGATAACGTAGCAAACGTTCGAGGTATTGGGGGTCTTAACGAATTTGGAAGACCATCGAGTTGAGCTTACGTCCAGCATTATCACCAGGACAGCGGCCCTTCACTTCATTGAAGTAGTAAGTATCACCTGGAGTAGCTGCACGTACGATACGTTTCGCATCAGCATTGAACTTTCCACCTGGATTCAGGACTGTGATTGGATCCTGACGCTTAGGAACGCGGACGATCTTAAAGCCTTGAATTTTACACTTCGCATCGAAATCGAATCCCTCCAACCATGCAATAAGACCACCTTGAGCTTTAAACTCACCGTTACCCATTGAACCGTCGGCTTTATTACCAAGCTTTGCTACTGGATCAGGAATACGCTTTACACGGAAATCAAATGTCCCTAGCGGAGAACCTGCAGCAGAAACTGAGATTTTCGCGTCACCTGGCTTAGAAGCTGTTACTTTAAATGTTGGATATGAACCCGATACAGAGATTGGGCCAGAGCCATTTACACGTACTTCGTTAGAACTAACACCAGATGCTGAAACAGAGATTGGGTTATCTACACCCATGTAGAATACGTTCATCTTATCAGCTGATACCGCTACAGAACGTGATCCAACTTCGTAAGTGAATTTCGCCTCACCTGTTGCAGTCTTACCCGTAAGTGGATTCTTTACTGATACAGTAAGTGGTACAGTCTTTTGACCAGTTCCACTAGCTGGAATCGTAAGATCAGCCGTACCGTCACTCTTAATCTTGAGCGCACGACCATTAGCTGTGATACGAACGTTTTCTGGACTCAATGAACTAGAGTATGTACCAACAGAAACTGTTGCTTTGATACTCTCACCACCGATTACATAGCTACGGTCAGCATTTACAACTGGGAAGAATTGATCAAAAGAAATCGTCTTACCACCTGCAAGCTTCGCCATATCGTTTACCATGTTTGCCTCAGAAGCTTTGAGGTCTGCCTGCATCTGAGATAGAAGAGGAAGAACAGCAGCTACTGGCATTTGACGGAACTTGAATTCAGACCAGCTTTTGGCCTTTGACTCAGGATTATCTTGCCAACCGCTATCATCAATGTTGAATGGCATGTCATTGGCTACACTCGAAATCTGGTCTGCTACTTGTGCTTCGTTTAGCCCGAATACATCAGCATTTTCAGTAACAAGTTTAGTGTAAACATCGATTAACTCTTGACGAGTTTTGAGTACCTCAGCCTTGATTCCAGGACCTAATGGCTCAGCACCATCATAGCCTTCAACAAGTAGACGAGTAGTTACATCCTTGTTTTTCTTACCACGAATGTACTTCAACTCACCAGCGTGATCTTCTTTATAGTCACCAGCATCTACCTTTCCATTGATATCACCTGATTCATCGATTAGGCGATCACGGATGCTATTGATAAATGCATCGAAACCTTTAGATACTTCACGCACCTGCTTGATAGCTGGCTCGATTGGACGGAATTCAGCCTTCGAATCGTCGGCTAGGAGTTTTGATAAACTTGACTGTGTTGCGTCAAGCTGACCGTCAACCACTTTCATGGTGTCGGTATTACCCTTATCAAGAGTAAAGAAGGCGTTCATTACCTCGGCTGAAACATTCAGCGCGAGCATTGCCGTAAGAACCAGGTACATGAGGTTAATCATGAGCTGGCGCGGCTCCTTCGGAATTGACATATTGTTTAATTGTAGTGTTGGGGATATGAAACTCGACGCGATTAAATCTAACCGCGTCGAGTGTCAGAGAACTTGTGCAAGCCGAGGCTTACTTACCAGCAGGCGCGTTGCCCATTGCCGTTAGCATGTTGCCATACACGCGGTTGAGTGATCCAAGGTTCTGGTTCAAAGAAGCCATTTGATCCTTGTACTGCTTAGTATCCTCGAGAGAATCTCCCAAGTTCACTACTGCTTCGTTGAGCTTTCCGTAGAAATTGTTCATTGAAGCGATTTGATCTTTTGTTCCAGAGAAGTCAACTTCCTGAAGTGCCTTAAGGCTAGATAGACTCTTTGACATTACCTGAAGCTCTCCTAGCATTCCGCCAAGTTGAGACTCAACAACTTCTCCATTCAATGCCTTCACTGGTGCACCTGCACCACTAGATGCAGAAATTGGAGCAATATTGCTTCCGTAGTTGTCTAGTCCTGGATATAGCTTTTCCCAGTAGTAATCCTTCTCTGGCCCAAGAATACCGAGCATGAGGAAGAGGAAAGCCTCTGTTAGTAGACCAGCCGTGAGCATCTCGCTCGCATATGGCCATGATTGGATTTTGAATAGTGCTCCTACGAGAACTACTGCGGCACCAACACCGATAATTAGGTTTTTGAAATACTTAAATCCTTTCGACTTGACAAAGCTCATTTGAGTGTGTTTACGTGTGAATGAGGTTAGAGATGGTCAGTTAAATACTAGACCAGTTAACCATCCTGCATTGTACAGAATAGTGGTGTGTGAAAATTGTTAACTAGAGAGAAACTCGATACAACTCCTGTGGCCCAAAAGGGAGCGACAGGAGTTGTATGTAGGCTGAGAATGATCAAACGCTAGGGGGAAGACGGGATGATTAATCGTTACGAGTTAGTGAAGGCTGCTTTCTAGAAATCGTTGATAGAACGCCCTAGGAATGCGAGTGAACAACGGAAGCCAACATAACTCTTGGTAGTATCTTGGTACTCCCAGTTACGTGTTCCTGTTTGTAGGAAGAAACTGATATCCTTCCAACTTCCTCCACGAATAACCTTACGCTTGTAAGATTCTGGATCCTCGTCCTGTGCATCATAACGGATGTCTGGGTTGAGGTCATGCTGGAAGCTATATGCATTTTCGTAGTAAGCTGTACTTGTCCACTCTGCTACGTTACCTGCCATGTTAAACAGACCGTAATCGTTTGGATAGTATGCATCTGCCTTTACAGTGTAAAGTCCGCCATCCTCAGGATAGTTACCACGGCCAGGCTTGAAGTTTGCTAACAAGCATCCCTTACCGTTACGCATGTAGTATCCACCCCATGGGTATGGAGCTAAATCCTTACCTCCACGTGCAGCATACTCCCACTCGTGCTCGAATGGTATACGGAAATCCTCAGAGTTTACGCCATTCTCAGTTTGGAAGCTGTTCCAAAGATTAGTTCTCCAGTAAGCGAAAGCGTTTGCTCCGTGCCAATTCACACCAACCACTGGATAGTCGTCAAATGCTGGGTGCCAGAAGTAGTTACGCGTCATCGGCTCGTTGTAGCTATATGCGAAATCGCGAACCCATACAAGCGTATCAGGATATACGTTTACAGTCTTACGTTGGATAAAGCTGTTACGAGGAGCACCAGTCTTATCGTGTGCTGCACGCTTAGTATCGTACCACTCGTACGTGTACTGAAGCTTGCGAGAATCGAGCTCTTTACGTCCAGCAAAGCGATCATCGCCTTGGAAATAGAGATCTTCGAGAGTTTCATCAGACCAGTCGATTTCATACTCCCAATCGATGTACTGCTCTCCAGTATACTCATCTTCGTAGAAATGGTCTAGGTAGGTATGTGCGATAGAATCTCGTACCCAGTTGACGAACTGGCGATACTCATTATTCGTAATCTCAGTGTCATCCATATAGAAACCAGAAATCGAAATTGATTTCGGCGCATTAAGGAACGTACCACTGATATCTTGATCACTTGCACCAATGTGTAAGGTACCGGACGGAATGTACACCATCCCATACGGGTTGATACCTTTCCACGTCGGTCTATCGAGAACGCCCGTAAGCTGTCCATTTTGCTTCGTGCCGCAAGCGGCGAGTAGCACTACAGCTAGTAAGCTGGCGAGTACAGTTATTTTTTGCTTCATACTAAAGCCCGAATTTTGCTTTTTTCTCTTACCTGGTTACAGTCGAAAAATCGTCTGCGGCCGTAAAAGTAACAATAACCTGAAAAGTGAGGGCATTTCCACACAAACAGCTACCATTCATTTATCCACGGCAAAGAACGTACCTAATATAGGTACTTATTCAAAGTCTTGGGTTAAAAATTATTGGGGGGAGTTTTCCCTTACCAATTGGATCAGTCATAACGTAGCGGAGTACTACTTCGTGAGAACCTTGATGTGATCTTGCTAAGGTAGAAAGACCCACATCGTAAGCGTAAGCTAAGGTGATTTTTTCGTTAGGACGCCAACCTAGCAGTATAGATACCGCATCTAGCGTATTTCCGTCGTAACCTCTTAACGCACTACCAAGGCCAATATTGTTATTGTACCAAGCGGTAGCATTTACGACGGTTTGTACAGAGCTCTGATCGACCTGAAGCAATGCACTTGCCTCAATATCAAGGAGTTCCGCAACTGGGATCAAGGTGTTCAGATGTGTTAAAATGGTTCTAGACCACTTTCTATTAACACCAGACCATTCACTTACTGGCTCGTTTAGATCAAGGACCGATACTCCAAGGCGGGTATCTTTCCACTTTACTTCCAGTCCAGCATCAAATCCTAAGGAAGAGTTGGATTGATCGACTATGGGCAAAAGATTATCAAAGTGAGAGATGATACCATTTTCGTAGACGCCGTTATCCGTCCGCAAACCTGTGGCATCTAGAGAAGCTTGCCTATAAGTCACGGCTCCACCGGCAGAAATACTCAAATCATTCTTACTAAAGACCTTGTAAGAGAGGCCTCCACGAAATAAATTGACAGACTGCAGACCAATTTCATCTCTCTCAAAGCCAAAAGACACTCCTGCATTTGCAATGTAAACTGGGGCACCTACAGCAAATTGTGTCGTAGTAGGCGAACCTTCTAAGCCTTGCCATTGCTTTCTGACCGATGCACTAGCATCTAAAGAGTACAGATTCCCAGAGCTAGCAGGGTTAAGTCGTAGTGGACTTTGATTAAAGAGCGTTGATTGAGGCCAAGATTGCGCATTCGCTACTCCACTCTCTAGTCCGATTGCACACAATACCATTAGAAGCAGTGTACAATTTCGAAACATACCTCTTCTAGTACTGCCGAATTGACCGAATACCCCAGGAGATTTAGCCTTCACTTTCGTGAAAACTAGCCCAACGGGACCAACGGTTACTAAGCTTCTACTCTGCGACTGCAGCATGGAGGGGAGTTTGAGGTTTTGGCGAAAGCTGATGAGGATCGCCAATAACGTAATACGCAGCGGTACTTACGAAGTTGCGAACGAAGGGTATAGCACCGAAGAGTTTGAACTGCTTGCGGGCTGCTATCCCAAATTTTAGTGCATAGATCGGATTGAACATCCAGAGTATCTGTTCGCTGATCTCAAGTTTGTTATCACGCACAATTCTTTCGAAGCGCTCGATGGTAATTTGAGTAGACCGAACATTTTCGAGTTCGTCCCTGACCACTTTTGGTTCTCCTGCGAGTTTTACCCAACCCCTATAAAGAGGTGGAGGGAGTAAGTGCACCCAAGGAAATTTACTCACCATATGAGTTCTGCCTATTTGCTGGTGACCCCCGAAAGGCATCATCCACGGCGGAAACCCAAAAAAGATTTTTCCCCCTGGCGCCAGAAATTCTGCAAGCCTTGGCACCATTCGCTCTTGATGAGGAATGTGTTCGATGACATCTTTCAAAATAATTGCATCGAATCCTTCGGACGCTAAGTCTTTTGGATCGACCTCATAAATGTCGTGATTCAAAATTGAGGCTCGGCCGGCATCGATATGATCCTTAAGAAAAGATCTAGCGAGTTCGGATCGACTAGGGGAAAGTTCAATTCCTACGCCATAGTGGCCTTCGTCCACAAAAGCTTTCAGCACTCCTGCTTCAGCACAGCCAACTTCAAGCACTCGCCACGGAGCATCTTTCTTGATATGCTTCTGGAGTAGAGGAAGCACATACTCCTGTGAAATGCGACGTTGCATCTCGAAGTAGTGACTCTTATTTGTGTGGAATTCGAACATCTATTGGATTAGAAGCTGAACGTAATGTTAGCACTCACAAGTACGCAAACCAAGCGCATTTGTTAAGACACTTGCCTGATTTGACAGCTGGACGCTACTGAGAATGTCAGGAAGACAACATTGCGTTCTTTTTAAAATGTTTTAACTCAATTTGTTTTATTCAACAATTTGTGTTTATGTTTGCAAAGCTAACACGAACACTATGAAAAACTCCGCAACAAATCAAACCTCCTTCACAGATCGCTTATTGAGTGCTATCCTATGGGAGTTGAGTCTGCTTGGGCATAAAACGCTCGATCTTGTGAAAGTACTCGTACGTCCTGGTGGATGGTTTAGGAGTTTACCACACGTCCGCATTCTCATGGTACTCAGTATGCTTGTGCTCATTTTCCATGATGACGTTTCCTTTTCAGTTGGATTCGGTGATGGTACCCGAACAGAATCTGGTTCCGCGATTGATCCCAGTGCAGCGAATGCAGGATTTTTTAGCACTCCACAAGCATTGCTTACCAGTGTTTTTGCTACATCTAACAATTCTAGTAGCCACACTTCAGCTTTCGCCAAAACCGATCTCACGGTCATGGATTCCCAAACGGGGACGGCCTTAATCGAACGATTTGACGCTACTGCCCGTGCAGAGCAAGCGAAGCTAGGAGTAGATGCTGGAGTTCTGCTTGCAACTGCTATTGCAGCAGGTGTTGTGCAAAGTCCGGAGCAAGTTGCAGACCTTGAGTTTACTACAAACTATTTCGGTGAGGCGCTTAAAGGCTCTTACCCTACAGCATGGTCTTCTTGGAGAGCGATGAGCTTGGCTATTGTCGCGACCACTGAAAGCAGTGACCCTACGAGAGATGATCAAGTACATGCAGCTGCCGCGCAGTTTTCTGATCTGGCTACCGCAAAAGCACGCATCTACGAAGCACTACGCTACTACGAGCTTTAAACACTAGGCTGTTCTGTTAGCATGAGTGAACATTAACAGTCCACCTACTGCTATTTCCTACGCACAACTATTTTCCCATGAAACAAGTCTGCCCGCAGCATCTTGAATGACAGCTGAAGGCCCGACTGCCCCCTTCTGACTGATACAAAAAACACACTTAGTTTCTCATTTCATTCGGAGCCGAAGAATACGTTCTTCGGCTTCCTTTTTTCATGAGTATCTAAAAGATAGAATCTTCTAAGCCCTGTTGATCACGTTTTTGAATCTCGGTCTACGAGGAGCGACATCTCCAAGGCGGGCTTTTTTCGCTGTCTCATAATCGGAGTAATTCCCTTCAAAGAACACTACTTCAGAATCTCCTTCAAACGCAATGATGTGTGTTGCAAGTCGATCCATAAACCAGCGATCGTGACTGATCAACATTACTGTTCCTGCAAAACTTTCGAGTGCATCCTCAAGCGCGCGGAGCGTGTTAATGTCCAAATCATTGGTTGGCTCATCAAGAAGTAAGACGTTCCCACCTTCTTTGAGCGTCATTGCTAAGTGCACGCGGTTGCGCTCTCCACCAGAAAGGACACCAATTTTCTTCTTTTGATCAGGTCCAGCAAAATTGAAGCGACTCAAATAGGCTCTTGCATTGAGCTCCCGATCACCGAGCTTCACAAATTCGTTCCCTTCAGCTACTGCTTCAAGAATGGTCTTATCAGGTGTGAGGTCTTCGTGCTTCTGGTCTACATAGCTAAGGTCAACCGTCTCACCGATTTCGACATTGCCATTATCGGCCTTCTCTTCACCTGTAATTATGCGGAACAGGGTCGATTTTCCGACACCATTTGCACCGATAATACCAACGATAGCCGTCCGAGGAATACTGAGGTCGAGGTTATCAAACAACAGCTGATCTCCATACGCCTTTGAAATCTTGGAGATCTCAATTACGCTATCACCAAGTCTTGGGCCAGGTGGGATGTAGAGTTCTAATTTCTTTTCGCGCTCACGGCCTTCGTCTCCAGCCAATTTATCGTAAGCACTCAAACGAGCCTTACTTTTTGATTGACGTGCTTTTGGCGACATGCGAACCCATTCCAACTCACGCTGAAGGGTTTTTCGACGCTTAGACTCAGATTTTTCTTCTTGCTCTAATCGTTCTGCTTTTTGCTCTAGCCAACTAGAGTAATTGCCTTTCCATGGAATGCCCTTACCCTGATCAAGCTCAAGAATCCAACCCGCAACATTGTCGAGAAAGTAGCGATCGTGCGTTACGGCGATGACCGTTCCTTTGAACTGCTGCAGGTATTGCTCTAACCAATGGACACTCTCCGCATCCAAGTGGTTGGTAGGCTCATCAAGTAATAGGATATCTGGATCACCAAGGATGAGACGTGCAAGGGCCACGCGGCGGCGCTCTCCTCCAGAAAGGACTGAAATAGTCTTCTCTGGATCTGGACAGCGCAAGGCCTCCATTGCCGTTTCGACTCGATTCTCAACTTCCCAAGCATTGAGGCGGTCTAATTCATCGGTGAGTTCACCTTGACGCTCGATGAGTTTATTCATCTCATCATCACTCATTGGCTCGGCAAACTTGTTGTTGACCTCCTCATACTCCTTCAACAAAAGGTAGAGGTCTCCGAGACCTTCTTCTACAGTTTGCTTCACCGTCTTCTCCTCATCAAGCTGAGGTTCTTGATGCAGATAGCCGATCTTATAGCTCCCATCAAATTGCAAGTCTCCCTGAAAGTTGGTGTCTTCTCCCGAAACGATCCGTAGAACTGTCGATTTACCTGAACCATTAAGTCCAAGTATTCCAATCTTAGCTCCGTAGAAGAAGCTGAGGTTAATGTTCTTGAGGATTTGTTTTTTGCCACCGTCAACAAACTTGTTGATACGTGACATCGAAAAAATGATCTTTTCGTCAGCCATGGTGCGAATGTAGTGCTGCCAAGTCAGTCCAACGAAGAATAGCGATACTCAACTTTACACTAATCCCAAAATCCAAAAGCGTCTTTGACCCACTTGATTTTAACGTTGTCGCCCGCGTCAATGAGAACAATTACGACATCAAATTGAAAATCACCGTCGTAGTTCTCGTCCTCCATGTACCGCGATGCGGCTTTCATGACGCGCTGTTGCTGCCTAATGCTTACCGCAGAAAGTGCATCATCCCAGTCCTGCCAAGCCCTTGTTTTTACCTCAATGAAGTGTAGACTCTTATCCACACGTGCGATGATATCGACCTCGGCCCTACTCCACCGGTAATTCTGAGCAAGAATGTCTGCCTCGAGCTCCGCTAAGAATTCAGCGGCGAGCTTTTCACCACGACGTCCGAAATTGATGTGTTCTGCTGCCATTTGATCCTGCTACATTTGCCAGCGCAACCTAAAGCACTATGTTCAATTTATTAGCCACGCCAAGTGTTTAGTCCAAAGCGCGCACCGCGCCCCTACCCGAACCTTCTCATGGCTGTCTGCGACGGCTTGGACGAAGTGTTTAATGAAGGCTACTATGCTGATCGTGTGGTTTCCCATTTGCTCAAAAGAGATAAACGATGGGGCGCCAGAGATCGCGGTTTTATAGCTGAGACGCTTTATGATTGCGTAAGGTGGTGGAGATTACTCGTCCACATAGGTGGAAGAGGTCGAGCCGAATACGTTTTGGCTGCCTATTGGGCCTGGAGATTTGACGAACCGTTAGATGTTGAAGGCTATCCGAATATCGGGCCTGCAGATGTTAAAGAAGCGCTGAAGACCGCTGCAGATCAACCCGCACTCTTGGCGAGTATGCCTGATTGGATCAATGAGTTGGCCGAAGCAGAACTCGGTGGACAATGGCCAGCCGTTCGTGATGCACTCAACGAGCAGGCATCCGTCTATCTACGTACAAATACCTTGAAAACCGACCGCTCTTCTCTCCTAGAGGTGCTTAATCGAGAGGGATTTGAAGTAGAAGCTGACCCGCGCGGTCCCTTAGCTATTAAAGTCTTAAAACGAAGGAATTTATGGGCTACTAAAGCCTTTAAATCTGGTCATTTTGAAGTTCAAGACATTGCTAGTCAGCAGGTGGCACCCACATTGGATATTGAGCCAGGAATGACCGTAGTTGATGCTTGCGCTGGAGCAGGTGGCAAAACCTTGCAGCTCGCGGCCTTGATGCGCAACAAAGGACGCTTGATAGCCATGGATACGGAAGAACGTAAACTGGTCGAACTAAAAAAACGTGCTAAGCGGGCTGGAATTTCTAATCTTGATATTCGCCCGATAACTTCGACGAAAGTGATCAAACGCCTGGCTGGAAAGGCGGATAGAATTTTACTAGATGTTCCATGCTCTGGTCTAGGTGTACTGCGCAGAAACCCTGATGCGAAATGGAAACTAAAGCCTCAGTTCGTAGAGGAAGTCAAAACCTGGCAGGCTGACATTTTGAATCGCTATTCGCGTATGCTGAAGCCAGATGGAAAGCTCGTTTATGCAACGTGTAGCATTCTTCCTTCAGAAAGTGAAGCACAGGTCGCGAAATTTATAAACGCCTCGACAGACTGGCAGCTTAATGCAGAGCAGCGCTTGTCTCCTGTAGATGATTATGACGGATTTTATCACGCCTTGCTAACACGGACTTAATCAATTGCGATACCACCTAGTTTTACCTCAATTTGCGTTTGTGAGTTCTTGGAAACGCGCGTTAGGCGAGTCGTCTGGTTGACATCATCATCGGCCACAAGCAAATTCTTAAACTCAAGTATGTTGTCCTGATTCTCATCTTGATATTCCACAACGACGAGCTCGAATGCACCTTCCGATAAAACAGGAAAAGTGAATTCATCGTTTCTTCGAACATTTGCAGAAATAACCGCTGAACGGAAACCATTCTCTATTTCCTCTACACTGTCAAATCCGCCAACTGGATAAGCGTAGACAACCAATCTATGCGTCTGACGAGGAGTCGAGGTCGTGCGAGTTATTGATCCTGTGATGCTTCCTACTTCTTTAGGGTCTAAGAGTTGAAAAGCTTGCTCGGCACTGAGGTTTCCCCGAAAGGAGAAGTCTATAGAGCCGTCCTTTTCAACGTTTACGAGCTTATTCATATCGAGAAATAAGACACGCTTGGTGGTGATACCATCGGCAATCAGAAAATTCCCGACTGCACGAATGGTAGCGACAGTATTTGAACCAGCGTCTAATAAATCGGTATTGCCCGAGGCAGTTAAAATAAAGGAACTCTCTTGACCGGCGGACACAAAGTCAAACTCCGAGTTAGCATAGCCTCCTGGAGTTAGCACCGCACGCGTACCGAGTTGTTTTGCGGTAGGTTCCACTAATTCGTCGAATATCATGGGCTCAGAAGTAACAAGTTCAACTCGCGATACATCACCAACTCGTGAAGCTTCTACGTTCAGGCCGACGGTCTCAGCATAAGGATGAATTGAAGGATTGAGCAGTATTTCAACCTGCAAGTAACCCTCCTCAAGTGCTGCGTCTAATTGATCAGCATCTTTCTCACAAGAAGCAAACACTAGGAGCGTGCTTGTGAGAAGAAGTGTAGTATTTTTTGTTAGTTTCATATATTATGGAGTCACTGTAGGAGACCACCTTGATGCCGCAAATGACACGCCAATTGGAGTAAAAATTGGGGAATTTGGCTACGATTCGCCAACTTGCAGAAATGGACCAGAAATCGGTAATAATCTCCATTTGTTTTGCGCTTCTTTCGTCTTGGGTACTAAATGCTGCGCAGGCTCAAACCATATCTACAGGATTTCCTTTAGCAGATATAGCGCAGGGAATCCCATTCAAAAATGTCGGACCTGACATTTTCAGCGGTCGTGTGGTTGACCTAGATGTCAATCCTGAGAACCCAACAAATTTCATTGTCGCCTTTGCTACGAGCGGACTTTGGGAGACAAAAAATAACGGCAGAAGCTTCACTGAATTATTTGCACAGCAAAGCACAGGAATCATAGGTGACGTTGCAGTCGATTGGACGCGCAAGCATATATGGGTAGGCACAGGCGAGAATAATTCAAGCCGTTCGAGCTATGCAGGAGACGGCGTCTACCTCTCTACCGATTGGGGCAAAACTTGGACAAACACCGGTCTTAAAAATACGCAACACATTGGTCGCATTGTGTTCTCTGAAAACGATGAGAATACGGTCATCGTTGCGGCCCTAGGTGCATTGTATACGAAAGGTGGTGAGCGAGGGCTTTTTCGAACCACGGATTACGGAAAAACCTGGAATGCTGTATTGGCAACTACGGAAGATGTTGGTGCGATTGACCTCATCAGTGATCCAAATGATTCAAAAACTTTCTATGCTAGTACGTGGCAACGTGATCGCCGCGCTTGGAATTTCAGGGAGAGTGGACCTGAGTCTGCCATTTATAAGAGTAGTGATGAAGGGAAGACCTGGCAGCGAGTAAGCACCAAATCTTCAGGGTTCTTAACAGGTGAAGGAACGGGTAGAATTGGCCTAAGCGCCTCGAGTAAGGATGGAAAAACCACCTTATTTGCAGTCGTTGACAATCAAAATCGCCGTCCTGAAACCAAGGAGGACAAAGATAAATTGACACTTACGGACCTCGGAAAAATGAGTACAAGTGACTTTGTCTCTAGAGATGAAAAACAACTCAAACAACAACTTACATCACTTGGATTCCCTTTGAAGAGATATCCGTTTGACAGTATTAAAACAGAGATAAAAGCAAATAGGCTTTCGCCAAAACTTCTTGAAGAATACCTGACTGACGCGAATTCCCTACTTTTTAATACACCTGTAGTCGGAGCAGAGGTATATCGCTCGGACAATGGCGGAGTAACTTGGACAAAAACCAATACGGACTATATCGACGACCTCTATTATAGCTACGGATACTATTTCGGCCAGATCGGATCGCATCCATTGAACCCAGATGAAATTTACATTTTCGGTGTCTCTGCAATACGAAGCGATGATGGCGGCAAAACGTGGAAGAGTATCAATGAAGCGAACATGCATGCGGACCATCACGCCATTTGGATAAATCCGCAGGAGTGCGGGCACGTCATTTTAGGCAACGATGGAGGAGTTAATATTTCATATGATTACGGCGAAACCTACAACCGAGTGGTGAGTCCGCCGGCAGCACAATTTTACGCTGTCAACGTAGACAATGCTAAGCCTTACAACGTGTATGGTGGTACTCAAGACAATGGCGTTTGGAAAGGTCCAAGTACTTTCAAAGCAGGTCCAGGTTGGGAAATGTATGGCAACACTTCCTACAAGCATATTTATGGAGGTGATGGCATGCAAGTCGAAATTGATCCGCGCGACAACAAGACGGTGTACACTGGATTGCAATTTGGAAACTATGCTCGCTTAGATCCTGATGGTTCACGTACACGTGTGAAACCTCAACATAAATTAGGAGAAAGACCGCTGAGGTTCAATTGGCAAACGCCCGTTCATCTCAGCATACACCAACCAGATGTCTTTTATATCGGATCAAATAAATTTCACCGTTCATTAAATAAAGGTGAAAATTACGACATATCGAGTGAAGACTTAACTAAAGGCGGTCGTAGAGGAGACGTGCCATTTGGTACGATTTCAACGTTAGATGAAAGCCCCTTGCGTTTTGGCTATCTGTATGTAGGTACTGACGATGGCCTTGTTCATGTTACACGCGATGGTGGATACACCTGGACGGAGATTACTGAAGGACTTCCGCAAGACAAATGGGTGACGCGCGTCCAAGCGAGTAAGCATACACTCGACCGCGTGTATGTGAGTTTGAATAACTACCGCAATGATGATTTCACTCCTTATCTCTTTGTGAGCGAAAATGGTGGCGACTCCTGGAAATCAATCTCCAATGGACTACCTGCCGGAGCCATTAATGATATTCTCGAAGACAAAGTCCAACCAGACTTGTTGTATGTAGCAACAGACATGGGGATGTTTTATTCTTACAATCGAGGGGCATCTTGGAGCAAGCTAGGAAACCTGCCGCTTGTGCCTGTTCATGATTTAGTTATACAGGAACGTGAGCAAGATTTAGTGGTGGGTACGCACGGTCGCAGCATTTTCATAGGAGACCTTAGCCATTTGCGCTCACTACCTGATTCTGTGGGTCAAAAAAAGCTTTATGCGTATCAACCTGCTGAGACCAAGTGGAAACAATCTTGGGGGAATAGTCGAAGCCGTTGGAATCCTGTTGATACCCCACTCCTCCATCTTCCAGTTTTCACCGCAGACGCGGGAATGCTTGAACTTACCGTACAGGATTCTTCAGGGAAGACAATGCAATCATTTTCTTTCGATGCGCAGCGAGGCCTCAATTATATTCCGTACTCACTCAGTATTACAGAGCAGGCTGCCAAGCGTATGGACGATACCAAAGAGCCTGCTGATAACGGGATGTTTTACTTAGTGCCAGCGAGGTATCATTTGCAAGTGAAACGCGGTTCAGCTTCCGCCAAAACATGGTTAACAATCACAGAAGAGTAGATTCTTGCTCGGTATTCGCTGCAAATCACCTGCGAATGAGCGCAGTTTTGGCCGATAGATAAGCTGCGAAAAACTCTTTCGATGTTTGGTCGAAAAGCTCGGCTTAGGGGCGATAGCTTGTTTTAAGTGGACGATATGAAGGTTTTGGCGCAAGCTGAACACCCACTTCTGGTTGCATGTGTCAAAACAAATACTCTTGACATAACCAACTGCTTTACAGTAACTTACACAGGATTTCAAGTTATTGAAACCTCATCAATCCAGCTAACCAGATAGGGTTAGAGGGTGGCATTAGGGCTGCTTTTGCCTGAATCTTTGCGGTGTCCTGAAAAACGGATGAACTGCTCTTCGGAGTGCTTCGCTATACACGACCGCTAAGAAACAAACATGAAATCATTCTACTCTAAAAGAGGCCTTCAAGCGATTATTGCTTGTGCATTTCTCCTACCTGCTAGCTCAGTATTCGCATCGGCTGACTCTCTAATTCTTGAATTCGCTCCAGCGCTTTTCTCTGACTTCTCAAGCGGAGATACCGTTACTTTTGAATGCAGTGCATTGCCATTGTTGAGTGAAAGTGATGTTATTGCCACAGGTGGATGTGGAGGTGATATCAATATTGGTTTTAGCGAAAGCGTTAACATTCCAACAGATCCCATTGCAGCAGGATACCTCTCGGTAATGACGTGCAATTTTCTTGGTACCGATCCTTGTGGAAATACCGCCCAGCTTTCCATCAACATCAAAATCCAAGACAATACTGCACCTATTTTACAAGATGTTCCAGAAGACCTATCACTACCAGTAGGTCGCACTATTCCATCTCCCGCACCTGTCTATGCCATCGATAATTGCAGTCGAAACCTTGAGGTCCAACTCGTAGAAGAATTAAGTTCAACATCGAGCTTTGAACGCGTCATACGCACTTGGAGCGCAACAGATGAAGCAGGAAATAGCAGTAGCGCATCTCAACAGATTACACTGGCTTTGCCTAATTCTGATGAAGGATGTAATACAGAAGTTTTCAAAGGACTTACAACTGAGATCGATGCGACCGATTGCGAAAATGGGACAGAACTGTGTTTACCTTTTGCAGTAGCGACCGACGGTCTAGTCTTAGTAAATTCAAGCCCCGTCAACTATTTCAGCTGCGCATCAGACACTATGGTAAGTTATGAAGTGGCCGACCTAATGGCTAAAGACGGCGCCTATGAAGTTATCTGGGTTGTATCTCCAGGAGCGTATCGCTATCGTACAAATTCTGTCGATAGCTTGGTAAACTTCATGCGATTTGAACAACCTGCGGGCGACTGGAAATTAGATGAAAGTCGATCGGTTGTAATCGGTCATCCAAATGCTCGCTACGCCGAATTGAAAGTTATTCATGCGTCAACTGGTCAGGAAGGATTTAGCAACCCAATTCCCGAGGTAGTCTCTTCGCAGTCGACCATCGTCCTCATGCCTGGTAAGCACAAGCTCACCTATCGTCAGGCAGAATGTGTCGATACGACGAGCGTAGAAGTTATCTGTGCAGAAGTAAGAGAGAGAAGTATTACAGCGATTAGAGGGATTGATGCAACACATACCCTACCCTTTTCAGGAAGAGCGGACCAGTATGAGGTCACCATTCTTGAGGACAACCTCGCGGGTCTACTAGAGATACGATCATTAGAGGGACCAAGAGTCAACTTCACCACGCTTATTGATGGGGAAGCGTCGCTACTCATTGACTTATGCCACTTACCAACGGGAAATTGCGACCGTTATCAGTTGCGTTTTGAAATCGTCAATCGTGAGGACGTTAAGCCTCCAACAGCTGCTAAAGATCTTTACGCGGTTGCCTACAATGGACAGCGCTTGTTTAACATTCTTAGCAATGATCAAGTCATTGGAGAGGTTAGTTCGCTTACGCTCAAGTCCTCGATAAAAGGCAAGGCGCGTATTGATGCAATGAATCGCTTACACTACACGGCTCCTAAGGACTGGTGTGGCGAAGAGAGACTGTTGTACGAGGTTTGCAATCCTGGAGGGTGTGACACGGCTTCAATCGTGTTCCAAGTAACCTGTGAAGAGCTCATGGTTTTCAATGGCTTCAGCCCGAATCAAGACGGTGTCAATGATCATTTCACCGTTATTGGAATCGAAAATTACCCAGCTAATAACCTGGTCATTTTCAATCAGCACGGACACCAGGTATACACAAAAGATTCTTACAACAATGATTGGGATGGCACCTATAAGGGCACTCCAATTCTTGATGGCACGTATTACTATGTGCTTACGATCAAAGGATTAGAAACTAAAAGCGGATATGTGCAAATAAAGAGGTAACGCGCTGTAGGCGGTTGATTTCAACTGCACACTGCGTTGTTTTTTAGCATAGTCGTATGAGCCCTGTTGACGGAAGTTGATGGGGCTTTTTTTGGATGTCGGATGCCCCGCGCGGAGCGCGTGGGTCCTCGTGTCTTGACCCACTCGACTAGCGGGGCTGCGCAAGGGATCGGATGTCGGATGTCGGATGTCGGATGTCGGATGTCGGATGTCGGATGTCGGATGTCGGATGTCGGAAAATAAAATCTTCAAGTTGGGTTTTGGATGGTCTTTCCGTCAAATACTCGACTGCGAAGCGGTCCGAAATCCATATACTGATATCTTCAAAAAAAAAGACCAGACCCCACAAGGAGCCTGGTCTTCTCTGTTTGCGACAGCTGTTCTTAAATCTTCATACCAGCGAGTGCCGGGTTGCGGTTACGCTTACGCTCACTTTCGCTGAGAACGATCTTACGGATGCGCATTGCATCGGGAGTTACCTCTACGTACTCATCACCTTGGATGTACTCTAGCGCTTCTTCCAACGTGAATTGACGTGGTGGCGTGATCTTGATCTTGTCATCCGCACCAGAAGAGCGGACGTTGGACTGCTTTTTCGCCTTGGTGAGGTTGACAACCATGTCGCCTGGGCGAGCATTTTCACCAACTACTTGACCTTCGTAAATCTCCTCGTTTGGAAGAACCATGAGGATGCCACGCTCTTGCAAAGAGTTGAGTGAGTAAGGAATTGCCTTACCCTTCTCGTTAGAGATCATCGAACCGTTGATACGCTTTGGAATGTCACCCACCCAAGGAGCAAACTCACGGAAACGGTGTGTCATTATTAACTCACCTGCAGTTTGTGTAATGAGCTGTGTACGAAGTCCAATGATTCCACGCGATGGAATAGAGAACTCTAGGAAGGTACGCTCGGGCTTAGCTTCCATATTGGTCATGGTGCCTTTACGCTGAGTCACAGCATTGATAACTGCTCCACTATACTCGTCTGGGACATTGATGTAGAGGTCCTCCATCGGCTCGTGACGCTTACCGTCGACTTCTTTGACAATTACTTGAGGTTGTCCGATTTGCACCTCATAGCCCTCGCGACGCATCGTCTCGATAAGTACACTGAGGTGAAGTACTCCACGTCCGAACACTTGGAATGCCTCGGCTCTATCTGTTGGCATCACCTTAAGTGCAAGGTTCTGCTCAATTTCCTTCTCCAAACGCTCCTTGAGGTGACGAGAGGTAACGAACTTACCTGACTGGCCGAAGAATGGAGAATCGTTAATCGCAAAGGTCATAGACATCGTAGGCTCATCAACAGCGATTGGTGTCAATGGATCTGGACGCTCTGGGTGAGTAACTGTATCTCCAATCTCGAACCCGTCGATACCAGAGATTGCACAGATGTCACCTGGTTGTACTTCGTCTACTTCAACGCGACCAAGACCTTCGTAGACGAAAATTTTCTTGGTGCGCTGCTTTGTCAAAACACCTTCACGGTTCACAAGACCGATAGGCATGTTAGGCTTGAGAACACCACGGTTGAGGCGACCTGAAGCCATTCGTCCTGTAAAATTGCTGTATGCAAGCGAAGTGATCATCATCTGGATATCGCCCTCAAGCTCAACCTTTGGTGGCGGAACGTGCTCGATAATCATGTCGAGTGCATACGTCACGTCTTCAGTCTCTGTTGCCCAGTCTGGCCCCATCCATCCGTTCTTTGCAGAACCGTAAACGACAGGAAAGTCAAGCTGCTCCTCTGTTGCTTCAAGTGCAAACATGAGGTCGAAAACCGCCTCATATGCCTCATCGGGCTTACAGTTTGGCTTATCCACTTTGTTGACAACGACGATCGGCTTCAGCCCAAGTTCGAGACTTTTTGAAAGAACGAAGCGCGTTTGTGGCATCGGTCCCTCGAAAGCATCAACAAGCAGAAGTACGCCATCAGCCATGTTGAGTACACGCTCAACCTCTCCTCCAAAATCCGAGTGACCAGGAGTATCAATCAAGTTGATCTTGTGGTCTTTGTAGCGGATACTTACGTTCTTCGAAAGGATAGTGATTCCGCGCTCACGCTCGAGATCATTGTTGTCAAGCATGAGTTCAGCAGGCTTCTCTCGCTCGTGGAATAGGTTTCCAGCGTGAAGTAGCTTATCGACGAGGGTTGTTTTTCCGTGGTCGACGTGGGCGATGATCGCAACGTTACGAATAGGTGTCATGGATAGACATTGAGGACGGTTTCAGCTCACGCTCCCGCAGTACTGACGGAAAGCAAGCAAAAACCTTATGATGCCGCTTCAAATGAGCGGCGAGTTTTGCAAAACGCGCGCAAAGGTACCTTATTCTAAGTTGCTTATGAGGAATTAACATTCCGATTAGTGTTACTAAATCATCATTTGATTCAGCAACAGTAGCATATGTCCTGAGATTGCTTAGTATTTGGGGTGGCCATCTCACAACCAAATGCGTTCCCCTACACTTCTTGTAGCATATTCATAAATCGCTCGAACGTCATGGTCAGATCTCAAGTTGTACTCACATTTAGCCTGCTCATCTCAATCCTTTTGATGACCTCTAACTGTACTGTGCCTCAGGTTAATCACATTGAAATCGTACCGAAGCTTACCATTTCCAAGCAAACAATAGGCGAAGGCGTTAGCATGCTCATCCCCTTGGATTATCAGAAAGTGGAAGCTGACAATGGATACGCAGCCAGTTTTGAAACTGAAAACCTAGCAAGTTCCTTGAGTCTACAGGTTGTCCAGGAAACCTTATCAACGGTGAAGTCTGCTTACTCACCTGCGTCCCTTGAGGAGAACGATTTATCACTATCTGAGCTGAGTACGGTGCAATATGGTGAAAACCCTAACGCGTTTTTCGCCAAAGTACATGATGATGAAAATGCTGTCTTTGGCTACGTACTCGCTATTGAACAGAAGGACAAGACCTACTTAATTGAAGGCGCCTCTACAGATATATCTCACGATTTCTACGACTATAAAATTCGCCAAGCCCTGCTTTCGGTATTTATAGAATAGCATCGAGGGCATCAACCTTTCGAGAGCGACTAATTTGAACAAGGTCAGCGTGAACTATAGGATTGAAAATACGGGTCCAAAAAAATGGCCGCACTCCCCGTGGGAGCCGGCCATTCGATGGATGAAAATGAGAAACTAAATCTTGAAGACTGTTGGGGGTTAGACTATTTCCTCCCCAATAGTTAATCTGCTTTGTCGTACAACCAAGGGCTTTCACCGCCTAGTCGTGGCTCTCCGTTCTGGTCTACAACCGTACGTGACGGCTGCTGTGTAGGTCTGTCGTTCGGGTTATGCTGCTGATTGCGCATGCGACGGTGACGGAGGTATGCTGGTTCGCGCTCTAGACTTGCCAAACCATTCGGATCACTTGGTGGGACAGGCTCACCTTGATTCTGGTTAAGTGGCGCGTATGGCTCTGAAGAGTTCGAACGCGGCTGTTGCTGCTGAGCGCGATACTCATTCATGATATCTTCCCGGTATTGAACAGACTTATTGTACTGATCAACTTTAGGAGAAAGGCTATCAAACTCGTAATGGTTTGAATCTTGTGCTTGCTGCTGCTGTTGCGGACGTACGGTGCGCTTTGCTTGCTGAGGAACCTGCTTGAGGTCAACAACCTGCTTGCTTGGGCGACTATCACCAGAAATAGCTTGGATAGCTGAATCTTGGAAACCAGTTGCGATGACAGTGACGCTGATGCCGTCTTCCAAGGTTTCGTCGAAACAAGTACCCCAAATGAGGTTCGCGTCCATCCCAGCTTCTTCCTGCACGAATTGAGTGATCTTATCGATCTCGTCCATGGTTACATCGCTCGCACCTGAGCAGATGTTGAGCAAAATATTCTGCGCTCCACTGATGTTGTTATCCTCGAGGAGAGGTGAGCTGAGTGCTTGATCCACTGCAGATTCTGCACGACCATCTCCATCAGCGTATCCGATTCCCATGATAGCAACACCTGACCCACGAAGGACAGTGTTCACATCCTCGAAGTCAACATTGACGTAACCTGGACGTGTAATTATTTCTGCGATTCCACGAGCGGCTGTAGTCAATACATTATCAGCTTGTGCGAACGCTTGCTTCATCGGCATGTCTGCGTGAATGAGACGCAGCTTGTCGTTGCTCACAACTACGAGCGCATCTACGTGCTTTCTAAGTTCCATGAGTCCTTCGATACCGTTGCGAATGCGCGTACGGCCTTCGAAGGCGAATGGAAGAGTAACGATACCTACGGTGAGGATATCGAGGTCTTTTGCAGCTTTAGCAACAATTGGAGCGGCACCTGTACCGGTTCCGCCACCCATTCCTGCGGTAACGAAAAGCATCTGGCAATCGTCATTGAGGAAATTCTGAATTTCACCAATAGACTCTTCACCGGCGCCGCGTCCGACTTCTGGTTTCGAACCTGCTCCGCGTCCGCGGGTAAGTTCTGGACCAAGGTGAATTTTAGTTGGAACAGGACTCAATTCGAGTGCTTGAGCATCTGTGTTACAAATGGCGAAGTCGACACCTACGATGTTTTGCTTAAACATGTGTGTAACGGCATTGGATCCACCGCCTCCGACTCCGAGGACTTTTATGATGGTACCGTTGTGCTTGCGACGTGCGAGATCAAAGATCATGAGCTATAATTGATTCTCGATAAAATCGAGAGTAAAGTAAAAGAATGCTGGACGGGCCAGTGAGAGAGTTGGTTAGGTCTAAAACATTAGACCATATCAGGATCTTCGTCTGCTTCAAACCAAGTCTTGAGATTGGTCACGATTTTGGATTGCGCCCTTGAGAAAAATCCTTGAACAGGTTCTTTCGCTGAGGTTACTTCTCCATGGCCGTTCACGGAAGAAGAAGATGCTTTTTCAAGCGCACTCGGGCCGCTTGCAAGAAGATCACTTTCTGCCTTTGTGTCTTCTCGCTCCATTTCCTGAGCCAGGTTTGGATTCAAGGAAATACGCTCTGCTGTGTCAATTCCTCCGATCAACAGTCCGATAGAAGTCGCAAAGATTGGACTGCTTAATTCTGAATCATATCCTTGCGCAAGGTGCTCAACTGGCAAACCAATGCGTGTTGGAATTCCAGTGAAGAATTCAGTGAGTTTATCAATATTCTTCAATAAACTTCCTCCACCTGTAAGTACGATTCCACCTTGGAGGCGATCACGAACATTTGATAGGCTTATTTGGAAATCGATGTAGCGAAGAATTTCTTCCATGCGTACTTCGATTACTTCCGCAAGATGTGCTTCGCTGATTTCTGTATGCTGCTGTCCTCGGCGATTTGCTATACGGATATAGCGGTTGGAGGCAGCTTCGCTTGCAAGTGCATTGCCAAACTTGGTCTTCAAATCTTCTGCATCTGCAGGAGTGATTTGGAATACTTGACGGACATCACTTGTGATTACGTCGCCTCCAAAAGGAAGCACACATGTGTGACTTATAACGCCATCAGCAAAGATTGTAATGTCTGTTGTTCCACCTCCAATGTCTACGAGGACGACGCCTTCCCGACGGTCTGCTTCGGTGAGCACACTCGCAGAAGAAGCAATTGGTTCGAGCGTCAGCCCAGTAACCTTAAGGTTTGCTTTTTCGACACATCTCATGATGTTCTTCGAAGCAAGTTTTTGGCAGGTAATGATGTGGAAGTTCGCACCAAGCCGAGTTCCGCACATACCGATTGGCTCGGTAATACCCCACTCATCATCTACTGCAAAATCTTGCGGAATGATGTGAAGGATCTCTTCCCCTGGTTTTAGCGGAAGCTTACGCATCGACGTGATAAGCTCGTCAATATCAAGCTGAGTGATCTCCGCGATATCATCTTCGCGGGTAATCATCCCGTGGTTCTGACGGCTAGCAATATGCTGCCCTGCGATACCAACATTTACTCGGTCGATTGACTTGCCAATTTGACGTTCGGCCTTTTGTACAGCCTCTTCAATTGCCTTAACGGTTTTGTCAATGTTGGTAACAACACCTCGCTGAACTCCATCTCCAGCAACTCTACCAAAGCCTAAAATTTCAACCTGTTTTAGATCATTACGCCGACCTACAATCGCACAAACTTTCGTCGTGCCTATATCAAGGGCAACAACAAAGTCTGTTTTTTCAGTTTCTTCCCATTTCATCTTAAAGTGTTTACAGTGCTTACTGACTCAGTTTCTCAAAAAGTTCACGCTCTGGTCCGGCGCTTGGCATTTGCTGTTCCAATGACTTGGTCGCCGTACCGCAAGTCAATGTTGTTGTAGGCATCCCAGCCCATTTCAGGCACCACGCCCTGCATATAAGCTTTATACTTATATAGTTTGTTTTCTAGATCACTTAGATCGCCCAGTGTGACATCTGAAGTTCCAAGTTTAGGAACCAAGACATACTCCCCTCTTCGGTAATCTATTTGCTCAATTAGTGCGCTAAACAATTCGTCTTCTTGCAAGGCTTTCGCCAAAACAAATACCTCGAGCGTTGCTGTATCTGCAATTGCTTCTTTGAACGAAGGTACATCGCCTGTCATGACGGGAACCCTTACATTATCGTGCTTACTGAGTGGAAGAATCTCCCCATTCGGTCCGAGATAGTAGTCGTTTCCTGTTCGGTGATGAATGCGAAGGATCGGTTCGCGCTGAATAATACGTACATTTAGTATGCCGTCAAACCCTGTATAAATATTCGCTTCAGCAACAAAAGGATCTTCACGTACAAAGTCCTCTAATTCGGATAGTTCAAGTTTGTCAATAGGTTGCCCGATCAAAGCACCGCTGACACCTGCGTCCAAACGCTTCTTAATATCAGAACCTTCTATTAGAAAACTGCCGGTAGGTGTCGGCTGGATATCGACTACGACATCTACAATACGGCTGCCTAGACGGGTTATTCCCGCATATGCTGCTAACGTAAATGATGCTACCAGGAAGCCGACAAGTATGCGGCTCCACAGCCTGGCAGGCTGTAGTGTTTGTTTCATAGTGTTTTATAGTTCCTCAGACAATCATTTGGCCGAAACCAGACTTCTTGCCAATCCGTCAATATCACCTGCGCCCATGAAAAGTAAAACGTCTCCGTCAAGAACTTTCAAAAGTGCTGGTGCTTCCGAACTGGCCGCAAGATACTTTTTCTCCACAGAAATATTAGAAAAAATTATCATGGGTGTTACCCCTTCAATTGGCTGTTCCCGAGCAGGGTAAATCTCCAACAGCACAACTTCCCCTAAATCACTGAGCGCACGGGCAAATTCATCAGCAAAATCACGTGTTCGACTAAACAAGTGTGGTTGAAAAATACCTATAACTCGGTATCCCTCAAAAAGCTCTTTTGCCGCCCGAATACTAGCCGCAACTTCCGTTGGATGGTGTGCATAGTCACTTATAGCGACCGCACGTCCAATTTTACCAAGACGCTCAAATCTCCGCGCGACTCCTAGAAAGCCACTTAGCTTTTCTATCGCCATTTCCAATGACGCACCAGTCGCAGAAACAGCTGCGAGTGCCGCTACGGCATTTTCAACATTATGCGCTCCAGGCATCATCAAACGGATGTGCTCAAATACGCCAAGTGGACAGGTTAACCTGAATTCAAAAGCACCATCAACTACGCATAATTGATCAGCATTCCAAGCCGCCGATGCATCGTTACAACCGTAGGTAACTACCGAGACCTTTTTCAAGCTGCTTGCTAATTTTTCAGCGATGCTCGGTTTGGTAATGACTACTCCAGCTGGGTCAACCTTGCCAATGAATTGTCTAAATGAATCTTCGAATGCACTTTCCTCCCCATAGATATCTAAGTGGTCGGCTTCGATGTAACTGATAATTGCGACATCAGGTTCCAAGCTCAAAAAACTGCGGTCGTATTCGTCTGCTTCAACGACCAGCCATTCTCCTTTTCCTGCGAGGTAATTGGTCTTATAATTCGTACTTATTCCTCCGAGAAAAGCAACAGCGTCTGTATCTAGTTCTCGCATCAAATAAGCCGCCATTGTACTGGTGGTGGTTTTGCCATGAGTACCGGCAACACCGAGTGTTTTATGTCCTTGAGAAATAAGACCTAAAGCTTGTGCTCGTTTTACTAAGGGAACTGGACTTTTCTCCAAAGCGACGAGCTCTCCAAAATCCTTTGGGACTGCGGGAGTGTAAATCGCCAAATCGATATCGGCAGGAATGCGCTCGGGAAGATCTTCGTAGTGCACATCTATTCCTTCGGCGACTAGTGCTTTGGTCAAAGTGCTTTCACGTAGATCGTAACCACTCACTTTCACTCCCCGTGCATTGTAGTAACGAGCGAGTGCACTCATTCCAATACCGCCAATTCCGACGAAGTAGACATGCTTAAGCTTAGCGACTGACATATTCTAGAATGTGTTGAGCGATGTGTTGAGCGGCCGCTGGTTTCGCAGTATCTGAAGCTGCTTTTGCCATTTGCGCGAGGGCTTGACTGTCACCTAATAATTGTGAGAGCGTAGCACTTAATTTTTCTACCTGTTGGTTATCTGGAATAAGCACCGCCGCACCAGTTCGTTCCACAGCTTTCGCATTGGCTGTTTGATGATCTCCCGATACATTTGGACTCGGAATGAGTAGACTTGGCTTTCCCAATAACTGCAATTCAGAAATTGATAGCGCTCCTGCTCGACATGCGACGAGATCTGCTGCTGCGTAGGCGAGGTCCATGCGTTCGAGGTACGGGACGCATTTCACGTTTGGAAGTTTAGCTGTTTCGCTTTCGCTAAAACGAGCGAAGTAGCCCTCTCCTGTTTGCCAGATGACTTGTAATTCTTGATGTGCTTTCCAAAACGCGTGCATCTCTACGAAAGCGTCATTCATTTTTCTTGCTCCCAAGCTTCCGCCAAAACTTAATAACGTCGGCTTGTTAGGATCTAGTCCGAAATGCACGCGTCCCTTCTCTTTACTTGTTAAACTATCAGCGCTAAGCGATTTTCGCAGCGGGTTACCGGTGTGTATGGTTTTAGCGGAAGCGAAATACGTAATGGCTTCGGGATAAGCAACAAAGACAGATTTGGCAATCTTACCTAGTAATCGATTGGTCACTCCGGCCAGAGCATTTTGCTCCTGTAAAAAAACAGGAACTCCCAAGGTATAGGCAGCAGCAAGCGCGGGGCCACTCGCATATCCGCCCGTACCGATGGCTACATCAGGATTGAAATATTTGACCGTTTTGCGCGCCTTTCCAAGACTTCGAACGAGCTTAAAAGGAAAAGCAAAATTTCTCTTATCCAGACTTCTATGAAACCCAGCTACAGGCAGGCCTACAATTTTATATCCCGCCTCTGGAATTCGCCGCATCTCCATTTTACCTTCTGCACCGACGAATAAAAATTCACTATCTGGCACAAGCTCCTTCAAGGCCGCAGCTATCGCCAAGGCAGGATAGATATGTCCACCCGTACCTCCTCCAGAAAGTAAAATCCGTAATGCGGCCATAGGAGATGTATGCTTAAACTGCTTTTGCCCGCACAGGCTTAGCTTTCTTGAGTTTTCCCTTTTCTTCAATCACCTTGCTTACGCTGAGGATAATTCCAAAGGCGATACAAGAGAATACAAGCGATGTACCTCCTCTTGAAATGATCGGCAAGGTGAGTCCAGTTACCGGGAACAAGTTGACAGCTACAGCAATATTGGCCAGCGCCTGCATGACGATAAGTAAACTCAATCCAATGGCCATGATGGCTCCAAACAATTTGGTTGACTTGGTTAGGAGGCGGCAGCTTCTGATAAATAACCAGAGGTATAGTCCAATTACAACGAACGAACCGACAAGACCATACTCTTCAACGATCACTGGGTAAATAAAATCGGCGTGACTTGTTGGAATAAAACTCCGTTGCACACTCATACCGGCCCCTTCTCCGAATACGCCGCCTGTGGCAATCGCAATCTTGGATCGAACTACTTGGTCTGCTTCAGAACCATTGTAAAACGTAGTCAGGCGAGAAATCCATGTTTCGAGACGGACCATGTCGGGAGCTATGGTTCCGATCACGATCAGCATCGCAAAAACTACTATGCCTGCGATAATTGCATAGCCAATATATTTCATTGGTAGTCGACCAATAAATAACATCACTACGCAGGTAGCAAAAAGCATCATTGCTGTCGACAAATCAGATGGAGCGATCAAGCCACAGACAATTAATACCGGTGCAATAATTGGCCAAAAAAGTCCCTTTCCTTCCTTGAGTCGATCTTGATAGGCACTGACGGCTCGGGCGAGGTAGACGATCAGGCCGATCTTTGCAAAATCAGAAGTTTGAAAACGAATGCTCGTAAACGGCAGTTCAAGCCAACGGCGTGCGTGACTCAATTCTACTCCATATAAAATGGTGTAAATAAGCAACACAATACTCCCTCCAAGTAACCAAGGAGCGAGTGATTTGAAGCGATAGTGTGGTGTACGATATGCACCATATGCCAAGGCGATTCCTAACAAGACATGTACCGCATGCTTCGCCAATGTAATTTCGTACTGGCCTCCATCCATGCGAACAGACAGACTCGCACTTGCTGAATAAACAGCAAGCATTGAGAAAATAATTAAGACGAAGAAAATGAACCAAATGGTCGTATCGCCACGCAAGCTGCGTAGAGGGGAAGCGTTCATAGGGTGTGTTGTAGTGTTTCTCGAAAATCGGGCATAGCCTTGACCGCTGCCCGAAACTGATCTCCGCGGTCGATATAATTTTTAAATAAATCGAAGCTCGCACAGGCCGGTGACAACAAAACTACATCATCTGGCTCAGCTATTGTGCATGCTTCTTCAATTGCTTTGTCTAAACTCGAAGTATTCTTAAATCGATCTCCATAAAAAGAGAAGGCATTTTCTATTTTGGTGTTATCAAGTCCAAGAGCAATAACACCTTTTACATGTGCTTTCACAAGCGGCATCAACATGTTATAATCGTTGCCTTTATCGGTTCCTCCTACGATCCAAACGATTGGCTTGCTGAAAGAACGCAAAGCTTTATCGACAGCATCTAAGTTAGTCGCCTTGGAATCGTTGACGTACTCTACCCCTTTGACAAAACCTATACGCTCAAGTCGGTGCGGGGCATTTTCAAAAGTCAAAAGCGCTTTCGCTAAAACCTTTGGCGCAACACCTGCAAGCTCGGCTGCGGTAAGCGCGAAGCTTGCGTTTGCTGCATTGTGTGGCCCTGCAAGCGAAGTATCTGCAAGAGAATATCCTTGTGTTGGGGTGACCGCTTGTCCACTTTCATAGGATGCAGGCATCGCAACCTGACGAACGTTTGCAAGCTCAGAAGTCGGAAGTTTGGCAACATGTTTTAGCGAAAGCTTATCGCCTGCTTGCAGCCAAGTTGAACCAACGACTTGCGTTTTTCTTAGGTTATACTTCGCCGCAGCATATGCATCGAAACTGTTGTTATAGCGATCCAAGTGATCTGGCGATAGATTCAGTACCATCCCGATTTCTACATGAAACGCTTCAATATCTTCAAGCTGATAAGAACTTAGTTCAAGTACAAACCAGTCGGCATCAGCTTGATCAACAAGCAAACGCGCATAACTTACGCCAACGTTGCCGCCAACAGCGACATTTATACCTGCTGTTTTTAATAAGTGCCCTAGTAATAATGTCGTTGTTGTTTTTCCATTACTCCCAGTGATACCAATCACTTTGCCTTTGCGATAAGGAGCACAAAACTCCATCTCGCCAACGACGCGAATGCCTTTGGTTTTGGCGGAAGCTACTAGTGGAACACCCCATGGAATACCGGGGCTCTTCACGATGACATCTACCCCTTCCAGAATGTTGGCACCGTGGCCACCTTGCTCAAATCCAATCTTGTGCTTGGTCAATTCAGCCACCGCATCTTCTGACAACTGAGCTGCATCACTTACGAAAACTGCATAGCCATTGGCCTTGGCAAGAAGCGCAACGCCTCTCCCACTCTCACCCCCACCAAGTACAAGCAGACGCTTTGACATTAACGGATTTTGAGGGTTACCACTGAAAGAACAGCGAAGAAAATAGCAACGAGCCAGAAGCGAATTACAATCTTAGATTCATGCATTCCCTTCCGCTGGTAATGGTGATGCAAAGGAGCCATGAGGAATACACGTTTCCCTTCGCCATACTTTTTTCGGGTATACTTAAAGTAACCCACCTGGATCATTACTGATAGATTTTCAATTAAGAAGATGCCGCACATCAATGGAATAAGTAATTCTTTCCGTAGAGCAATGGCAAGTGCCGCTATTACTCCACCCAATGCGAGCGACCCCGTATCGCCCATGAATACCTGAGCAGGGTGTCCGTTGTACCAAAGAAACCCTAGACAAGCACCAACAAGGCATGCGGTGAAGACCACCAATTCACCTGTACCTGGCAGATACATAATATTGAGATAATTGGATGCTACAGCATTACCACTTACGTATGCAAAGGCCAATAGCGTCAAGCCAATAATGGCACTCACTCCTGCTGCCAATCCATCAATTCCATCTGTCAAATTTGCGGCGTTGCTGACTGCGGTTACCACAACGATAACCAACGGAATAAACAATAACCAAAGAAGTATATCAGAGTTATCGCCCGCTAGTTGAGCAATCGCTCCATAATCTAGCGAATTAGACTTGAGAAACGGGACCGTCGTAATTGCCTGTTTGACGTAGGCATAATCTGCAACCACTCCAGGGTCTTTGGTAGGAACGCTGATCGTTCGGACAATCTCATATCCTTGAGCTTCGGCTTCCTCTAAATCATAGCGGACCACCACTTCATCACTAAGGAGCATGGTCACTCCTACCAACAGACCAAGGCCTATTTGACCTAGCACTTTAGATTTTGCAGAAAGACCTTCTTTATTCTTTTTAAAAACCTTGATATAGTCATCCATAAAACCGATGATTCCCATCCAAATGGTGGAAACGATCATAAGAATGATGTATACATTATCAAGTTTGGCAAACAGCAATGCGGGAACTAGAATTGCCAAGATGATAATGATGCCGCCCATGGTAGGCGTTCCTTCTTTTTGCTTTTGGCCTGCTAGGCCGAGGTCGCGGACAGTCTCGCCAATTTGAAGATTCCTCAACTTCTTAATCATCCAACCGCCAATGCCTACAGAGACTAATATCGATACAATTACCGCCATTGCTGCACGGAACGTGAGAAACTGGAACAAGCCTGCTCCAGGAAAAGACGTGTTTGCGTCTAGGTATGTGAAGAGCTCGTAAAGCATACCGTGGCGGTGACTTAGTGTAAAGTAGTTTTCAAAAAGCCCCGACGCGTTTAGGCGTCGGGACAGGGTTTCAAAGTGCTGCCGGGGGATGCTCCCGAATCAGCTTCATAGTGTTTCATAGTGCGTCTCACGAAGGAGACAAATACTCGTGCAGCACCGCACGATCATCGAAGTCCGAGCGGACCCCGTTAATTTCTTGATAGGTTTCATGTCCTTTCCCAGCGACGAGAATAACATCTTCATCTCGCGCCATACGAACAGCGGTTCGTATCGCTTGTCGACGATCTGGTATTTGCAATACTCGATCGCGTAAATTTTGGGAAATCCCTAATTCAATTGCGCTACGAATCGTTGCCGCATCTTCTGTTCGAGGATTATCATCAGTAATGATGACATAGTCACTCATCTTGGCTGCGATCTCTCCCATGAGCGGACGCTTCGAGCGATCTCGATCACCACCACATCCGAAAACGGTGAAGAGCTGATGTCCTTGTCTGCGTATTGGTTGAAGCGTTTCGAGTACATTTTTGAGCGCATCTGGCGTGTGCGCATAATCGACAAGGCCCGTTAGTTTTTGAGCAGGAACTTCGACAACTTCCAACCTTCCTGCTGCTCCTCTCAGACTGCTCAAAGCCAACAAAGCATCGGATTCATCTTGCTCTAATTCTACAGCGACACCAAAAGCGGCCAAAAAATTATAGGCATTAAAAGATCCAGCCAAGCGTGTATGCACTTCAATCTCATTTACCAATAAATGAAGTCCGCGAAGACTATCATCTAAGATGCGACCTTTATAATCTGCGAGTTGACGCAAGGCGTAGGTATGATGTTCAGCCTTGCAATTTTGAAGCATTACGTTGCCCCGCTTATCGTCAAGGTTGACAAGTGCAAAGGCGGTCTTTGGCAAGCCATCAAAAAGTAGCTTTTTCGCATTTATATAACTCTTCATATCACCATGATAATCGAGATGATCGTGAGAAATATTTGTAAATACACCACCAGCAAAGTGACAACCATTAACGCGTCCTTGGACCAAGGCATGCGAGCTTACCTCCATAAAAACGTAGCCACATCCTGCATCTGCCATCTCTCGCAGGCGGCGTTGCACCGCCACAGCATCTGGAGTAGTATGCGTAGCTGGTTCTACCCTATCGCCAATTCTAACCTCGACGGTACCGATAAGTCCACAGCGGTATCCGAGTTTGGTGAAGAGATCATAGCATAAGGTGGCCACCGTGGTTTTTCCATTTGTCCCTGTAATGCCGACCACTTCAAGCTCTTGGCTTGGGTGCTCATAAAAGCTGGCGGCTACTTTGCCAAGCACAGCATTAGTATCAGGTGCTTCTATCCAAGCTACATTTGGGCGTTGATGGGTATGGCCAGTCCCGCGCGTAGCGCGAGAATCCTCGCCTTTCTGCGGGGCTTTCGCCAAAACAGCCACTGCACCCAACTCGATTGCCTTATCGATATAATCATGTCCATCGACTGTCAAACCGATGGTGGCAACAAATAGGAATCCAGGTTTGATCGCACGACTATCAGAGGAGATTCCTACAATAGGGATGTCTGGATCTCCAGCTTTTAGCTGGAGACCCGTGTCGGCCAGGACAATACTTAGTGTAGTGTTCATAGTGCTGTGTGTGTCTTGCGTCTGGCCGACGACTTACCCTAGTGTTAGTTTTACGAATTGCCCGTTTGCTTTTGTCCCAGGCTTGATGGATTGACGTTTTACTTTTCCTCGACCACGGACATCTACCCTACAGCCTTTAGATTCTAGGAGGAACATCGCGTCGCGAACCCCCATACCGCGTACATCAGGTACACGTCCGGCAGGTATGTTATATGCGACAACTGAAAGTGTATCTCCTGGACTTTTAAGTTCTACGATTCCACGTTGCGCTTTGTCAAAAGCAGGAATACCTAGCGAGGCGAACACCTCAGCAATATCACTGTGACTTCCTTTTGCTTCACGTGGCAAAGTTGCTGCCTTCCAATCTGGCTTCGCCTCTGCTCGAAGTGCTGGGCGCAAGTTTGGATCAGATGCGTAGAGGTTATCAGCAATCTCTCTCCATACAGGAAGTGCCACTTTCGAGCCGTAGTAATCTCCAACTGGCTTTGAGATTAAAACCATGATTGTATAGCGTGGATTTTCGACGGGGAAGTAGCCTATGAAAGAAGCTTGGTGGCCGTCTTCATGTCGACGTTTTGCTTCAGGAGAATAATCGTACTGTACCGTTCCTGTTTTACCAGCATATCGATAAAGGTTAGAAATTTGCCCGCTTGCCGTACCGCGCAATACCACCCCTTCGAGAAATTCTTGAGCCCAATCTAAAGCTTGCTTAGAAGCAATTTGATTGTTCAGGATGACGGGATGAAACTGCTCAACAATTTCTCCATCTCGCTGAATATTATCAACGAGTCGTGGCTTCACGTACTTACCGTCATTAGCGATGGCATTATAGAACGCCGTCATTTGCAATGGCGTCAATTCAAGCTCGTACCCCATACTCATCCAAGGAAGGGTAATACCACTCCACTGGTTCTCTATATCCTTTTTAGGATCTTTAATTAAAGGATAGCTTTCACCTTTAATCTCAATGTCCGTGATATTTCCTAGGCGAAATTGACGAAGCTTATCAACGAATGCCGTCCGCCCTGCAAGGTCATTTCCGTAAAGATCGTTTATTAAGGAAGCGATACCAACGTTCGAACTAATTTCAAAAGCAGTGCGAACAGTTGTTGAATCCAATCCGTGCGGACTTGAGTCTTTTAGATCTCGATCATCAAATTTTCTTATCCCGTTATATAGTCGAACTATGTCATCAGGCTTAATCTTTTTGTCGTCGAACAACGCGAGTATCGACGCAAGTTTGAAAGTACTACCAGGCTCTACACGAGTACCTACAGCGTGGTTATAGCTTTCACTTATTGACCCGTTGCGGTAGCGCGTCAAACTAGACAATGCTCTTATTGCTCCAGTTTTACACTCCATGACTACGACAACGCCATACTCCGCTTGTGCTTTTTGAACTGCTCTTCTGAGTACTTGTTGAACGTTGTCCTGAACAGTTACCTCCAAGGTGGTCTGAATATCCATTCCTCTTTCGAGGTTCAGGTCAGAGATATCTACAAGAGGTTCCCACCTTCCGCTTGCTTTGAGCTGATGCGCAACTTTCACTTCTTCGCCAGCGAGGATATCGTCAAAATATCCTTCGATACCCACAGAAGTGCTATCGTCTTTCGCGTAACCGATGGTGCGTTGGGCCATCATCCCATAGTGATGTTGGCGCGTGTCTTTTGAATGAGATCCGAATCCTCCTCGGATTCTACCTCGACGTAAGATTGGCCAGGTTTGCATTTCACGAAAACGCTCGTGGCTTGCCTCTTTTACCAATGGATAATAGTGTCCGCCTTTTTCGCGCGCAGCACGAAGTTCGGTAGCAATAGAATCTGGGGTTTTATTAGGATTTATATTTAATGAAATATAATAGGCGAGGCTATCAATTCCTTCATCGAATGCTGTTCGGGTGAGACCACCGCTATTAGGATCGAAGTGGAGGTCATACTGAAACTGCGAAGTGGCTAGGTATGATCCATCCGCCGCGAGGATATTTCCTCGCGGAGCTTTTTGCGTGCGCATTTGCACGTGGGTCTCTTGCTCACGTTGTTTCCAATAGTCGGCCTCCTGCACGCCAATGCGGAAGGTCTGCGCCAAGACTAAAAGTGCGAACAACGTGAGCGCGAATGCGACGAGATAAGCTCGTGTAAGCAATTCGTTTTTCATGGGAGTAGGTGTGTATAGTGTTCAAGTGTGAGTGTGCTGCCGTTTGTGTGTATCAGTAAATAGCGAATAGCCTAACGACTATTCTCGGCATACAGCTTGCGAGGACTACTCCCGTCGAGTCCAAGTTTGCGCTGACGCATGCGCCGCAAGACTTCAGATTGTTTGTTTTCGTTATTGATTTCACTAAGTAGCGTCGACGATTGGGAGCGTAATTCGCTCACCTCTACGCGTTCTACTTGTATCGCCTTCACGGTATTTTGACCGCGATAAACATTCCAAACCATGATCAGGGCTAGGCCTGACACGAAGAAGAAATATGGAAGGTGACTAAACATACGGTCACCCATTCCTATGGTTGGCGCGAATCGCTTGACCCAACCTCTTTTTTGTTTTTTAGTGTTTCTCGGTTTCATCGTTTCTCATTGCAACCCGTAAGCGTGCACTTCGGGCTCGTGGATTTTCACGTGTTTCATCTTCATCTGCCTCGAGAGGCTTCCTGGTTTCTACCTTCCAGGGGCGGCGTATTCTTCCAAAGTCGTCGGCATCGTGTTGTCCATCTGGTTTCCCAGTGCGCATCACGTGCTTCACCAACCTGTCTTCTCCACTGTGGTAACTCATTACTACGAGCTTCCCGCCAGGACTCATCACCTCCTGTGCAGCGGTTAACATTTCTTCAAGCGCGCCCATCTCATCATTGACTGCGATGCGTAGTGCTTGAAAAACTTGTGCGAGGTAGCGGGGACGATTGCCACGTATGTAGCCATCGAGAAGACCCAATAAGTCACCGGTTGTTTTTAGCGTCCGGGTACTGCGCTCAGCGACGATCGCCTTTGCAACCGTGCGTGCATTGCGCACCTCACCATATGTACCTAATACCCATTGCAACTCTTCAGCATCAATCTCTTGTAAGAGTTGAGCGGCTGTTGGTACAGTGTCGTCCTGAGACATGCGCATGTCAAGCGGTGCATCGTAGCGGAAAGAAAATCCCCGCTCTGGCACATCGAATTGATGCGAACTCACGCCTAGGTCTGCTAAAAGTCCATCGATCTTTTTCACCTTATGCAGTCGCAAATACCGAGCGATGTGCCGGAAATTTGCAGCTATAAAAAGGAGGCGATCGTCATTAATACGTTTCGCCTGCTCTTCTGCGTCAGGATCTTGATCGAAGGCGATTAATCGACCTTCAGGTCCGAGTTGATCTAGAATGAGTTGGGCATGGCCGCCACCACCAAACGTTACGTCTACATACGTTCCGTTAGGATTGTGAACCAATGCCTCAACAGCAGCTTTCGCCAAAACGGGCACATGGTAACTCATAGGTTGAGGTTTATATCGCTAGGCGGCTTGAAGCCCTTCATCAGTTTTGTTGGCGGCGGTTGTTTGCTGCTTATAGCTAGCGAATGCTTTTTGCGCACTCTCTCGAAGGTCTTTACCCGAAGGTTTTTGCTTCTCAAAAACATCCTTTGCCCAGATGTAATAGCGATCTCCTCGACCTGATATCACCACGTCTCTATCAATTCCTACGGCCGAAGCGAGGTGAGAAGAGATTTGAAAACGCCCGTTGCCATCTAAGTCAACAGTATCAAGCATTTGAAAGAACATATCCTTGAATTGAGATTGTTCCTCATCAAAATCGTCAAGCTTCAGAACCCGCTCACAGGTGGATTCCCAAACATTGGCCGGATATAAGACGAGGTGTCCCCCCATTCCAAGGGCCAACATGAATTTTGCTCCTGATTGATCTAGGTCGTTTCGCATCACGATTGGAGCAGGAAGACGGAGGCGGCCCCGTTCATCCATTCTGCAATCATAAGTACCAACGATAAGTTTGCTCACGGGCTAATTCTGGTTGAGCCCACAATGTAGCCCATTTCCAATATTTGCCCATATTTCCCCAAAATTTATTCAGCCCGCCCCACTAGTTCCCATAAATCACCAGTAGGGTTACCAACTTCACTCATTATGCTTACACATTGATAATCAATAATTTACGGTTGAATTGAAACGTGAATCTAAGGTTATGCACATGGTTTTGAGACTTATCACCAAGTAAATTAACACCCCTTTTTACGCGGAAAAGGCTAATGGGAGCTGGCATTTTCATCAAATTGGGCGTTTTGGGGAAATTTGGGGAGGCGCGGGGTGAGCATTTTGAATCGTGCTGCGCACTTCTTTAAAATGGTTCATACAACTCAACTTGTGCTGCGCACTGCGTTGAGTTGATTCAGGGTTCAAGGTGCTGGCAGAACCGTCAAATATTTTGGATGCGGGAATGTTTTGTGTGATATTGAGTAGTCGTTCGAGTGTGGGTTTGTCGGCTGATCTGACGGTTCTGGGTTTTGGCGAAAGCCCCTAAAACCTAGCGCAAGTTAGGGTCTTACACATATAATCCATGCGTAATTCATAATTACCTGTATCACAGTATAAAGACTAGCTTGCTCCAGAGCTATTCGTGGCGTCTTCAAAGGGAGCAACATGCTCTGGCGATGACTTTTTCTGAGGACTTGTAAACCTCATTTGCAGTACCCCAAGCACCGCTTCTTTTACGATACCGCTGTGCATTTTACTGACACCTGCGGTGCGGTCAGTGAAGGTGATTGGTACTTCCTCAACTCGAAAGCCAAGCTGCCATGCGCGGAACTTCATTTCTATCTGAAACGCATAGCCAATGAAGCGAATCCCATCCAGGTCCATTGCTTCGAGCACTTCTCTACGGTAGCATTTGAATCCAGCTGTAGGATCTTTTACAGGCATCCAAGTAATCGTGCGCACATATAGACTTGCGCCATAGCTGAGAAAAATGCGATCAAACGGCCAGTTCTCAACTTTGCCACCCTTCGTATAACGTGAGCCAACAACTACATCTGCTCTGCCTTCCAAGGCAGGCTTGAGTAAGCGTGGAAGGTCTTTGGGATTGTGGCTGAAATCAGCATCCATCTCAAAGAGAAAATCAAAGCCTTTGGCCAAGCCCCATCGAAAACCGTCTAAGTATGCCGTACCGAGTCCAAGTTTTCCAGCTCTACTCAATAGGTGTAAACGCCCTTCGTATTTAGCTTGCATACTCCGCACTGCGTCGCCCGTTCCATCTGGACTGCCATCGTCTACAATCAATAGTTCAAAACCCTCAACCTGATCGAGCACAGCCGGCACAATTCGGAAAATATTTTCAATCTCGTTGTACGTCGGGATGACGACGAGATGTCTGGGGTTAGACATGGGGAAATATGATTACAAACAGTATACGTTTGAAGCGAAAGTACGGTTGCTTAAGCAAAACATCTGTTAAGCTATTGTTTCGACGCTCAGCTTCTTAGGCTTGCCTTGGATCACTACGCGCAAATACGCACCGAGCGCCCCAAAAAGAGCAGCAGACAAACCACCTACGATACTGGTAACGAGCAGCAAGACAGCCGCGCTGCCCAACCCAAAAATTTGAGCGATACGAGACGGTAAATCTCCATCTCCGATGCTGAACCACAGACCACCAATTGCGTAGGTGGCTGCTCCAGCAAGCAACATGGTCCAGAAAAGCAAGCTGGGGTGCCGAGCTCGAATGGTAAATCCTATCACCGCGGCAACGACTAAAAACCACCACCATGTACCAAATCCTATACTGAGCAGCCCAAGGACGACCGTGAGCAGAAAGGCGAAAAATAATTTACGAGGCATGTGTCGCGGTTAAGGAGTAAAGGTGAGGTGAGTGAACTGCTTGTTGTCTTTTATCGTCTCACTGGCTTGCAATTCGACGTGATGATAACGACCTTCTACCCAATCAGAGACCATGTCATCGTAGTGGGGGTTGCCTGGGTGTCCACTCTGTCCTCCTGGATAAACTACTTCGGCCCCAACCTTATTTGAAAGGTCTACGACCATTCTCCAGCTCGGTCCAATATTTCCATTTTGGGCATTGAGGGTACCCTTCCGACCAGAGACAGGAAGATTCGACCTTGAAAAGGCAGGGAGACGCATGTAATGCTGAACTCCAGCATTGTTGTAATCTGCCCAAGCGTAATCTTCTTTCTCATTAACCAAGTCCTGTACTTCTTCACTTGCTGTGATAAGCGCAGCTGTAATAATGTCGGAGGCAGACTCTCGTTTGTCCGTCTTCTTGATATCAAACCAAGGGCTCAAAGGATCATTTTTGAGCAGTTGTACCAGTCGCCAGTCCTCTGGGGTTTCCAGCCTGCCCGTTTGACGCGTCATTTCGAATTCATCCCATGCCAGTGCTCTAAGTGCTTTGGCCCACTCTTCGAAAACAACGGGAGCGAGGGCATCATGCTCGAACCTAAAGTTCCATTCTTGCAACAAATCCAACTGACCACGTGCGGTGAGTGAGAGGTCATCGCGCTTCACATCCTTCAGGAGTATGGGGAGTAAATCAGCAGCAAACACGGAGTAGCTATCCATTTGAAACTGCTTCATTGTTTCGATGCTCGATTTGCGTTGGCCTCGGATCAATGCATTGATGCGCCGAGATCGATAATGCTCGAAGGTGCCACGATAGTCGTACGGATAGGTGTCGTCGGTGCTGATCTGATTGGTACTCGCGAGAAAGCTCTGCCTTGGATTGACGGCGAATGGATTCTCGGTTGGGTCTAAATAGCCGATGACTTCCGGCTCGCCCACCTTTTTAATGAATTTGCCTTCGTCGGGCAGGTTGCGTGGTATTGTACCTGAGACCCTTAGTGCAATGCTGCCTTTCTTGTTTGCGTAGATGATGTTTTGAGCAGGCCAAGCCATCTTATAACTAGCACCCAAGAAATCACGGATATCCTTTGATTTATTGAGTTCCAAGAACGTCTCTAGTATCTCAGCTGAAGGACGTTTTAGCGTAAGCCAATCCATAGCCAAACCATAGCGATAATCTTCTGGATCAGTGTAGACGATCGGTCCAAATTCTGTTACCACCACCGTATCGGAAATCGTTTCCATACCGCGGACTTTGATCTTTTCAATGCGATAGTCTACCTCGGCCGTGCGTCCGTTTGCTGTGCGATAGCGGGTATTGCTTGGATTGGTGTATTCGATCTCGTGCCAGTCGAGCACATCAAAGCCGACATTGGTTACCCCCCACGCACTCGCTTCGTTGAAACCTATCGTGATGCCAGGTACACCTGGAAGACTGACGCCATGTACGGCCAAACCTCCTGCATGAAGTTCACTTTCAAACCAAATGCTTGGCAGCGTCAGGCCTAAATGGGGATCGTTTGCGAGTAGCGGTTTGCCTGTGGAAGTAAACGGTCCCGCGATGGCCCAGTTATTTGAGCCGATTCCTTCGGGTGTTTCCTTATATCCCTCCAAGCCTTTGGGAGAACTTGATCTTGAACCTAACAACTCAGATAATCCGAGTTTTGCTTTTTCGCTTGCATTGATGAGTGCAGTATCCCTTGATTGAAAAGGTGAATTAGGGGGAATGACTGGCACTTCATTAGGATCACGATCGGGGAAAAGAAATTCGAAGCTTCGTTCGCCGAGCAGATTGCGCGTATTGGTTGATTGAATATCGCTGTTGGCGTAGTTGAGGGTATAGGCCATGTTCACAGCAACCAGCGCTGTTCTTCTTGGAGACCACTTGCTTGGCGCGGCATTGAGCAACTTGTATTCTATGGGATAATCCTTTGGAGACAGTTGATCGATATAAGCATTTACCCCATCTGCATAACTAAGCACGGCCTGAAATGCGGAAGGATTGCTTTGCCATAAGGTATCAATCTTGGCGGCGAGCTCTCCACCACCAATTCTCCTTCTTTCGCGATCTATGTCAACCGTCAACTCACCTAGTAGCTCGCTCAAGGTGCCTTCTGCAGCACGAGAAACGATGTCAAATTGAAACAGTCGGTGCTGTGCTTGAATGTAGCCCTGCGTATAATACAGGTCACGATCCGAGGTCGCGTAGATATGTGGGACAAGTCGCTCATCATAGTACACATCAACGGGTGCACGTAGGCCCGGAAGATCAAGATTTTTATTCCAGTAGTCTGAAGAGTTGTTGCGGTAAAATCCTTCAAATGGATTGAAGAAAGAACCTAAGGGAGGCGTATCACTTCCTCCGACGGTGATGCCCCGATCCATGAGAAAAAACCAACCGGTACAGAGAACTGCAAGGACTATCAACTTAAGCCAAGGCCTATTGTTTGACATAGTGATGAGGGGTTTAAGACAAGCTTGTTCAGCAGCAGCTGAGACAAGCGAAAAGTACGCAAAACGTATTGGGCAGCCAACCTACAGGTTTGCGTGGGTAATTCTAGTCTTATTGTTCGCTAAATGTTCGTCTCCTCAGCCGCAGCGAGAGTTTACGGGCGACAAGGTGTTTAGAACAACTCAACCTTCTCGGCTATTCTTTGCAAATACCAAAGCGCACGGCTACTATCGTAAGCGACCTCCTGGCACCGAACTAGACGTGTATACTTCGCGCAAATTTCGAGCGACGCGCAAACAGCCCAAGCTCATCCCAATCATCGTTGATGCCTACTTAAAAGATGAGGCGTACCTTTTTATAGAGGCCAATAAATATCCTGGAATTAGTGATCCACTAACCATCAGAGTCCAGACTGATAGCATCTCAGACACGTTTAGTATTGAAATCCCGACGCGAAGGGCGCAGTTGGAGTTTGCAACCGACCTCTACGAGGGTATCCTCCACGGAAAACAGGTAGAAGTTCTGGTACACGATACAGCCTTCGTGAAAATTTACGAAAAACGTACAGAACGGGCAGCGTTTCAGTCAATCTTTACAGACTATTATCGACTCACGGAGCGTATATAATAGTACAGCATTACGTCTGCCATTTGCAGGTTACTCACTTTTAGGGGAACCTATGTTTCCGTTGACCTACCTTTACTCTATGCGGTTTTACTTACTCTTCTTTGCGCTATCAACTTCTCTGCTCGCACTTGCTCAGCCAAAGGCATCTGTAGGATTTTCAACGTTTAACTCAGAGAATGGTCCTTACGTCGAAGTATACCTTTCTGTTGAACGTTCATCGCTAGAAAAATCTCCAACGGGAAAGCAGTCCGCGGTATTTACCCTTCTTTTTAATCAGGACGATCAGATTCGTCAAGCAGATAAGATTGAGCTTATTGCGCCTACCGATGACGATGATCGAAACTTCATAGAAGCGATTCGCTATTTCATGCCGAATGGTAAATATCGTCTCAGTGTAGAAGGCATCGACAATGCTGATACTTCTCAGCTTGCGCTAAAACTTGCCGCAGACATTGTCGTAGATTATGCTCAGGATTCGATTGGACTGAGTGATCTTCAGCTGTCTGCCATGTCTTATGAGGTAGATAGCGCTGGCCATCACCATACGCTTGTGAAAGGAGGACTTTTTCTCGAGCCGCTTCCGCAAAACTTTGTCAAACGACAAATGGATGGGTTTACGGCTTATGTTGAAGCGTACTATCCTGAAAAATTTCAGAATGTTCCTTCCTTGCTAGAATATACGATCGTGAGTTTTGACGACAGTGGAAAGGCAAATGATATTTTCCGCAAGACCAAACGATTTGAGGCCAGCAATTTCACTACTCCATTTTTCATCAATATTAATACGCAGTCCTTGGCGAGTGGTCGCTATGGCCTGCGCATGTCGCTTCGCGACAAGTCATTGCAAACTATCGCGGAGAAGCTGAGTATTTTTGTCGTTTCAAATCCTGACAAAGACAAGCGTGCCTTGAGTGCTAAGCCAGCTACATATGAAGATAGCTTTGTACATGATATCTCTCCAGATTCACTGAAATATGTACTGCGTTCGATACTGCCGATTGTTGAAGCTGCCGAAAGTGACTATCTCGAAGGTGTAATTCGTAGTGACAACGAAGAGGCCCAAAAGCTTGCGATTTCTAATCACTTTGCAGGAGAATCTGCAGAACATCCAGAGGTCGCTTACAAGTCTTACTTGAAGATTGTACGCGAGATTGATGCCGCGTTTAAAAATGGTTTTCGGAAAGGATTCGAGTCAGACCGCGGCTATGTGTACCTGAAGTACGGCCAACCAGATGATCGAGTAATTGTAAACGAAGACCCGAGTGCCCCACCTTACGAAATTTGGATTTACAACTATGTAGAGCGCACTTTCCAAGGTCCGGGTAAATTCCTCTTTTACAATCCGAACCTCGACAATGCAAGTTTCTCGCTACTCCACTCTACTGTGCGAGGAGAGATTAGAGAGCCAAGATGGCAACGCATTCTTTACTCTCGATCATCGGCATCAGATTCATTTATCGATCAAGATGGTGTACAGGGTACCGATGTCGGTGATCACGTGGGTCGCTATGCAGATGAGTATTTCGCAGATTTCTAAGCAGGAACTTGTTGGCGAACTTCTCAAGACGTATGACTAAGATTACATACGTTTGAGGTCATGTTTATTGCTCTGACCACTTACCGACTTTACGTGCTTTTGTTACCTATGTTCACCAGCCTTGGGCTGCTGATCTTGGGTGGCTGCACCTCTACTGGCGACTCTATTCAGACTGATCCCGTCGTGGTCGAGCCGAATGTTTTGGCGAAAGCAGACATTGACTCACTCACCACTACGACCACCTTAGATAAAGTTGCGTTGGAGCGATCTGAGCTCCCTGCTGTTCCTAAAATCAAAGCCAAACCAAGGAATGAAATACGCATCGTAGCGGTAGGTGATATGATGCTCGGCACCAACTACCCTGCCCCGAAGTATCTACCTTCAGGTGATGGCTCGAGTATTTTGAGAAATGTAAATGGGCTATTGCAGGATGCTGACATTACGATGGGCAATCTCGAAGGAACTCTGCTAGACAAAGGAGGAACGCCTAAGCGATGCGACAATCCAGATGCATGTTATGCGTTTCGATCTCCTGAAAATTATGTGCAGCATTTTGCTAATGCCGGCTTTGATTTCCTCTGTCTGGCCAACAATCACTCCGGTGATTTTGGACCTATTGGGCGCAGCACAACTAAGCGAAAATTAGAGGAGTACGGCATCGCGTATGCAGGATTGATGGGGACCGATGAAATCGCCTATCGCACCTTTTCGGGAATCCGTTTTGCGTTTATCGCCTTTGCTCCAAACAGCGGTACAGTAGACGTTAGAGATATTCCAACTGCTCGGCGATTGGTAGAAAAAGCGGATGCTCAGGCTGACATCGTCATCGTCACATTCCACGGTGGTGCTGAGGGAGCGAGTGCGCAACACGTTACACGTCAGACGGAAAAATATTACGGAGAGAACAGGGGGAACGTCTATAAATTTTCGCATGCGGTCATTGATGCTGGCGCTGATGCGGTGATTGGACACGGACCTCACGTGACCCGTGGCATGGAGCTTTACAACGATCGATTGATCGCTTACAGCCTTGGCAATTTTGCCACCTATGGTCGATTTAATCTTCGCGGTCCGGCAGGCGTAGCTCCGCTTTTGAAGTTTACTTTGGATGATACTGGAAAGTTCGTCGGAGGTGAGATCATCTCTATTTATCAAACCAAGCCGAGTGGACCTAAAGTAGATCCCCAAGGAAGAGCGCTCAAGATTTTACAGGACTTGTCGCGAGAAGACTTCCCTGAGAGCAAATTGATTATTGAAGCTGACGGGACGCTGCGAGGTCCTGAGAGTTAGAGACTGAAAATGTAGCCCTTCGTCGAAAGAGTGCGCTTGAAAATCGGGGATTGTGTAGCTTTCGGTCATGAGCCGCTTCTCTGAATACGATCCATCATCTTGCTTGAATTGCGGAGAGCGCTTCGATCCAGAGACGACATTCTGCCCTTCCTGTGGCCAAAAGAATAGGAAGAATGAATTGAAGTTAATGGAGTGGATCAGAGAAGGGCTGAGTACATTTCTTCATTTAGAGGGAAGGACTTGGAATACAATTAGAGATCTTCCTGCGCCAGGAAAGATTGCGATTAATTACTTTAATGGACAGCGCCAACGGTACGTACATCCGTTTAGACTTTTAGTATTTAGTTCGCTTATTTGCTTTGGTTTGATTTCTCTTGCGCGATATTATTCCCCTGATTCAGAAACTATGAATTTTGTCCAAATAGAAGATAAAAGTTCGGACGAAGTTAATAGCAGTAGTACATCTTATTCTTCACCAGCTATTATTAATAACATTAGAGAGCACCCTGTCGCCGAAAGGATGCGAGATATTGACTTATTACGCACCAGGTTTATTAGCCATGATCGTTTTAATCTTATTGCTGATAGTATGCGCAGGGCAGGAGCTAGTCAAGATTCAGCTCAACTTGCCTTACTCGACTCCATACAAAATTTTTATCCTGTCCCCACAGACAACCTCTTTGGTCCAGAAGGGCATTTGACGATAGCAGGGGACACCTTAAATCTTGACAATAGGTCTGTTGCAACCGACAGCCCAGCCGAAGTTATTGAAAAATCGAACGTTAAGGCTTGGCTTTCAAGGCTAGTTGGCAAAAAAGTAGTCGCTGCTTACCAGGGGGGTGCAGCTACTTTATCCCAGCAGTTGAACGCAAATCTCTCGTGGGCCGTTCTGTTGTATGTGCCGCTATTGGCGTTTGGTTACTTTATCTTATATCGAAAAAGGCTTCCCCTCTACACGCAACACCTGACCTATATCGCTATTTTGATGTCAGTGCTGCTCTTATTTTTTGGATTGAGCACGTTGATCGATAGCATACTCGGTTTCAGGCTTGTCGCATTAATCTTACTATTGGTATTTATTGTCTATAATTTTGTGAGCGATCAAAGAGTATTTGAAGTGGGTCCACTGCACGCATTCGGTAAAATAAACTTGCTTGGATTCTATGGTTTCTTTGCTTTTTTAATTGCCGTACTCATCTGGCTTTTCGGCACGATGCTATTGATCTAACTTCTTTATTTCTGCCACTGGTCAGCGCTTATCCTGATCGTACAATCGACAAAGTCGCGCTCCTCATTACTTGCGATGAGTACGGTACGATCTCCAGCCCAATCTGTAACGAGCTGTTGATACCAATCGACGCCTTCGGTGTCTAGGTTACTGGTCGGTTCGTCGAGGTAGAGTGCGCTTGAATCTGTGGCAAGCGCCAGGAGGAGACGCATGCGCTGCTTCATTCCAGAACTGTAGCTTGCGATGGTTTGCTTTCGAATACGTTTGGACCACCCTACCCTTTCCCAAAGATCGTCAGTTGTCAGGTTTTGGCGAAAGCCGCGCAATTGTGCATGAAGCTTGGCTGCTTCTTCTCCTGTTAACTCTTCGATGAGCTCGACGTACGGTCCGCAGAGACTTATTTCTTTGTAGAGGAGGGTATCTGGAATAGACTTGGCGTTGGGGCCTGCGGCGCTGAAGGTTAGGGTTCCTTCACTTGGCAATAACTGCCCTGAGAGTAATTTAAGGAGTGTGCTTTTACCTGATCCGTTGGGACCAAGAATAGCTGTTCGTGAACCGCTGTGTAGCACATGCGTGAAGTCATAGACGATCCAATGAAGTCCGAATCGCTTGCGAAGCTTGTTGGCTTCAATCCTCACCGTTGGAATAATGCTTTGGACCTCTGATGATGCCCCTCGTAGAAGCAACGACGAAGTTGATGATCTCTTTGCGTTCTTCTAAGTCAGGTAGGTCGCGCTCGATCAATTCCATCGCTTCTTGGCGGCTGAATCCAGGTGCAAAGAGAATGCGATACGCTCTTGAGATAGAGGTAATTTTTTCGCTTGAGAATTTGCGACGTTCTAGGCCCGTCTTGTTGACCCCTACAAAACGTACTGGCTCTCTTGCTGCGGTGATGTATGGTGGCACGTCCTTACGCAGCAGTGAACCTCCGCCTAGCATGGCATGGGCTCCGATCTTCACGAATTGGTGTACTGCTGCGGTACCTCCAAGCACGGCGTGATCGCCGACTTCGACGTGACCGGCAAGGTTAACGTTATTGGCCAGCACTACATGATCGCCGACGACGCAATCGTGGGCTACGTGGACGTAGGCCATGAGCAAGCAGTGACTTCCGATGGTGGTAGTACCTGCAGCTGCGGTTCCTCTATTGATGGTGCAAAATTCGCGAATAGTAGTATGATCGCCAATGGTGAGTGTACTGTACTCGCCTGCAAATTTGAGATCTTGGGGTTCGGCACCAATGACTGCGCCCGGAAAGACGCGACAGTGCTTACCTAGTCGAGTACCTGCCATGATTACGGCATTGGGGCCGATGTGACAGCCGTCACCGATGACTACGTCGTTTTCGATAGTGACGTAGGGACTGATTTCCACATGTTCGCCGATGGTAGCTCCTGCGTGGACGTTTGCTTTTGGATAGGTCATCGAAGAAATCAACGCTTTACAATTTGGGCAATTAATTCTCCTTCGCTAACAACAGTGTTGCCCACGTACGCAGTGCCCTGCATATGTACGATTCCACGACGGATAGGGGAAAGAAGTTCCATCTTTAAAATAAGTGTGTCACCAGGCCTGACCATTCCACGGAACTTGCAGCTGTCAATTTTGACGAAGTACATGTCCCATTCTCCTGGATCGCCTGTGATGCTTAGTGCGAGCATTCCGCCTGTTTGAGCGAGTGCCTCAATTTGAAGCACCCCTGGGAAGACGGGGTTGTTCGGAAAGTGGCCTTGGAAGATTCCTTCGTTAAAGGTAACGTTTTTCACGCCAACTACGTGCTTATCAGAAAGCTCGATCACTTTATCTACCAGCAACATGGGATACCGGTGTGGTAGGTAGCCCATGATTTGCACGGTATCCATGATTGGAGGAACGGTCGGATCGTACTTAGGTACTCCTCGCAGTTTACGCTGTTCTTTCAGCACGCTTTTAAGGCGTTTTGCGAAAGCGGTATTGACGGCATGTCCTGGTTTACGAGCAACAATTTTCCCTTTGATGGGGCAACCGATGAGTGCCAAATCACCGATTACATCGAGCAATTTGTGACGTGCGGGTTCATTTTGAAACTTGAGCTTCGTCGTGTTGAGCACGCCCGATGAATCTACAGAAACGCTTTCTCTACCAAGTCGTTTGGCCAAGGCAAGAAGTTCTGGCTCACTGACTTCACGCTCTGCAATTACGATTGCGTTGTCGAGCGACCCACCTTTGATCAGGTCTTGATTGAGCAGTTTTTCGATCTCGTGCAAGAATACGAAGGTGCGCGAATGAGCGATCTCCCCACCGTAGTCGGAAAGATCATTCATGGTAGCGTATTGGGGTCCGAGCACTTTCGAATTGAAATCGATCATGGTGGTGACCTCGAAATGATCGGCTGGCATAGCTACGAGTTCTGCGCCGGTGAGTTCATCTCTAAATTCGATGGGTTGCTCGATTTCGAAGTATTCACGGTCAGCTTCGAGTTCGGAGGTACCGACTTTTCCGATAGCATCGTAAAACGGTCCTGCACTTCCATCGAGAATGGGCACTTCTGGTCCGGTGAGCGTTACAAGTGCATTGTCAATGTTATGTCCGACCAGTGCACTAAGTGCATGTTCCACCGTCGCTACGGTGGCATCGCCTTTTGCTAACGTGGTGCCTCGATTGGTTGCTACCACATAGGCTACGTCTGCAGGAACGACGGGTTCACCCTCTAGGTCAACGCGCTGAAACTTGATGCCGTGGTTGGCATCTGCTGGAAGAAACGTGATTGTAACTTCTTTACCGGTGTGGAGGCCAATGCCGCTGAGGCTTACTTGGCCAGCTAGAGTGTGCTGTCGCATTGGGCGCGAAAGTAGTAATCCCCTATGGAAGGATTGGGGTATGGGGAAACTCTTTTTAGAAAGGGATGTGGGACGTGAGATGTGGGACATGGGATATGAGATGTGAGATATGGGATTTGAGATTTGAGATTTGAGATGTGAGATGTGAGATGTGAGAT
>CALDUE010000134.1 GCA_937923485.1 uncultured Saprospiraceae bacterium
GCAATGATCGGAACAGTTCGATTGGTGAGCGGTACGTGTACGCGCTTACCTACGAGGTGTTTGTAGCGATCGTCCTCTGGATGAACCGCAATCGCCGTGTCACCCATGATCGTTTCAGGGCGAACCGTCGCAATCGTCAAGAACTCATCGAGCCCTTCAACCTTGTACTTCACGTAGTACAAAGGACGACGCTCTTCGCTATGAATAACCTCTTCGTTACTCAGTACTGTCTGCGCTTCCGGATCCCAGTTGGTCATTCGTAGTCCTCGGTACAGCTTTCCCTTATTGTATTGATCGACGAATACTTTGGTCACCGCCTTGCTCAGGCTTGGGTCCATCGTGAACCGAGTACGATCCCAATCACAGCTTGCGCCTAGCCGTTGAAGCTGTTGGAGGATAATGCCACCGTACTCTTCCTTCCACTTCCACGCATGTTCGAGAAACTCCTCCCGTGTGAGGTCACCTTTTTTGATGCCCTGTTCGCGCAAGCGCTTCACCACTTTCGCTTCGGTCGCGATGCTGGCGTGATCCATACCAGGAACCCAACATGCGTTCTTACCACTCTTCCGCGCATGGCGAATGAGGATATCCTGCACCGTATTGTTGAGCAGGTGTCCCATGTGTAGCACACCCGTCACATTGGGTGGCGGGATCACAATCGTGAACGCTTCGCGGGTATCGTCTACTTCACTGCGGAAGTAATTCTGTTCGAGCCAGTGCTTGTACCAGCGAGACTCAGTAAGGGCGGGATCGTAGTGGTTGGATAGTTCCATCGGGGCGCGAAGGTAGAGTTTGGAGTTTTATTGTGTGAAAAGATTTCTCCTGTGCTTAATTCGCGAACTAATGTGTAAATTGCTTTTTTGCGTACAAAATCAAACCAGATCAAGAGGTAAAAGCTCGGATTTGTAGCCTGTTGGTTGATACGAGAGCTGCTACTCGCTTTACGGGGTTTGTGAATGTCAGGATAACTAATTTGAACTAAGTGGTTAGCGAGCTCAAGCCGGAGGTGAATCAGGCCTACATCATTGAAAACAGCACTATGCTTCACATCCTGAAAGGCTGTGGTAGCATTGATGTTGATTTCAAGCGATACCACAATTGGCAAGACAAGCTCATTTTTCTCGATAAAGGACAATACGTTAAGTTCCAGTCCGATCAATTTGAAGTCCGAAAAATTGAATTTGACAATAGTCACCTATTCAAAAACAGAGATGCAAGAGTGCTCTTTAAACATTTAGTATCTCTAGGCTACATTGACTATAAAGAATGTAAAAACAATGTTGAGCAATCTGTTTTCTCAAAAAAAATGGCTGACATCATGGATACCTGTACAATGAGATGGTATTTACAGAATCCATTCCGAGCAAAAAAAAATGAATATCAAGTCATATTTGACGTTAAAGAAATTATTGATCAAGAATATATAAACCACCTCTCAAATGAAAAAATTAATAGCAAATTAGGAGTTAGAAAAAGCTATCAAGCACAAACGCTTATCAAAGAAAAAATTGGCATTACAATAAAGACAATGTTACGCCAAAAAAGAATCCTAGAATGTAAAAAGAAAATTGCCTTCACCACAAAGAGTATTAAGGAAATTGCATACGAATGCGGTTTTAAAGACCCTTCCTACTTCAATCGTGTTTTCAACAGAATGCAAGGAGTTAGCCCTAATCAGTTTAGAGAGGCCTTTGATTTCGAAAATAAAGACACCTTTCTCCAAGAGCTTTATACTCAAATTAATGCTCATCACAAAAATGAGCGAAGCATAAACTTCTATGCGAACAAATTAAACCTCCCGATAAAGACGCTATCTAAGAAAGTCAAGGATAAATTAAATCTGACACTCGGTCAACTCATTCGTCGAGAAATTATATCGACGGCTAAAACATTATTGGATACCGATGTCCCAACAAAGCTGATTGCGTTAGAATTAGGTTTTATAGAGGCTAATCACTTCTCTGCCTTCTTCAAACACCATACAGGTAAATCTCCAACTGAGTTCAGGAAGGCAAAAGCAAATACACTCGTTGAATGAGAAGATGTGATCAACCTTCTCATTATGTGGCTTGATTAGTTGAAAAAGTACAATAGATCGGAGATTTTTTGTAGGTGTTGCGTGCGTGTTCACTGTCATTTTTGCATGACAATTTTCACTAAACAAACGTAACACCTTGAAGTTCATTACAAAATCAATCCACGCATATCTTGACTACCCTGTGGCAATCGCGCTAATGGGGCTACCTTTTTTACTAGGTCTAGGCGCTTCGAATCCAATTGCTTTCCAGCTTTCTGTCGCTACAGGTGTTGCTGCTTTCATTCTTACTCTTTTAACGGATCATCAGTTGGGAATCATTAAGGTTATTCCTTATAAAATTCACCTTCTCGTTGATTTTATTGTAGGGATCGTATTCGTTATTGCTCCATTCATATTCTCCTTTGAAGGTATAGATGCTTACTACTACTGGATCAATGGAGCTACAGTTCTTTTGGTCGTAAGCATGCACAAATCGGAAGAAACAACCGCTAGAGGCAATCTCGCTTAATAACAACCAACCCTACTCAACATTAAATACTTCATCATGAAGCAGTTCTTCATTTTCATCGCGTTTGTCGCGATCAGTTCGACTACATTATTTGCTCAAGACAACAAGGCAAATAACATCGACAACAGTAACATCGCTCTCCAAGGATACAGTCCAGTATCTTATGCAAATTTGAGCCTTGCTCAAAAAGGCTTGAAGGAATTCAAGGCTATGCACGAGGGCATTGCGTACTACCTAACCTCTGCTGAACAGAAGGCAACCTTCGAAAGCAATCCAGAAAAGTACCTTCCTCAATACGGCGGTTTTTGCGCATTTGGCATTTATGCTGGAGCAAAATTTCGTGTTGATCCGAATAAGTTCATCAATGTAAATGGAAAGTACTTCCTCTTTCTCAACAACCTTGAGTTGGACGCTATGCAGCTTTGGCTCGATGAGAAAGACCATACAAAATTGGTTGCAGCAGCAAATGGTAACTGGCAAAAGCTCAGCAAGACGCATAACTAAGCTTGAGAAGCCAAGCAGAATCTTATGAAAACTACAGTGCCCCTGCAATCAGTGATTGTAGGGGCACTTATTTTTTAAAATAGACGAGCTAACTCTTCAATTAAGAGGCAAAACTTCACCTACCTAATTCCCCCGCTCCGTCACAAAGCCAAATGCCGTTGCCGTCGGTTCCGATCCGCCAACACTCACGTGAACCACTGCCTTCAAACCTTCCTCTGGCCAAGACGAAAGCACTTTCGTATCCGCTACCTGGTTGGCGACATCAACTAAAAACTGGGAGCCTCCGACGAGCACAATGCGCTTACCCATGTAGTTCGACTTGATATTCTCAGCCACCGTGTTCGCCGATGCTCCGACTTCGAAATTATTCACCGAAGATTTCGCTAGACTACTTGCTGGAGTGATGAGATAGGTATTGATCGGGTCACTAGAGGCAAGGAAAACCTCACCGTCGTAACCCATCATATAATTTCCAAAATTAGAAGCGCGCTTCCTGCCTTCCATCGAGATTTTCTCACCATTGACATCTTCCTCACCCGTCGACATCATGAAAATCTCCGTGACGCCATCCTTCATGTGGTTCGCTAAAGGGATCTCCTTAAACATTTCGGTCGTCACTACCCCGTCTACGAGGTCGAAGATTACCGGCGCGGGCTTTTCCTCAGCACAAGAAGTAAGAAGAGCCAAAAGAATGATGACGAGAAGAGTGAGATATCGCATGGCGTGTATTTACGAAAAGGGAGGTTTTGAGTTTCGTAGATACGGAAGCTATTAAGAAATCTCTGCATTCACCTGCTCAAAAAGGCCAGTCCCAACTTGAGTTGAGATCACATCTTCAATCGTTTCTCGCTTGCGTACGAGATGTGACTTCCCTTCGTGAATCAATACTTCAGCAGGACGCACACGGCTATTGTAGTTACTCGCCATGGTCATGCAATAAGCACCAGCATTGCTAAAAGAAAGGATATCTCCTTCGCGAACTTCGCCCAGTTGACGGTTGGTTCCGAAAGTGTCCGTCTCACAGATGTAGCCAACGACCGTGTAGATACGGGCTTTGCCATCAGGGTTCGTGACGTTTTCAATGTGGTGGTACGACTCGTAAAACATCGGACGAATCAAGTGATTCAAACCTGAATTAACGCCAACGAACACGGTACTTGGCGTGGTCTTCACCACATTTGCTTCAACAAGGAATTTCCCCGCCTGACTGACCAGAAACTTACCCGGCTCGAAGCAGAGAGCAACTTCGCGACCGTAGTTCTTGCAAAAATCTCGGAAGCGCACACTAAGCAGCTCTCCCATTTCCTCGATGTTCGTTGATATATCGCCAGCTTTGTATGGCACCTTAAAGCCACTCCCAAAGTCGATATAGTCTAGATCCTTGAACTTGTGCGCAACATCGAGCAGGATATCCGCTGCGGCGAGAAACGGTGCTACATCGAGGATATCAGACCCCGTGTGCATATGCACCCCGTGCACCTTTAATCCCGTGGCTTCAACGATGCGAAGCACGTGAGGTAGTTGGTAAATGCTGATACCAAATTTGGAGTCGATGTGGCCAACTGAAATTTTGCTGTTACCACCCGCCATGATGTGCGGATTGATGCGAACGCATACCGGTACTTCTGTCTGTGCCTGCCCGAGTTGTTCGAGCAAAGAGATCGAATCTACGTTGATGCCCACGCCAAGTGCGATGGCTTCTTCCATCTCGTTGAGGCTTACTCCACTTGGGGTGTAAAGGATATCGCTTGCGCTAAAACCTGCCATAAGCCCTAAACGGACTTCATTGAGGCTTACGCAGTCTAGTCCAGCACCTAGGGTTCGAACGTAACGAAGCACCTCTAAGTTGGTTAGTGCCTTACAGGCATAATGCAGCGCCAATTTGGGAACGTCAAATGCTTTGACAAGGCGCTCGTACTGATGTTTTATTACGGCTGTATTGTAGACGTACACGGGAGTTCCGAACTCACTTGCAATGGCAGGGAGATCAACGTCGGCCCAGAGGCCTTCAACGGCAGTAAAATCATCACGCATGGCTCAAATGTATTAATCCAACCACCAAAATGTGAAGTTTCCGCATCTATCTTGACAAGAGTATTTCTTTACTCGAAAAATAATACATTTTCTGATGACGATTTCCCTTCAAAATATTGGCGCTACGCATCTCGCGACGAGTAGTGTACGTTTGGAGGAGACCAATTCTTCATCTACGCTTCCGCAAAACATGACCGACGACGCGCTCATCACCCGCTGTATTGCTAACGATCGTTTGGCGCAGCGTGCTTTGTATGACCGCTACACCAATCGTCTTTACAGTGTTGCAATGCGCTACGTTAGACATGCGGAAACTGCTCAAGATGTTTTGGCAGAAGCTTGGATAAAAATCTTCAAAAACCTCAGCAAATTCAAGCATGACGGTAGTTTTGAAGGATGGATGAAGCGAATTGTTAGCAATGAAGCATTGATGTACCTACGTAAAAACCGCATCGATACTGCCGAGCTTTCTGTTGCCGTCATCGCACAAGAACCGTCTGAAGTTCGCGTTACCGACGGTCTTGAATCGGCCGACGTATTGCGTCTACTCGACACACTTCCCGACGGCTGTCGCACTGTGTTCAACCTCTTCGAACTCGAAGGTTTTAAGCACCGAGAGATTGCGGAAAAACTCGGCGTCAGCATCAACACGAGCAAAAGTCAGCTCATTCTAGCCAAGCAAAAATTACGTCAGGCTTACCAAGTACTTTCCCAAAGAGAAGGGCGCAATTTGCGTCCAACGCCCAAGCAAACCAAGTCATGAAAAAGCAATCGATTTCTGAAATCATCCGTCAAGCAGAAGCTGGCCAAGAGCAACCTACTCCGGCTACCGTTTGGGACCGTATCGAAGCAAGCTTGCCTGCAGAAGGACGTCCGGCGGCCAAAGTCAGACAGCTGAATTCTCGCAGGCGGTACTTGACAATTGCAGCGAGCTTTCTGGTCCTGGCCATCGCAGGTTGGTGGGCCTTGGTAGGCGCTCATACTTCCGAGCCACAAAGCACGGTCGAAGTGCTTAACATTGAGGGTTCTCTAGAGCTTGAGCCAAACCAGCAAAATGTATTCACCGATGCTTTCTACGGCGAAGTAATTATCAATGAAGGCACAGGCGGCAGTGATCGATTACGTGCTTGTGTGCAGTGCTAGGTTGGATTAATAGGTGATTTTTAATTAGCAATTGTTAATGCGTTAGGGACGAGGGGTTAATTGGTAATTGTTAATTTTTAATTGTCAATTGTTAATGCGTTAGGGACGCGGG
>CALDUE010000135.1 GCA_937923485.1 uncultured Saprospiraceae bacterium
GCAATTGATAGCATTAAGCGTGCGCGCGAACAAAGAATCAATCGTTTGAGCATTGAAATCGGGCGCTACATCGCTCCTTTACAGGAAAATGATCGCTTCGTTTCAGACTCCATGGATGTGGTGCGTAAAGATTCCATTCAACTGGCGAAAGACATTGCCTTCGCAAAGGCGGCAGATGAGGGCAAGGATGAAGTGAAGAAACCAGTGAAGCCTGTTCCAGCTGTAAAGGACATTGGTAAAACCATTGAAAAAGCCAAACAGCGCGCAGAAAACGATGCCATTAGATCCAAAAATCTCGCTGCTAAAGCTTCTCAAAAACCTACAGTGAGGGACTCACTTGCTATATATGCTGGCAACTATATAGAGTACCTCCGGAAGAAGCCTAATTTCAAGAAGACAGTCTACATTGATAGAGGACTGCAGCAGATCCGAAGTATCAGAAGTTATGCCGATGGTGCCTCACGTAGACTTGATGCTCAGCGAGGTTCGCTAGTGAGGCACATCTATGAGCAGCATGCCAAGTGGAGTTTTGCGTTCGCCTGCTTTATCTTTTTGTTCATTGGTGCTCCTATGGGAGCGATCATTCGCAAAGGAGGTTTCGGCTATCCGATACTTGTATCTATCATCTTCTTCATGGTTTTTGTTGTCCTCAACATCATGTGTAAGAAGCTGATGGGGAGCTACACGCTGCAACCTGCGCTAGCGGCTTGGATCCCTATAATAGTCATCTTTCCAGTAGGTGCCTTACTCACCTATTCTGCGATGAATGACATTAAATTTAGCATTGCAGAGCAGTTAGGACAGAGCAAGGCTTGGCAGTGGGTGGTAGGGCGATTTAAGAAGGGAAAGGAATTATAGAGGCTAGTCTTTGCGGAATATTGAATTGCTATTTAAAGGGTAAAGTGTTAAAGTTCCATGTAGGTGGGCTGCTTGGAGGGTTAAATTTTGCTGGGCTATAGTTTTAGCATATATTCGCTCTGCATCGATATTGGTGTGTATTAATAAATCTTGCAAATGTATAGATCTCCTTCCTCCCTTCCTCCCTTCCTTCCTTAATTTTATTGGTGACGATTAGCTTATTCGTCAGTTGTTCTTCTGAAGAATTAATTCTCCCTACTAGTACTGTTAAACATGCTAGTTCAAGTAGTCTTGAATCTCGCACAGTAGCAGAGACAACAGTAATCGACCCTATCTTGTCTACTTCAGATAAGGTAGAACGAATTGCTTTCTTAGAAGGGCTGACGCCTGAAGCTTATCCGAATTCACCAGATCTTGAGACCTTTATCTGGGATTTAGAGTACTACTCTAATCAAGACAATTTCACAGGTATTACAAAAGATCGTCACAAGACAATATGGTCAAGGCTTGAAATCCCTCTAGCAGTTTCGGATGTAGGTGTGTCGAATGCTACATCTCAATTGATTACAATACGATCCTCAATTGAGTCGGCTGTTCAAGATTTGTTAGCAAGCGTTGAGCTAGCTGATGATGATAGGTGGTTTGAAATTTCTAGCGTTTTCGCTACTGAAGATGACTCAAATATTCTTTTATCAATTGTAATAGGAGGAGGTACAAATCTAGAACTTTGTATGCAGCAAGGAACTTGCCTAGAAGCAGTTAACATTCCAACTAGTGTCTTTACTTCGATCACTACATGTACCCCTTTAATGGATGACCTGCAACATAATGTTCTCGGATGTTCTAGTGTCAAATTTCCAGAAACAATGAAGTTTGCAACCGAAGCTGTAGCGATCATAGATAATGGCCTTGTTGAGCCAGCAACAAGAATACCCTTTAGTTGTAACCCTATTAGTGCAAGTCAATATTATGAGTATGTTCGAGCATTAAATAATATAGTGATAGGTCCTGGGCAATTTTCTGGAGATTATCCAGACCCCGATTCAGATTATACGACATGTACAAGAGATTTTCTTGCTTATAATGCAAGTAATTGTGATACTGATTGTGACCAGCAAGATGTTCGATGCATAAGCCAAGCCGATTATTCAGAATATTTACTTCCCAATGCGGATAAAGTCATAGAGGCTGATCGCTTGATACTAGGATCAGACGCTAAATTCTTTTCTTACAGTATTTATGATGACGTGATTTTTAATTGTGCTTCAAATGGTAACACCTACAGTATTTTTCTAGAAGCGCAGTATGTCTTTGAATAATAGAGTTTTGAAATTGATTACCAGTGCTGTGGTATTTATTTTTTTAAGTACCACAGCACATTTTTTACTTGCGCAAACAATTCTCTCTGATACTCTGATTAATGATCAATTTGTATTTCGCGGAGAGTACAGTCTTCATGGAAATGTTACATTTGGAGTAGAATCTGAATTACATTTCACAGGAGGAACAGAAATTCTACTCTTAGACTCGACATGTTTAAACGTATTTGGTAGTATTTCGTACGCCGCAGATTTTGATACAGTCTCAGTGATCAACAGTCAGGGGGTGAGTCTGTCGGCAATTGAAATCCACTTCTATGGTCAAGTGGGAGACTCTATTGCACTACTCAATTGGACGATTGCAGATATTTTACTTAGGCCACAAGTTCAATATCCAGATAGCCTAGCTATCCTTAATTTTCACAACTATGAGTATCTCACTTTGGATAATGTTAAAGTAGATAATTGCGGAATCGTTCAAGTAGATGACAATGCTATAACAAGGACTTTTGGTGCGCTTGTCATGAATAATATCGACAAGGTTTCTATCAAAAATTCGACCTTCAACAAATGTCACTCTAGTAATACTGGAGGCGCATTGACGATATGTAATTCAGATAGTATTTATTTGCTTTCATCTCGATTTTACAACAATGTTGGAATAGATTCTGCTGAAACTGGACAAAGGTTATTGTTTTGGGGTCAAGGCAGTTCTTGTTCGGTTGACATATCTAATAAGTATCTTGAGGTTAATTCGTGTGTTTTTGCCTTCAATAGAGAGTCAGTTACAACTACATATTTTTCAGCAAATAATACTATTATAGATGGATGTATTTTTTATGATAATAGTAGAAGTAGTTTGCTGTCTCAAGCAAGTGTTCAAAACAATACGTTGGTGCAGAATACATCTTTTGTTGACTGTGTAACAGGTATTATTGGTGGGCCTAATATCATTGCAGAAAATTGTGTAATTCAAAATAGAATACAAAGGGATTTTAGGAATTTTGGATTTGCAGTAAATTATTCACTTGGGGCACCTCAATTTGAGAGTAAGAATGTGTATTTCTTAGCGGAGAATGAATGTAGAGGCTGTGGAGATGGGTTTATCCCGTATGATAATTTTGAAGATGTATTTGACACTTTGTCAGTTTCTCAAATTGATGGGTATTTGTTTCTTGGACTAGTTCCATCTGTAGATGGTCTTTTAGTAGATGAGTCTTCAAAACCTTGTTCAAGTTCTGAGTTAGACATTTTGCTTGAATCTAGATGCATTGGCTCTGCCCCCGACATAGGAGCAGTTGAGCTACAACAGACCGTTTCTGTGGAAGAAGTGATTGAAGAAGATGTGTTCTCACTTTATCCTAATCCAACTTCTGATCAGCTTTACATCGAATCACTATTGGAATGGGATGCCAAATCTGCCTTAATCATCGATGTCTCAGGTAAGGCTTATCCTCTATCGATAGAAAGTGTGAGTGGTAAATTGAAGCTTCTTAGCATACCAGAAGGACTATCACCAGGTCTGTACATCGTCACTTTGACTGGTCAAGATGAGGTAAGACGAATTGGGAAGGTGCTAGTCAAACACAATCGGTAACTGAACTTAGCTCCAATCCCTCAACTACTTCCTCCGAAAACTCCACGTCACCCAAAACTCACTAGCGAGCGTCCCGTCAGGCAGATAACCCTTGCTACAGGCGACAACCACGCGTCCTTCACCATCTGCCAGTGTTCCGGCAATAGCCTCTGCGATTTCGGCACCAGACTCGCACACGAAGCGTAAGGTCTGCGAGACTTTTTTGTAGTACTTGCTGTCAAATTGCGTAACCAGCATACTCGTCTTTGGCTTACCATCGAGGTGGAGAATGGCCAAAGCGCCAGTACTTAGTTCGGCAGCTCCACATTGCGCAGCGAAATAGGTGCTGCTGAATGGATTCTGTGTCCGCCAGCCGTAGGGCATAGTAACTTCGCAATTGTTCCAATCCAAGGCGCGAATTCGGACACCCCAAAAGCCAAGAGAGGGGAGCTTACCGATCGAAAAGAAGCGCCACATTATAGGCGAAAGCATCCGTCCAACAAGCTTCTGTTGACCGTTAGTAAGGGTCTGTGGTTTTTGTTGGACAGTAGGGTTCATAGGCTAAAGATAGGGGAGAGTACTGAGGTCGGTGCGAATTGCTGGAATTAGCCCTGAGAACCTCTTACCTTTATGACCATGACGACCTCCCTAACTAAATCATCTGAATTTATCGCGCTCGAAGACAAGCACGGCGCGCACAACTATCACCCGCTTCCTGTGGTACTTTCTCGAGGAGAAGGAGCCAAGGTTTGGGATGTAGAAGGAAAGGAGTATTACGACTTCCTTTCAGCCTATTCAGCTGTAAATCAGGGGCATTCGCACCCGCGTCTTATCAAGGCAATGACGGAGCAAGCGAAGACACTCTCGCTCACTTCGCGTGCCTTTCACAACGATAAGCTCGGACCGTACGAAAAGTACATGACCGAATTTTTTGGCTTTGACAAGGTGCTTCCGATGAATTCAGGTGCCGAAGCAGTAGAGACGGCCATCAAGATTTGTCGCAAGTGGGGCTACGAAGTCAAAGGTATACCGGCCAATGAAGCGAACATCATTGTTTGTGGACACAACTTCCACGGTCGCACAATTTCGATCATTAGCTTCTCTAGTGATCCAGATGCGAAAGGCAATTTCGGTCCGTACACACCTGGTTTTGTAAGCGTTCCTTACAACGATATCGATGCCTTGCGTGAAGCTTTCGCCAAAACCCCGAACGTGGCAGGTATGCTCGTAGAGCCGATTCAAGGTGAGGCAGGCGTTTTCGTACCAGACGAAACGTATATTCCTGAGGCAGCTTCAATCTGTAGAGAACATAATGCGCTATTCATTGCCGATGAAATTCAAACGGGTATCGCACGTACGGGGGCGATGCTGCGTATTTGTGGCGACTGCTCATGCACGCGCCGTTGCGAGCAGCAAGTAGATACGTATACGCGTCCAGATGTACTGATCCTCGGAAAAGCACTATCAGGTGGCATGTATCCAGTGAGTGCCGTTCTCGCAGATAATGACGTGATGAACGTCATTAAGCCTGGCCAGCACGGTTCTACCTATGGTGGCAATCCACTTGCCTGCGCGGTAGCTATGGAAGCACTTTCTATCGTCGAAGAAGAAGAACTCATGGTGCGTGCGCGCAACCTTGGTAAACGTTTTCGCGCAAGTATGCAGGAACTCGTGGACCAAGAACCTCTGCTGAACTTGGTGCGTGGAAAAGGACTTCTCAATGCCGTAGTAGTCAACGATACCGAAGACAGTGATACAGCTTGGAGATTGTGCCTCGAACTAGCTGAAAATGGCTTGCTTGCCAAGCCCACACATGGCAACATTATACGCTTCGCGCCACCCCTTGTGATTACAGAAGATCAGTTGGATGAGTGCTGTGCCATTATTGGAAAAGTCGTAAAAGCATTCAAGAAGTAATATAGCTCACCACGGCACGTACTTTGTTTACTAGAAGGTAGTATTTACTCCTTCAAGTCTTCAATTTGCATCCTAGAAAAGTTATATCTCTACTCTTCGGGATACTAGTTGTTAGCCTACAGCTTGTGCCAACGCACCTGCTTGCGCAACAGGTTGAGATGCCTTCAGAATGGCATTTTGCTTGGGATACCTTGTTGAACCCGCAGCATACCGATCTGCTAGAAACGTTCCCACTTCGTAAAGCCAATGAAGTTTGGAACTCCGACATGGGTACTGGTCAAGGGAAAGCAACGTACTACTGCAAACTTACTGATCTTGATACTACTCAGCAGCTTGGGCTGAAAGTCTATGATGCATTTTCTAGTTATCGACTTTTTGTTAATGGTAAAGAAGTTGCGACCTGTGGTGTAGTCGGCGTAGATGAGGCATCGACCGTTCCTCGATTTGCTCCGAACATTGTAAATCTCCCTCGCACGGAAGAGGTTGAGTTGATCATGCAGATTGCCAACTTCCATCACATCAAAGGTGGAATGAGACGTGTGCCTACTCTTGCAACACTACAATCGCTCATCCGCTCCCAACGCTGGTTTAATTTTGGTGCTGCAGCCTTAGCAGCGGCTTTTCTATTCATGGGCTTGACTATTTCAGGTACCCTACGCATTCACAAGGCCAATGGTCTAGCCGTTTGGTTTGGCTTGATCTGTCTAGCGATGGCCTATCGTGCTATCGGCTCAAGTGGATATCTTTTGCATCATCTTGTTCCGGAATTACCCTTTGCACTCACGATTTCAATTGAGTATACTTCCTATTATCTCATGGCTTGGAGTTATTGGGAAGTTTGTCATCGATTAGTCGGTAAAATTATTCCTAAGGCTATTATTAATGCTGTTCGAGTTGCATACGTTTTGCTCATTTTGAGTACTGTTGTATTGCCTTCGGTTCAATTCACAGATTTCCTCATCCTTGGTCACGAACTAACCTTGTGTGGCATGCTTTACGGGGTTGCAGTCTTCTTCCTTTGGCGCAAAAAAGGGGATACATTGAGTACCTACGCGTTGGTCGGCTTCCTCATTTTAGTCGTTGCTGCATTCCTTGGCATCTTCTCAAATGTGACGGGCGGTTCTTTCCCTGATATCTACATCTATAGTCTTATTGGTATAGAAATACTCTTGGTCTTTTATTATGCGAATGCCACAATGGTCAATAACATGCAGGAGCTAAAGACAACTGCAGAAGAAGCATCGAAAACCAAGTCTCAATTTCTAGCTACGATGAGTCACGAGATACGTACGCCTATGAACGGCGTACTCGGAATGACGAGTCTTTTATCGGATACCAACTTGACCACCGAGCAACGTCAATTCGTAGATACGATACGTCTCAGTGGTACCAATTTGGTGACCATCATCAACGATATTCTTGACTTCTCAAAAGTAGATGCAGGGCATATGAAGTTAGAACTTCAGCCGATAAGAATAGCAGAAGTGGTTCGGGACTCAGCCGCACTTGTAGCTGGGAATGCAACGCAGAAAGGCATCCATTTTAAAGTAGATATTGATGAGTCTTTCACAGATGTATGTGTAGAAACAGATCCTACGCGCCTCTCTCAAATCCTTACCAATTTATTGAGCAACGCCGTCAAGTTTACCGAAAAGGGTGGAGTAGTCCTCTCTCTAACGGGTGCTTTACGCGATCAGTTAGTAGACCTTAAAATAGTCGTTTCAGATTCTGGAATAGGCATGAATGAAGAGCAGCTCGCTGGACTTTTTACAAGTTTTGCGCAAGCTGACAATAGTATTTCGCGCAGGTTTGGAGGCACAGGTTTAGGCCTAGCGATTTCTAAGCAGTTGGCCGAATTAATGGGTGGAGAGATTCAAGTGACAAGCGAGCAAGGGAAGGGCTCTATATTTACGATCGCCCTTCCGCTGTTGAGGTTGCCAGATAATTCAGTTGCTTCTCAAGAGAGTAGAAGTGAAGCTTTCGCCAAAACCCAACAAACAAGTGATGTTGCTACAGAGGAGTTTCCAAAATTGCGGATACTTGTCGCTGAAGATCATCCCGTTAATCAAAAATTAATTGCCACCATTTTGCGAAAGTGGGGATACGAACCCGACCTTGTCGGAAACGGACTTGAGGCGATAGAGGCAATTGACCGTCAGCAGTATGACCTTATCTTCATGGACATGCAGATGCCTGAGTGTGATGGGGTCAGTGCGACCAAAGTTATTCGTCGCCGTCATTCTGCTGAAGATGTTCGCATAGTTGCGCTTACTGCTAATGCGCAGGGGAGTGATCGCGAGGCTTGTCTACAAGCTGGTATGCAAGATTTCATTGCCAAGCCTTTCAAACCGATGGAGATCAAAACGGTACTGTTGTCGTTGAAAGGACGCGAAACCTTGGTTCAGTAGTTAGTTTGGTAAATTGTCTGCAACCATTCGTAAATTCTTATATTTGTAGTTTACTTAAATCAATGTATGTTAGGGGCTGATCACACAGTTTCTGACATGACTCGATTTCTACCTCTTTTCTTAGCACTCATGTTCTTAGTTGTCGCCTGCGAGCGAGAACAAGTCCTACCAAATCCTGACCTCAATCCAGACCAAGAAGTCTTGAGTCATGATGAAGTCCTAGATCGCATCAAAGCCACTATGCATGATGGCGAGGTCTTCGATTGGACATCCTTAAATGATAACGAACTCTTCAGTGCAGGTGTAAGTGGAGACTCGCTCTTCACCTTCGGCTATTGGATGGGAGACAAGGCGGATGCTCCTACTCAGATCGGAATACTCGATACCGATTCAGAAAAGTGGAAAGCACATTTTGACGATATTCTAAATGAGCTTATTGCTTTGGAAGAAAAAGCCTCAGGAGAAATTTTAACCCGCGAAGACTTGCTGGTATTCGGCGAACCTGAATTTGTTCCACAAGCTACGCTGCGCTTGCGCTCCTTAACGAGTATAGCGTTTTTGCGAAAGCACCAAGACACACGCTACATCGAACCGATGGGCTTTGATCCAGAAGCATCAGAATTAAGCCAACGATCTGGCTCTGGGTGTAGTGGGGGTGGACCGAACTACTCGATTCCCTCGGCAGACTTTACGACCGTTTCGCCAAGCGTAAAAGTTCCATGGAACTTTTACTTGCATAACATCCCGCAAGCCTGGTCACACAGTCAAGGAGACAACGTGCGTGTGCAAATCATCGATACTGGAAGCTCGGACGATCAGGACAATTTAGGTTCACAATTTGCGAGTGGTTGGTCTGGAGGCCGCAGTATTTCACGTCAATCAACGCTCTATTCAGGCAGCTGGTGGTGGCGTCGATTGGATAGTCCAAATGATCAATGTGGACACGGAACACGCATGTCAGGTCTTGCGACGGCTCCACGAGGAAGCGATGGAAATGCGGTCGGTGTAGCGTATAAGTCAGACTTAACCACCATCCGCGCAGTTTCCGATGTTGTCATATCAGGCAGCAACGAGTCCAATGGGGTCAAGAACGCACTCATTATCGCGGGCAACAGCTCAAGCACTAAAATTGTCAGCATGAGCATTGGTACGCCCTTTACAAATGGGACCGTTCGCGATGGTATTTACTATGCGTACAACCGAGGTAAGATGATTTTCGCTGCGGCAGGAACTAGCTTTTCGTGGACGAGCTGGTACGGTGTTATCTTCCCTGCAAACATGAGCCAGACGGTCGCTGTAACAGGAGTAAAAGAAAACCTTCCTTTTCAGCGATGCAACAACTGTCATGACGGTAGTCAGGTCGATTTTGTGGTACACATGCAACGTAACAGTAGCAATGATAGATTGACGCTTGCCCTCGCTAATAGCGGCAATCAACCGACGTATTCTGGAGGTTCAAGCTGCGCCACAGCTACAACAGCAGGTGTGGCTGCTTTGGTCTGGTCCAAATATCCTGGCTGGAGTCGTAATCAAGTCTTTACTCGTCTCAAGCAGAGTGCATCTAACTATCCAGGTCGAGATAATAACTTTGGTTGGGGCGCAATTGATGCCTTGCAGGCGGTGACGGTGCCGTTGTAGGTTCCTACTCCTCCAATTCGCACCAAAATTCCTTTCCTTCAACTTCTACGAGACTCAGGTGGCGCTGCTTGCCTGCATAATCGAGTGGCGTCCAATAATTAGGATAATACAGGGTCACGTTCCTGCCTTTTAAGCGAGCATGCCAATCCCCGAACTCCTCATTTTCTTCTGTGAGGAGCCGATTAATGTAGTATTGTCTCTCATCGGTGTCTAAAGTGATCACTATGTCACTGACACCTCCACCTGAGACGGAGGTAACAACTCCCGAGACTTCTAGACATTCTGCCTTTGTGAGCGGACTAGGGACTGGTTTTAGCGCAAGCAATAGAAAAAGAAACACGTCAAGGCCTAGTAGAAGAAGAGCGTACTTAAAAAACTTTTTCATACTGGATTTAGCTTGAGGTGGCTATAAGGTACATCGTTTTGAATCGGCCGACCGCTATTCATGGTCTAGAAGCCTCAAATTCAGTGGCAGTTTTGCGTCTATGACTGATGTCACAAGTCGTAATAAAAGACGTATAAAGAAAGGTTATATTTGATCCGACCTCGACAATCCCTATTGAAATGATACCGTCTAGAATTTTCCTCTCGCTCCTTGTATTCCTGAGCTTGGGCCACCAATCCTTGCAAGCGCAAGATGTTGCTCGCTTATGGAATGAGCAGCTGCTTGAGGCCGTACGTAATGACTTCGCTCGACCTACGGTGCATGCGCGCAACCTGTTCCATACAAGCGTTGCGATGTACGATGCATGGGCTGTTTATGATGATGAGGCGGATACCTACTTTTTAGGAAAGACCGTTGGCGATTACACGGTCAATTTTGACAGCATTCCAGATCCGGCCGATATTAAGGCCGCACAAAAAGCAGCGATCAGTTACGCTGCTTTTAGACTATTGCGCTACAGGTTTCGCAACTCGCCTAATCGAGCGGCAACGTGGAGAAGCCTTGACAGCCTCATGTTTGACTTGGGCTATAATCCAATGTTTGTGGGGACGAACTATCAAAGCGGAGATGCAGCGGCGCTAGGCAACTACCTCGGCTTTGAGCTAATTATCTATGGAAATAACGATGGTGCGAATGACGCCGGCGACTATCAAAATCAATACTACCAGCCCATAAACGACGCACTCTTCATGGATGAACCAGGGAATCCTGACATCATCAATCCAGACCGATGGCAACCTCTGAGTCTTACCAACTTCATCGACCAATCTGGAAACCCTATCCCTGGAGGAACACAGGAATTTCTTGGACCAGAGTGGGGTAATGTGGTTCCTTTCTCACTGACAGACGACGAAAAAGTAGTTTTCACGAGAGATGGAAACGACTATCAAGTATATCACGATCCTGGACCGCCCCCATACATCGCCGATTCTGCAACACGCGAACGCTATCAACGAGGGTTCGAGATGGTAGGCATCTGGGGAGGTCTCTTAGATCCGAGTGATGGAGTCACTTGGGATGTAGGGCCTGGTGCACGAGGACGAAACGTAGATCCACTTCCAGACTTTGAAGACTATTATGACGTCTACAATGAGTTTGGTGGAGGAGACACCACCGGTGGACTTAGCATAAATCCGATCACGAACCAACCGTACGAACCCAATGTGGTCAAACGAGGAGACTACGGCCGTGTACTCGCTGAGTTTTGGGCTGATGGACCTGATTCAGAAACTCCCCCGGGGCACTGGTTTGTCCTTTTGAACTACGTGATGGATGCTCCAGATTTTGAATTCAAATGGCGAGGCCAAGGGCCCGTCATCGATACCATAGAGTATGAGGTGAAAGCGTATTTCGCACTTGGAGGCGCCATGCATGATGCAGCAATTTCTACCTGGAGTATCAAAGGATGGTACGATTACCTCCGACCAGTAAGTGCGCTGCGCTACATGGCAGAAAGAGGACAACGATCCGATCCTGCTCTGCCTCGCTTTCACGAGCATGGGCTTCGCATCGAACCTGGTTTTATCGAAATGATCGATAACATCAACGACCCACTTGCTGGTCCAAATGGTGAGAACATCGCTGAGATGAAAATTATGAGTTGGCTCGGTCCTGAGGCGATTGCAGATCCTGCCACAGACGTAGCAGGTGTTGGCTGGATTCTCGTGAAAGAATGGTGGCCGTATCAACGTCCGACCTTCGTAAGTCCTCCCTTTGCTGGCTACGTAAGTGGGCACAGCACCTATTCTCGTGCAGCTGCTGAAATCTTGACTTCCATGACTGGCAGTCGTTACTTCCCTGGCGGGCTAGGTACGTTTACCGCACCTCAGAACGATTTTTTGGTCTTCGAACAAGGGCCGAGTGAAACCGTAGAGCTGCAATGGGCGACCTATCAAGATGCCAGTGATGAGGTAAGTCTCAGCCGTATCTATGGAGGTATCCACCCCATGGCAGACGATATCCCAGGACGTAAAATCGGCATTTTAGTCGCAGAAGAGGCCTATACCAAAGCAATCAGCTATTTCGATCAGTTGCAACCGATTCTTAGCGGGGCTGACGTATCTGGTTCGATCATAAATTACGTCGCTAGAGATGAACTCCGTACGCTCGAATTCACTTTCGATGAAACCGTTGATACCTTGTTGAGCACAAGCTTGACGATCGATGTAGGTGGGCAAACCTTCACTCCTGAAAGCTTCCAATGGACAGGATCGCAGTCGCTCGAAGTAGAGCTCCGCGTCGGTGATGAAGAGTTAAATGACGGCCAAGCAATGGGCAGCATCGTAGGTATCCGTGACCTGTACAGTAATCCTGTTCAGGACAGCAGTTTTACATTTGAATACGATACAAAGCGTCCAATCTCTTCCATCAATGCCTCCAAAGATTTTATTGGTATTGGCGATGTGGGCCCTGAAGCATTGACGGTGACCATTTTGTTTGACGAGCCTATGGATACAGCTGCGATCTTCATTTGGAACCTGCCGAATGACTTCCCTGCTGGGGTTTTATCAGCAGCTTCCGAACGTTGGACGGACGACGCTTCGTATGAGATTGTTTTTGATGTGAACTTCGTTGCAAACACCTCATATGATGATCTAAGACTCACTGCTATTGCGCAAGACTTGTTCCGCAATCAACCTGCAGACACCTTGACTCCTGAGTTTTTGAACATCGAATTTCTAACTTCTAGTACGCAACAATTACCTTCTGGAGCTAACGCACAGCTTTTCCCTAATCCTGTAGTTGATCAGCTTTCGCTAAAACTTTCGGCCAGTACTCAAGGAGAGGTGATATTGACTAATGTAAACGGACGTATGATCCGTCGTATGCAGGTTTCAGGTTTTGGCGAAAGCTGGAATGTCGCAGAGCTGGCAAGCGGTACTTACAATGCCACATTGACCACCGATCAGGGTGACCAACTTACTTGGCAGGTGGTGAAGCAATAGAATTGGGCTGATTTAAAACTCGCAAGGCATCCTCTACGTTATTGCAGCATGATCGGGTACCAATTCAGTGATTATGTAGCGAAAAAGAACGAGCAACCGCCGTTCGAGCGCTTGCTTGATATCCTTAAAGAATTGCTCATGCACACCAGTGGTGACGTGAGTGCAGCCCTGAGTTGGTTGACCAAATTGGACAAGCAATATGGCCTTACCGATGATGAATATGGGATGGCCGATTTCATCCAAGACTTGATTGACAAAGGGTTTTTAAAGGAAGGCGACCCCAAGACGCCTGGTTTTACGCCGAGCTCCAAAATGGAGATTCAGCTGCGTAAAAAGGCCCTAGACGATGTCTTTGGCCAACTCAAAAAAGCGAAGCGTGGAAATCACTCCACAAAAGGAACTGGCCAAGGCGATGAGTTCACCAGTGAAACACGCGCTTACGAATTTGGTGATCCTTTAGACCAATTGTCGATGACGGATACGCTGCGTAATGCGCACATCAATCACGGTATCGACGATTTTAGGTTGACCCACGATGACCTTGAGGTCCGTGAGACGTTCTCTCAGACACAGACCTCTACAGTCCTCATGATTGACATCAGTCACTCTATGATTCTGTATGGAGAAGACCGCATCACACCTGCCAAGCGTGTAGCCTTAGCCTTGAGTGAATTGATCTCGACGCGCTATCCAAAAGATACCCTAGATATTCTTGTTTTTGGTAATGATGCCTGGCAAATAGAAGTGAAAGATCTGCCGTATTTAAAAGTTGGACCTTTTCACACAAATACAGTCGCAGGTCTAGAGCTTGCCATGGATTTATTAAAGCGTCGCCGCAATCCCAATAAGCAGATCTTCATGATCACTGATGGGAAGCCGACGTGTATTAAACGCGGAAAGAACTATTACAAAAATTCATTCGGACTCGATAAGATGGTCGTCAATCGTACGCTCGGTTTAGCGGTGAAATGTCGTAAGCTGGGTATTCCGATTACCACGTTCATGATCGCTCGTGATCCGTACCTCATGCAGTTTGTTGAGCAGTTTACGACTGCCAATAATGGTAAGGCCTTCTACTCGAGCTTAGACGGCTTAGGCAGTAGTTTGTTTATGGATTACCGAAAGAATAAAAAGCGGGGGCGGTAGATGGCGGCTTCCGTGCTCCGCACGGGCCATCTCTTCAAAAGGCGGCTGACATGCTCTGCATGTGCCTTCTGCTGATGAATTCTTGAAAAAGCCGGCAACTACTCAGCGCTCAAATTCACTCTTAAGTTGCCACATCCAGAGGATGTCAACCGGCAACTGTTTAGCGCTTCAAAAGGCGGCTGACATGCTCTGCATGTGCCTTTTGCTGACGAATTCTTAATAAATCTGAAAGCGCGTTGGACTCACGTTGCCTAAATAGTTGCCACATCCAGAGGATGTCAACCGGCAACTGTGAAAAAGCCGGCAACTGCTCAGCGCTCAAATTCACTTGTAGTTGCCACATCCAAAGAATGTCAGCCGAAATCCGAAACGCTATGGGCTTTGAAAAAAGGTGGCCCCAAGTATCTTACCGCTCCTAGCCCAATCAACATTCTTGCATGACATTCGCCAAAATCGCCGGAATCGGCCACTACGTTCCTGAAAACGTTGTTACCAACGATGACCTCACCAAGGTGATGGACACCTCTGATGAGTGGATTCGAGAACGTACGGGCATTCAAGAGCGCCGCTACGGGACTAAAAGCACCGAAACCACCGCTACCATGGGGGCTGAGGCTGCACGAAAGGCATGTGAAGCGGCAGGCATTCAACCAAGCGACATCGACTTTATCGTGTTTGCGACGCTGTCTCCGGATTACTACTTCCCTGGCTGTGGGGTACTTGTGCAACGCGAACTCGGCATCACCGATGGCGAATGCGGCGCACTCGATGTCCGTAACCAATGCTCAGGCTTCGTTTATGCACTCAGTGTTGCCGACAAGTTTGTTGCTAGTGGTATGTACAAGAACGTATTAGTGGTTGGCTCAGAAATGCACTCGATGGGGCTCGACTTTTCTACCGAGGGTAGGGGAGTGACTGTCATTTTTGGCGACGGAGCTGGAGCGGTTATCGTCCAGCCGAGTGACTCCAAAGATTCGGCTATTCTCGCCTCAGCAATGCACTCAGATGGGACCTACGCAGAGAAACTAGCTATGTTGAGTCCAGGTTCGCATGGTGGAAAGCACCTTAGCGCACAGGGAGATGAGCGCGATTGGGGTTTCGCTCCGCAAGAAGATTTTGGTGGCATTTTCACCACACAGAACATGCTCGACAACGGTGATTTCTATCCTGTCATGGAAGGCCAGTTTGTATTCAAACTTGCCGTTCAGAAGTTTCCAGAAGTGGTCTTGGAAGTTTTGGCGAAAGCTGGACTTACCGTCGATGACATCGACATGCTCATTCCGCATCAGGCCAATTTGCGCATTGCTCAATTCGTTCAGCGGACGCTAAAGCTTCGCGACGATCAGGTCTATAACAATATTCAGCGCTATGGGAATACCACCGCCGCGAGTGTTCCGATAGCTTTGAGTGAAGCGATCGCAGAAGGTAAAGTGAAGCGCGGCGACGTGGTGGTTATCGCAGCTTTTGGGAGTGGCTTTACGTGGGCTGGAGCAGTGTTTAGATACTAGTAGTTACTCATTCCACTCAAATACCTGCATCGGTGCATCGTTATTCACTACGACGATGAGCTTCTTACCGTTGGCGAGCTGGACTAGCTTCATGTCACGTAGCGCAAGGCTCAGCCCGAGCTGATCGCTCACCACTTTTCCGTCAGACATAAGCACCCCATTAAGTGCATCTAGTCGGCCTGTTTCTGCATCAACATCGTAGTTGTTTCCTCCCATGACCAAGCTGTTGCCGATGGGAAGAATACAGTTTACCGTTCCTGCCTGCACTTCCTGAGGCAGCGGCTCAAGTTTCTTGGTTGAGCTTTTCCAGATCGAAGATTCTAAGTTGTTCGCCTGTAAGTGCATAGACTTTTCGAGCACCTCCGCACCAAAAGCATCCTCCATCGAGGCCGTAGCATATTTCGAATAGCGCTGAAATTGCTTTTTCAGAACTGGCAATTGCTTGATGATCGCATCTCGAGTTGCCAGAGGATAGGTCTTGCCGCCTTGTTCAACAGCTAGAATCGGATCCACTTGGCCATTGTGGTCATAGTCCGCTGCATATAGATGAACAGGTGCGCGGTGGCGAGAATTCAAACCAATATTACCTAAAAGCAGATCGTCTTTTCCATCACCATCCTGATCGCTCGCGACTACACAGTTATACCAGCCTGTAGCATCGTTTAGCCCCAACCATTCGGTAATCTCGGCCCATTTGCCTGAGCTCTTACTAAAGACTCTGGGTGCCATCCACTCACCCGTCACAACAAGTTCAGGAGTATCATCTCCAGCGAGTTCGGCTAGTGTGGCACTCGTTACGAGACCCGCTTTCGTCAATTCAGGAATCAAATCAGAAGTAGCATCGACGAATTTCCCCCCATCATTTCTCAAAATATACGAACGAGGCTTAAGTGGATATTTTCCCGGAACGCCCCTGCCTCCTACAAAGAGATCTAGGTCGCCATCGCCATCTACATCAAAGGGTTTTACGCAGCTCCCCGGGCCTACTATTCCTTTCACTGCATCGGGGACGAAAGTGAGTTTACCTTTCTCGTTTCGGTACAACCGATCCATGTAATTCGCTGATCCAGAGGCAGTGGCCGTCCCACCACTTACTACGTACAGATCCATATCGCCATCTCCGTCCGCATCAAAAAACGCCGCGGCAGTGTCTTCAAATTCTGCATCTTTACTCAGTGCGGGCTGTGAGCTTTCGCTAAAACGTGAGTTACTCCCCTGGGTAAAAAGTTTGCCTGCTTGACCTGAAGCACCGCCCACAAAAACATCTTCCCGTCCATCTCCATTGAAGTCTGCGACGGCCAATGACGGACCTTCACGACTCACGCGATGAGGAATAAGTGGCTCACGTCCGAAATCTTCGAACTCATTTTCTGTATGGACGAATGACAAGCCTGAATTAGTCACTCGCTTCAATGCGGTAGAGGCTGCTCGATTTGACAAGACAGATGCTATAGAGCGCTTTCCAACAGCGTCTTTTGCTAATAGGCTGAGGTTTTGATCAGCTTGAACTCCTGTTTTTACGAGGCCAGCTCCATTTGGGAAACGTACAATGACCGAGTCGATGGTTTTAGCGGAAGCCAAACCAATCACCAATTTAGGAGTGACAGCACTGAAGAAGCCACGCGTCCTGCGCAACTCTTGGACGTGCACCTCGTCACCTTGGACAACGCGAACCATGGTCCCAATCGCCTCAGTATTCTTTGCATCACCCGTCAACTCGATCACAAGTGAATGACCTTTGCCACGCTCTTTGGCTTGATTGCTAAACACCCCAGCTTTGCCGTCGATGTTATTGATGATGAGGTCGAGATCTCCATCATTGTCGAGGTCTGCATAAGCTGCTCCAGTGCTGTAGGTTGGCTGGTTAATTCCCCATTCTGCGCTGACGTTCTCGAAGGTGCCATCCGTTTGTTGAGCATAGGCATAATTGGGCAAGAGCGAGGTCGGGATCAAGTCTGCATACTTGTCAAATGACGTGAACTTCTCTTTGGTCAATCCACCGTTTCGCTTTACACTATCTACAGTATAGGTGAGATAGTCGAGGTTACTCACATCGCGGCGATATCCGTTGGTGACGTAGAGGTCAGGCTTTCCATTCAGATCAAAATCGGCGATGAGTGGAGCCCAACTCCAATCTGTGGCATCCATACCAAGCAGCTGAGCTTGATCACTGAATCCGTCTCCCGTATTCATCTGTACGGTGTTACGCATCAATTGACTTTTGTACCCGTAGCGTTTCAAACTATTGAAGCGCTCTTGAATCATGGTCGTCATCAGACGCTTGCGTCGTTCAAGTTCTGGGGCAAGCATGTCGAGGCTTACCACATCTGGCTTCGCATCGCCGTTCAAGTCCGCGATATCGACGCCCATGGTGTGATTACTCATGTGGCGCAGCCATTGGTCTGTTTGATCCTCGAACTCGCCACCTCTTTTACCAATGATGATTTGATCGGGTTCGATGTAATCGTTACCAATATATAGGTCCGTAATGCCATCGCCATTCAAATCGGCAGCAGTGACACTAAGTCCCCATGCGCGATTAACAAGTCCTTTTTGTTCCGTTACATCGACGAATTTGCCGTCGCGGTTTTCGTAAAGTCTGTCGGTATCGTAGGGAGTCCAGGGATCCGTATTACGCTTGTAGCCGCCTGCTACTGGTGTGGCTTGCACAGAGTTTACGCGGGTAAAATCGATTGGGTGGTTGAGTACATAGACGTCCAAATCGCCATCCTGGTCGTAGTCAAAAAAGTTTGCATGGTTACTCGCGCTTGGATCGTTGAGACCATAAGCAGCACCTTGTTCAGTGAATTTCCCCGAACCGTCATTAATGTACAATAGGTTACGACGAAGGTCTGTGACTTCAACACCGGTGCGAGCGACGTAAATGTCTGGACTTCCATCTGCGTTGATGTCGACGACGCTTACACCGGTTTTGATGCCTTCAGCTGCAGCTACCCCAGCTGCTTCTGCTTGCTCTTCGAAGGTCCAATTTCCTTTATTGATGTAAAGGGCGTTTGGGCCCATGGTGGCCGTAAAATAAAGGTCTTCGAGACCATCCCCGTTTGCATCTAGAACGGCGACGCCTCCTCCATTATAGAGGTAGCTATTAACGAGGATGTTGTTCTCCCAAGTCTCATCCACATGATTGACGAAATTTATTCCAGAGCTACTAGGTGCAATGGCTTCGAAGAGGGTAGGCCCCTCGTAGCTATTTGTGACTTGTCCGCTGGGGGAGGATTGCTGAGAATCTGAGGAGCAGGCTTGCGCCAAAACCATCAAAATGAATGCTGAACTCCAGAAGAGCGGCTTAAAACTAGACTTCATAACCAGACAAAGGTGCAGGAAATAGCAATATGACGCAGATTTCATTCACAAAATGTTGACGGTGTATTTGCTTCTACTTAAGCACCTCATCACAAACTAAGGACGTTAGTTGCAAGATGTTGGGTATAAGCACGACCTTTACAACCAAGCTTGAACACTATAATCTCATGGGCACTATACTTCGAATCACCATATTGTTCTTATTAACGAATCTAAGTGTACTCGCATTCGGGCAAAACGAGCCCTCATCTCAAGAGTCTTTTGAGCGGCGTACACGTCAGAAGAAGATCGGTCAGCACTATATCCCGGCTGATCTCGATGATGCGATGGAAACGCTCGATGTGATTGTTCCTGAGGATTCAAAAGAGAGTTATGCGGCTCAATCAGAAGATTTTGTAGTAGAGCGGTTGTTTTTCTCTTTTGGTAGATGGATTGCCATCAATTGGGGTTTGTATGATGGTTCTCGATTCTCGCTCTATTTGCAGAAACTTGGTGTTGATCAACCCGATGGCCAGAAAGAATTCGTGATGCGCGCATATCACCGATACTTGAATGAGAAGGATATAGATGTCCGCGATTTGGTGACGCGCTACAAGCGTGAAAAGGCAGTTCAGGATTCGATCAGAATTTCAAATGCTCAGGTTCTAGAGACGATTATCCGTCCGGCCAAAGACTCCCTAAACAAAGGGTAACTAACCCAGTAGGACAGGTATTTTGTAGGATGTAAACAAGTTTTACAGTGAGATTTTTTATCTGGTATGCTTAGGCCGCTTACTTTCGCGACCCAATTGCAACCCCTATTTGGTTGTTGCGTTAGGTAGAAGAGACGAGTTTTGGCGAAAGCCTAAAAAAGAAATAGCCCCCTGCAATGCCAAAGAACCTACTCATTGTCGAGTCCCCTGCGAAGGCGAAAACAATCGAAAAATACCTAGGCGGAGATTTCGTAGTAAAGTCCAGCCGCGGCCACATCAGGGACCTTCCCAAGCGACAAGACTCCATAGATGTAGACAATAATTTTGCTGCGACCTATGAAGTCAGTCCGGATTCAAAGCGAACTGTTGCCGAGTTAAAGACGGCCATGAAAGGTTCGGAAGAAGTCTGGCTCGCAACGGATGAGGACCGTGAAGGTGAGGCTATTAGCTGGCACCTTTGCGAAGTACTTAAACTAGATCCTGCTCACACGAAGCGTATCGTTTTCCGCGAAATCACGAAATCAGCGATTCAAAAAGCAGTTACGCAACCACGTACCGTCGACCTCGATTTGGTCAATGCGCAACAGGCGCGTCGTATTCTTGATCGTTTGGTTGGATATGACTTAAGTGGTGTGCTTTGGAAAAAAGTAAAAGGTGGATTGAGCGCAGGACGTGTGCAATCCGTCGCTGTAAAAATTGTGGTGGAACGCGAGCGTATCATACGTGAGTTCGAACCAAAACCATATTTCCGCCTCTATGCAGACTTCCTCCTTACTGGAGAGCGAGGAGGAGAAGTTACCATGCGTGCGAATCGTAAGGATAACATCGAGACCGAAGGGGATGCAGAGAAATTTCTCATGGATTGTCGTGGTGCGATCTATGAAATAAATGACATCGTAAAAAAGCCTGGTAAGAAAAAGCCAGCCGCTCCATTTACAACTTCAACCCTTCAACAAGAAGCAAGTCGTAAACTCGGGATGACGCCGAAACGTACGATGTCCGCTGCCCAACGTCTTTACGAATCGGGGCATATCACCTACATGCGTACCGACTCGGTCAATTTGAGTAACGATGCAATGACATCGGCGAAGAATCAGATCGAAAGCGCTTACGGAAACAACTACTACGAGCGCCGCACGTTCAAGTCGAAAAGCAAGGATGCGCAAGAGGCGCACGAGGCTATCCGTCCAACAAACTTTGCAGCCCACTCTGTTCCTGTAGCAGAGCGTGATCAGTCGCGCTTGTATGAGCTTATTTGGAAGCGTGCTATCGCTAGTCAGATGAGCGATGCCCAAACAGAAAGAACCACGGCTACCATTGGTATTTCTACCAAACCAGCCGAAGCTCTTACAGCAAGTGGTGAGGTGATTGTCTTTGATGGCTTCTTGCGTGTATACCAAGAAAGTCGCGACGACGAGGATGGCGAAGATGAGACCACAAAAGGCTTGCTTCCTCCAATGAAAGTTGGGCAGAAACTGAAGCTCGGTGAACTGATTGCTGAAGAGAATTTGACAAGGGCTCCGAAGGGACGGTTTTCTGAAGCCTCTTTGGTAAAAGAATTAGAGAGCTTAGGAGTTGGTCGTCCTTCGACTTACGCGCCTACGATTTCTCGTATCATGGATCCAGCCCGTGGGTATGTGATCAAAGAAAAGCGAGAAGGAACGGAACGAAAATTTGCGAAGTACGTGCTCAATAATGCAGGTGAAGTGAAATCGGATCCATTCACGAAACAAGTTGGTGCGATCAACAACCAGTTGGTCCCAACCGATCTCGGAATGATTGTCGTCGATTTTCTCGATATGCACTTTAGGGATGTCATGAACTACGGGTTCACGGCAGACATTGAAACGCAATTTGATGACATCGCCAACGGCAAGGTTTCTTACCAAGATGTGCTGAGAGACTTTTACAGCCCATTTAAGACTAAGGTTACCGATACGATCGAAACTGCCGAACGTGCTAGTGGCGAACGCGAGCTTGGGATAGACCCAGCAAGCGGACGTACCTTACTCGTACGCATGGGACGCTATGGTCCAGTTGCTCAAATCGGTAAGCCAGATGAGCTCGATGCAGGAGAGAAGCCGAAGTATGGCAACCTCCGTGCGGGGCAAAGTATGGAAGACATCACTTTCGAGGAGGCAATAGAGCTCTTCAAGTTGCCACTCGATTTAGGTGACTACGAGGACAAGCCGGTTGTCGCAAACATCGGTCGCTATGGTCCATACATCAAGTGGGGTGAGGCATTCGTCAACCTTCCAAAAGGCGAGGATCCATTAGGCCTGACCTCTGAGCGCGCGATCGAACTCATTGAAGAGAAAAAGAAAGCAGATGCGCCTGTCGGTACCTACAAAGGACATGACATCACAAAAGGTAAAGGTCGATTCGGCCCTTTCCTAAAGTGGAATGGCTTGTTTGTTAATGTGCCTAAGCGATATGATTTCGAAACAATTTCTCATGAGGAGATGAACGAACTCATTGAGATTAAAGCACAGAAGGAAGCAAATCGTTACATTCATAACTGGATTGAGGACGAAGGCATTTCTGTAGAAAATGGCCGCTGGGGTCCAACCATCAAGTTCAAGAAGAAATTCGTGAAGATGGGCGTCATGAAGAATGGCGAAAAGTGGACGCAAGAAGAAGCTAAGAAGCTTACGCTTGAAGAAGTGAAGGCCATGATCGAGGAGCAAATTCCAGATGCCTTCAAGAAGAAGACGCGGAAAAAAGCTGCTCCTAAGAAGAAGCCTGCCGCGAAGAAAAAGCCCGCTGCGAAAAAGCCAGCGGCAAAAAAGAAGGCCGTTGCAAAGAAATAAGCAACGCTTTCTAGCCCGAGCACGTTGAACCTATCAGCGTACTCGGGCTTTTTTAATCCAGAAATTTAGAGTACTCCCTAAAACACCAAATCATGGCTGATCACGACAACAAGAAAAAAGAAGGAAACCAACTCAATATTGAGCTTCCAGAGCAAATAGCGGATGGTATGTACAGCAACCTTGCTGTGATTACGCACAGTCCGACAGAGTTCATTCTTGACTTCATTCAAATTGTCCCTAATGTTCCAAAGGCAAAGGTGAAGAGTCGTATTCTACTAGGTCCTCAAAATGCGAAGCGTTTGCTTCGCGCATTGGCAGAGAACGTCAAGAAATACGAGGCGCAATTTGGTGTAATTACTGAGCCAGAGGCTGGTAAAACAGGATTCCCGCCGATGAGCTTTAATGCGCCTACTGGGCAGGCGTAGAAGAATTTTGAATTGTAGAATTTTGAATTTTGAATGAGCCTGACGATTTGGTCGTATTTGGTTCAAGTAAATTGATAATTGCCAATTGTTAGTTGGTAATGCCGAGCTGTTTGGCTCGCCTGCGGCTCACAATAATTATCAATTGTAGCTAGCTGGCTTGCGTCCCTAAGGCATTAACAATTGGCAACTAATAATTATCAATTGTAGCTAGCCGGCTTGCGTCCCAAAGGCATTAACAATTGGCAACTAACAATTATCAATTGTAGCTATCTGGCTTGCGTCACTAAGGCATTAACAATTGGCAACTAACAATTATCAATTGTTTCACTCAAAAAGTCCTTCAATCGGAGGACGCTCTGAAATCCCCAAATGGCGATATGCCTTTGAAGTAACTTCTCGACCGCGAGAGGTACGTTGTATATAGCCTTCCATAATCAGGAATGGCTCGTGCACTTCCTCAATGGTGCCAGCCTCTTCGCCGACAGCAGTAGCGATAGTGGTAAGCCCTACAGGGCCGCCTTTGAATTTATGTATGATCGAGGTGAGGATACGATTGTCCATCTCATCAAGTCCACCTTCATCCACATTGAGGGCTTTGAGGCCGTATTCAGCGATGGCTTTGTCGATCGTTCCATTTCCTTTGATTTGAGCAAAATCTCGGATTCGGCGCAAAAGCGCATTCGCAATACGTGGTGTACCTCGAGAGCGCCGTCCAATTTCGATAGCACCATCTGGAGAAATAGGGACGCCCAAGATTTCAGCAGAACGCACGATGATTTTGGTGAGGGTCTCCACGTCGTAGTAACCTAGTAGGCAGGTGATTCCGAAGCGCGCTCGCATCGGAGCCGTGAGCAGTCCCATGCGCGTCGTTGCCCCAACCAAAGTGAATGGATTGAGCTGAAGCTGAACACTACGCGCATTCGGACCGCTGTCAATCATGATGTCGATCCTAAAATCCTCCATCGCAGAGTAGAGATACTCTTCGACAACATTGTTGAGACGGTGAATTTCATCTATGAAAAGGACGTCTCCAGGTTCAAGATTGGTGAGTAGTCCTGCTAGATCACCTGGCTTTTCAAGTACCGGTCCGCTAGACATTTTTAGTCCTGCCCCCAGTTCATGGCTGATGATGTGAGATAGGGTAGTCTTGCCCAGTCCAGGAGGTCCGTGCAACAGCACATGATCGAGAGCCTCCTCGCGTTGCTTGGCAGCAGCAATGAAGATTTCAAGGTTTTCGACCAGTTTTTTCTGGCCGCTGAAGTCCTTGAGCTGTTGCGGACGCAGAGCTTTTTCGACGGTGACTTCTTCCTGAGAAAGGTTATCAAGTGTTGGATCTAGCGCTTCGTTCATCGTTTCCGCTTGGCGTGGAAAGGTACGTCAGTGAATTGACTTAGAGAAACAAATTGTTGTTTAATTTGCATTGTAATCGACTATTAAACAGAGCAGAATTCCCGTATCAAATCCCAAATCTGTCCGTAAACTGTTATTTAAAGTGGTGTAAAGCTTTCGCCAAAACACTACCTCTTACATGTTCGCGAACCATTACATTCGCTCAACGAAAAAAACCTAAGATGAGCCAAGGCCAAAAAATAACCATCACCAACGGAAACCTCAATGTTCCCAATAATCCGATCATCCCTTTTATCGAAGGCGATGGTATCGGACCTGATATCTGGGCATCTGCTGTACGCGTTCTGGACGCAGCAGTTGAAAAAGCTTACGGAGCATCTAAGAAGATTGAGTGGATGGAAGTTCTCGCCGGTCAAAAAGCGATGGACCAGACCAAAGAATGGTTGCCACAAGCTACCCTCGATGCAATCACCGAGTATCTCGTGAGCATCAAAGGTCCACTCACTACGCCAATCGGCGGCGGTATTCGCTCACTCAACGTTGCGCTTCGCCAGAAGCTTGACTTGTATGCGTGTGTACGCCCAGTGCAATACTTTCAAGGTGTTCCAAGCCCTGTAAAGAATCCTGAGCAGGTCGACATGGTCATCTTCCGTGAGAACACGGAGGACATCTATGCAGGTATCGAGTTCCAAGAAGGGACGGACGAGGTTGAGAAGTTCAAGACGCTTTTGAAGTCAAACTTCCCTGATCGCTACGGAAAGATTCGCTTCCCTGATACGGTAGGACTTGGCATTAAGCCAGTTTCTCAAGAAGGAACAGCGCGCGTTGTTCGTGCTGCAATCAAGTACGCGATCGAAAATGATAAGGACTCTGTGACACTGGTTCACAAAGGCAACATCATGAAGTTTACCGAAGGTTCTTTCATGGAGTGGGGTTACCAAACTGCTGCAAAGGAGTTCGGAGCTACGCCTCTCGATGGTGGACCATGGCATGTGATTGAGAAAGATGGTAAGAAGATCATCATCAAGGATGTCATTGCCGATGCGATGCTACAGCAGATCATTCTTCGCCCTGCAGAGTATTCTGTAATCGCAACCCTCAACCTAAACGGAGACTACATCTCTGATGCGCTCGCTGCGCAGGTTGGTGGAATCGGTATCGCTCCAGGTGCAAACATCAACTACGATACAGGTGCATCTATCTTCGAGGCGACTCACGGTACTGCTCCAAAATATGCTGGTCAGGACAAAGTGAATCCAAGTTCTGTTATCCTTTCTGGAGAGATGATGTTCCGTTACATGCACTGGAATGAAGCAGCGGACCTTATCATTAAAGGTGTTGAAGGTGCGATTTCTAAGAAACGTGTCACTTATGATTTCGAGCGCCTCATGGACGGAGCTACCTTATTAAAGTGTAGTGAGTTTGGCGATGAGATTATTGCGAACATGTAATATCAACGCGAAGCGTTGATGGCCTGCGGCGCTAGGATAGCCTGCGGCGCTAAAGACAAAAAAAAGCCTGCGGCGCTGCACTTTATTTGTGCAAGCGCCGCAGGTTTTTTTCTTCCCGCCGGAGGCTCTTACCCTTACTCAAGATGGGGATATAGTATCTCGTGCATACTTTTGAAATAAGAAATTACTGAGAGAACTTGTATTAAATGTAGAACTCTTTTAATTATTAAGAGAAAGTGATTTATATGCGCAATCGTATTTTAAAAATAAGAATAGGGAAAATCAAAGAATAGAAGTACTGAATGCTTGTTTTAATGTAAATGGAGCGCTACTCCCAAAACCCGATGGACTGAAAATCTTTAGAGAGAACCTTGAAGTGTATCTAAATTCCCTTAGAGCACCACGCACTTTTAATCTGAAAAACAAACTGTTGAGAGACAGTATTCAAAGTTTGATTTTAATCGAAAGCTTGCAACTCGCGCACAATCAGGGGCTTAACGCGGTGCTTGTCGATGGGTGTGCCTTTCGAGATCAGCTCTTGGCTAGTACGTGGATACTCGTCAATGATCCCGAATTGGGCATCGTAACTTTTGATCCATTTTATGTGTGGGAAAATCCTGATATAGGGTCAACAGGAGGTTTGCGTGATTCGTATATTATAACTGAAAGTTGCTTCAGGAATCCGATAAAGAGTAAATGGGTTGCGCAAATACTTCGTAAGAAAAATGGTGGAAATCCAGTTACTATCGGACTTAACGGAGTGGATTTTATGGCACTTACCATTGAGGAATTACCGTCCGTTTATACTACTCGTCAAAAAGGTGGAAGACTATGAAAAGAACAGTCAGCAGAAGTAGTCCGTGCACTGCTGAGGTTTAGAAAAAGCATCAAAAAAGCCCAGCCTCAAGGTTATGAGACTGGGCTTTTCTTGTTTTGGCGAAAGCTGAAAACTAAGCATTAAAGCTCGTACCACAACCACAAGTGTCGGTCGCATTTGGATTATTGAAAGAAAATCCACGGTTATTTAGACCCTCTACCCAGTCGATCTCCATACCGAGCAGGTAGAGCCCATGGGCTTGATTCATGATGACAGTAAGTTCACCTAACACGAAGGTCTTGTCATCTTCTTTTACTTCATCGAAGCCAAGAATGTAGGAGAAACCACTACAGCCACCACCTTTCACGCCTACGCGAAGCCCGTATTGCTCAGGGATATTCTGTTCCTCGCGGATGTTGTTCAACTGCTTTAAAGCGGTTGGACTTATTGTAATCGGTGATGTTGCTACTTCTGCCATACGTTTACAAAGCTAGGGTAGGGCGCTAGTTCATCCAAGCACTTACCTGTTCAATGTAGTAACACTTCTCTACTAAAGGGGTTTAAGTTAATTTGCATCCGCAAAACCCACCGTCTTATGCCAGAATGGCTTGGTCTCATATTCGAGATCCTCAAAATCACGCTCCCTGCACTAATCGTCTTCTTCACTGCACGTAACTTGCTGAGCCAGCATCTACTTAATAGCGAAAGGATGATGGCCGCCCGAAATAATGCCGCGAAGATGGCAGAAACACTTCCTCTTCGTCTGCAAGCGTATGAGCGACTTAGTCTATTTTGTGAGCGTATCGCACTCCCAAACTTACTCCTTCGTCTTCAGGAGAAAGACCAAACGGCGGGAGAATTGAAAGTTGCCCTTTATCTCGGCATTCAACACGAGTATGAGCACAACATTTCCCAGCAGGTTTACATGAGTGCCCAACTCTGGGACATCATCAGACAAGCGAGGGATAATTCGATGCAGGCTATAGACGCAGTTAGCGATATTATCGAGCCAAGTCATCCATCTCAAGCACTTTCCAGAGCGCTTTTGGATCAAGCAGCACCAAGCTCAAATGCAGGCCTAGCCATGGCGCTAAATGCGATCAAAAAAGAAGCGGCATTGCTCTTCGATTAGTGTATAAAAGGCTAGATTTTCTGGATAGAAGTCTACAACTGCCTTATACTTGGTTCTACACCTTTATGATGCGTGTTGCATTTGCTACGTTGGGCTGAAGATTTGGTGAATCCTGCGCTTATTACGTTGCAATTCTAGCTTTATCTATTGACCAACAGTTGGTTATGGACAAGATAGGCTTCTTGGTGAGGAAGGTGGACTCTACTGATCCATGTAAATTCAGTGTTAGGTGTCACGTTATTGTCTACCAGTTTTCTTGGATAGAAGTCAATCTGTCTCATAAGCAACTGACGGCACGGGAGTTACCAATCTAACATTTGCGTGACTAAAAAATATATGTGAAATTCCTTGAATTTGGTTACCAAAAAAACCTCTCAATTTTGCACCTTTGATAAACAATCAACAGAGGCTTGATACACCTCCGATAGTCTTCCGGGCCCTCCTATTTTTTTGGGCCACACCACACTTACTGTTACAGCGAAACTTTTCTATTAATCAGAACTCTGCACTAGCAAGAGCATGGATAAAGACTGTACACACATCTGGGAGCGATGCCTCTCAACGATAAAGGACAACGTCAGCGAGCAGACGTACCGCACTTGGTTTGAACCGATCAGAGCAGTAGGCCTACGCGATAAATCCCTCACCGTACAGATCCCTAATCGATTCTTCTACGAGATGTTAGAAGAGCACTATGTTTCTATCCTTCGTACCGCGATTCGTCAAGAACTCGGGCAAGGTGCTAAATTGGAGTATCAAATCGTCGTGAAAAAACCTGAACCTGTGGATGCACTAGCTGGAGCCGGAACTCAAACTACCGGAGAAAACGAAGAAAGTAATATCATCAACCCATTCGCGATACCCGGTATCCGAAAACAGCGCTTAGATCCGCAACTCAATCCAGCGCATACCTTCGAAACATATGTCGAAGGTGATTGCAACCGTCTAGCACGAGGAGCAGGAGAGAGTGTGGCCAAGCGTCCAGGAACTACTGCATTCAATCCACTCGTTATATACGGTGAGACGGGTCTAGGAAAGACTCACCTTGCTGGAGCGATCGGTAACGAAATGCTTAAGAACTTCCCTGATAAGCGTGTGCTTTATTGTCAAGCAGAGGAGTTCACCAATCAAATTATCAATGCGATCCGCGAGAACTCTATCAGTGAACTCACTGCGTTCTACCAGTCGATCGACGTACTCATCATGGACGATATCCAGTTTCTTGCTGGAAAGGAGAAGACTCAAAAGATTTTCTTCCATATGTTCAACCAGCTTCACCAGAACCGCAAGCAGATCATTCTAACGAGTGATCGCGCACCAAAGGATTTGGAAGGTATGGAGCGCCGCCTCATCAGCCGCTTTAAGTGGGGTCTCACAGCAGACCTTCAAAAGCCCGACGTTGAAACACGCATGGCCATTTTTGCCAACCGTGTTGAACAAGAGAAAGTAGAAGTACCCCGCGAAGTAGCTGAGTACGTCTGCCATAATGTAGACGAGAGCATCCGTGAACTAGAAGGCGCCATCGTGAGTCTTGTTGGCCGCGCAGAATTGCTCAAGTCACCAATCGATCTCGACTTAGCCAAGCAGGTTGTAGGATCAACCATTCAGCGCAGCAACCGCGAAATCACCGTAGAAAGCATTCTCGAGCTCGTATGTGAGTATTTCGATGTCTCTTCTGATCTCGTTCGCGGACAGACACGTAAGCGTCATGTAGTGGTCGCTCGTCAAATCAGTATGTACCTCGCTAAAGAGCATACCGATTGCAGCCTAAAGAAAATTGGCTCACACTTCGGAAATCGTGATCACTCTACCGTGATTTACTCTTGCCGCACGGTTCGTGACCTGATGGATACAGATGATACCTTCTTACAATCAGTAAATGATGTCAACAAGAAGGTAAAGATGCACCTTGGATAGCCTTGACTATCAACGATTAACGTCCTTTCGCTGCCAAGCGGAAGGACGTTTTTTTTGATATTTCAAAATAACCATGAATTCTACTTGCAGGAAGGGTATAGACGTGCTACTTTTGCGTCGCTTTAGAAAACGCTTCTGAAGAATTCACCTGGAGACGTGGGTGAGTGGCTTAAACCAGTAGTTTGCTAAACTGCCGAACCTCCGGGTTCCGCGGGTTCGAATCCCGCCGTCTCCGCTAGGCTTTCCCCAAAAAGTCTTAGTGTTTTTAAAGTCTGTCTTTGACAGCAAGTTCGGGGTGTGGCGCAGCTGGTAGCGCGCGCGGTTTGGGACCGTGAGGTCGCTGGTTCGAACCCAGTCACCCCGACATTTAAGGGCTCTTCTCGATCACTCGAGAAGGGCCTTTTTCTTGTTGGAACTTTTCACATTGCACAGTCACTGTGAACTAGTAGTTCTTTCTGGACATAACCTAACTACACAAACTCATCCTGCTAGAATGTTCGAACAGTTTTCAAGTGCCATTACGATGCTTCAAGAGAAGCTCTTTAAGTGGATCGATACGTTTATTCTACAGTTGCCCAATTTGATCGTAGCTACGTTAATCGTAGCAGTCGGTTGGTACTTAGCTAAGTACGTTTACAAACTCATTCACAAGATTGTAACTGGCGCAGGAGGTAACCGTAATGTCTCAGACCTTCTTGGAAGCATTGGACGCGTGTTCGTTATAGGACTCTCACTCTTTGTAGGTCTTTCTGTACTAGGCTTGAGCAATGCCGTAGCATCACTACTTGCAGGTGCAGGTATCGCAGGTTTGGCCATTGGTTTTGCACTTCAAGATCCACTCGCCAATCTCTTTTCAGGCGTCATGATGTCCGTTAAGGAACTCTACAGAAAAGGTGATTTGGTAAGAACTGGCGACTATTTTGGAAAGATTGACAAGATTTCTTTGAGAGCAACCAAAATTCAGACCCTAGACGGTCAGGAGGTTGTGATCCCAAACAAGGATGTCCTCCAAAGTCCTCTTACCAATTATACTGTCAACGGTAGTCGACGAGTAGATGTCGAAATTGGCATGAGTTACGGCGATGACCTGACCACTGCGGCCAATATCGTAAAGAAGGCCATCAAGGAAAATGTGAAGCACATTGAGGGAAAACCAATCGAAGTCTTCTGGACAGGCTTTGGCGATTCTTCTATGAACGGTGTGCTCCGCTATTGGCAGTCAAGCACGTCTCAAATGGAATACCTCAAGTCACGCTCGGAAGCTATTGTAGCTATCAAAGCAGCCTTCGACAAAGAGGATATCATGATTCCGTTCCCAATCCGTACCCTCGACTTTGGAATACGCGGTGGTGAGACGCTTTCACAGATGAAAGTGCACCTTTCGTCGAAAGATGAGAAATCCCTATCCTGAAACATGTGACGAAGTGAACTGAAATCGTCCTAAAGGCATTAATCCTAAGACAAGGTAAGTACACTTGATGTATCTTCCTTTCGGTTTAAACTCAATACCTCGACAACTCAACCTCTAACAATACTTTATCATGGCCAATCCAAACAAAAAAGGCGGTCTCTTCACTTTCCTTGTTGGTATCGCTGCTGGAGCAGCAGCAGGTTACTACCTTTCTACAGAGGAAGGACGCCGTATGCGTGAAAAGCTCAGTGAAAAAACGAGCGAATACACGGACGAGGCTTCTCGTTACGCCAAAGAGAAATCTGAAGTAGGTAAGCAGAAGCTCGATGAAGCAATGGAGCAAGGCCGTCACTATGTGAATGATCTCTCAGAAACCGTTAAGCACAAAGTCGACGAGTACGGTACCGTCGCTCGCGAGAAAATGGATCAAACCAGTAGCGCTTTCCAGGAAGGTGTATCAAGAGGTAAGACGAAACTCAACCAGCAAAAAGCTGAAATTGATTCTCTTCTCAATGATGTGAATTCTAAAAATTCATAAAAAACTTTTCTTTGAAATTTAAAGCCAGCGAATGCGAGAATGCACTCGCTGGCTTTTTTGTTATTTGGCACTATGAACCGAAACGATATACTCAGCACCGCAGGCGAAACCCTCGCTTATGCAGAAGATTATCTCGATACACGCATCGAATTGATCAAGCTAAACGTTGCTGAGAAAGGAGCACAATCCGGAGCGAGTGTGCTTGCTCTCGCTATTGTTGGCACTATAGGCCTTTTTGCACTAGGTTGTTTCACAATAGCGTTGTCCATATGGCTTGGAGGTTTGGTCGATAGCTACGCCCTCGGATTTTTAATCGTAGGCGCTATCTATTCGATCATCGCCATTATTCTTTACCTCCTTCGTGAGACCCTACTCACAACACCTTTGCTCCGAGCTTTAATTACCCAGTTGTTTAAACCAAACTAAAACCCATTCCCAAGAAGTAAATTGAGACATCTCAAATCCCACGTCCACCATCCCAACACCACAAAAAAACCATGAGCCACACTGACCACACGCTACGCAATCCGAACACTATCTCCAACATGTCTGAGCTTCGCCAAGCCAAGAAGAAGGCAGAAGTAAATGCCACACAGGATAAATTGCGCGTAGCGAGTAACCTTAATGACCTGAAAAAGGAAGGACCTCGAGTTCTGCTTAAAGACGTTATTCTTCCTATCGTAGGTGTCGGTGTTGCGATTTACGGCATCAGTAAATTGGTCAATGTTTTAACGGATGATGACCAAGGGCGTGATTTTTACGACGAGCCTCACTACGAGTATGAAGAGCGTGATGCCCCTGTGCACTATGCCACCAAGCCTCCTCGTCGGAGCAAACTAAACACGTTGTTTTCGACTGTCAAGCTGATTCAACTTGCGCCTTACGCACTTCACGCAGCGAAATTTGGTGTTGACTATCTGGAGAAGAATGGGACAGAAGTTCCTAGCATCGTTCACGATATTCTCCATGCTGGCCAAGAATCGGTCAACTCTGCTCATACGCCAACTTAACAAGACGCGGCTATACGACTACACAATTAACGTCTTTTCTCATGGAGTACAGCTCGAATCGACCGCGCCTAGGGAGTGTCGGCGATACATTTGAAGTGACAAGTGCGCAAGATTTCGAGTCGATACTTCATGCTTCTTCAGCTTTCGCCAAAACATGGGCGCTGAGCGATGCAGATCAACGTGTGTTGTTTTGCCGAAAGGCCGCAAAAGCCTTGAAAAGAGATCGTCAAGCACTCGCAGAACTGGCAGCACTTGAGATGGGCAAACGACTGGACGAGTCGCTATCGGAGGTAGATAAATGCGCCTCACTTTGCGCGTATTATGCAGATCATCTTAGCCAATTTCTGCAGCCCAAAAGGGTAGTAGACGATAATGCGTTCATCGCTATTCATGAACGACCGCTGGGAGTCATTCTTGGCGTCATGCCTTGGAATTTTCCTTACTGGCAAGCGACGCGCTTCGCAATTCCAGCCATCGCTGCAGGTAACGTCACGGTTTTAAAGCATGCACCCAATGTCCCTGCTTGTGCTGAGGCTTTCGCCAAAACCCTCGCTTCGGCTGCAGAAGAGAAACCCTTATTGATAAATGTAAGATTAAGCAACGACCAAGTTGCTGAAGCCATCGCCGATGATCGCATCGCAGGCGTCTCCCTTACAGGTAGCACTGGTGCAGGTCGTGCAGTTGCCGCCGCTGCTGGAAAAGCACTCAAGCCTTCAGTTCTCGAACTTGGAGGCAGCGACCCATACCTCATTCTTGCAGATGCAGATATAGAGCAGGCGGTCGAAGCTTGTTTTGCCGGAAGGCTACTCAATGCAGGTCAATCCTGCATCAGCGCAAAACGACTCATTGTCGATGAACGCATACTTGATGAATTCACAACTGCGCTAAAAGCAAAAGCGAGTGAGTTATCCTTTCTCGATGCCAACCCTAGTAATGACCATAAAAAAGGACTCGCTCCTATGGCACGTGAGGACCTAAGAGATCAATTGCATAGCCAAGTCGAGAAAAGCATAGCACAAGGCGCTAAATGCATCCTAGGAGGCCGTATACCCGATATGACTGGCTATTTCTATCCAGCGACGATGCTAACCGATGTCAAACCAGGCATGGCTGCTTTCGATGAAGAGCTGTTCGGCCCTGTAATCGTCATCTGTCCAGCCCGGGATACAGAGCATGCCATAGAACTAGCGAACACCTCAAGCTTTGGTCTTGGAGCGGCGGTCTTCTCAAAAGACCTTGCGCAAGCAGAAGAAATAGCAAGTTGCCGTTTACACGCAGGGGCATGTTTCGTCAATACCTACGTGCGTTCAGATGAGCGCCTCCCTTTCGGTGGTATCAAGCAAAGCGGATATGGCCGCGAGTTAGCTAAGGAAGGCTTATTGGCCTTTACAAACACGAAGGTGGTGTGGGTGGAGCATTGAGGCCTTACCACACGAATGATTCAGGATTCCACATCACCCATACCTCCGCATCAATTCCTTCATCGTTTTCACGCCCTGTTGTTCTAATCTGCTCAGCTGTTTGAGCAGAAGGATTGCCGTAGCGTAGGCATCTCCCATGGCCGTGTGCCTGTCGGGTTGCTCAATGTCGTAGCGCTCGCACATCTTATCCAGTCTATAATCTTCTGGATTCACAAATGCAGGCTTTATCGGGTGGTCGAGACGCATGCCCAACTCGTGTACATCTAATCTGCGGTTGGTGAGTCGACAGCCGGTTTGATCCTTTACGCTTTCGTTCAGCATCGCCACATCAAAACCGGGACGATAGCCTACAAGAATAGCAGCACCGACATAATTGGTCAACTCTTCCACAAAACGAGCTTCTGGCATTCCATCCTCAAGCTCTCGATTAAGCACTCCGTGAATTTCGATACTTGTTCCAGAAGAGGGCATCTGCCCACGGATACGCCAATCAACCGCAGAAGAGACCTTGATTTCATAAGCTTGCACGCGCATCGCCGCAAAAGAAACCACTCGATCCTTTTTCGGATCTGTACCTGTTGACTCGCTGTCTAGCACCACAAACTCAATTTCTCGAATCGGTGTAGACATTGGTTGCTGTTGTTCCAAGGCTTGCAGATACCGTTGAAAAAAAGCTGGTGCATCACTCGGGTCACCTCCTGCACTGGCGCGCCATGCTCTCGACAGACCTCTAAATTTATCGAGCGGCTTCACTGGTTGAGCATTTTAAGCTGAAAACGAATTTTAAGCACCGTGAGCAGCTCTTCCACAGGACGAAAGGTATTGCGAAGTTGCAAGCGTTCAAGCTTGCTCAACTCTGTGATTTTGAAATAGCGACCGTCGCTTCCATCGCTTAATCCTTGACGTGCGCGGAAGTACATTAAGGTATCATAGGCCTGTGCCGCCTCTAGATATATGTTCGCATTTTGCGGCTCTGTCTCACGAAGGCGATCAAACCTCGCGACTGTATTAGAGGGGTCAGATATACCCAAACTATAGCTAAGGATACGGGCTGCATCTGCGAGGGGCAACATGGCCCGCTGTTTTATGTCGAATTGGTCTTTGTGGCCACCCCCTCGTTCAACCACGAAAGAGCGGAAAAAGCTTAGCGGTGGCGGATTATCTGAAGCTGCTTTCGCCATAAAAGCAAGCAATAAATTCGCATCCTTGACGCGTGTTCGACATGCTTCGGCGAGCTCTTCACCCAAGGCCATGTCTCCAAAAATTGGACGTCGATCCAGAAGTGTACTCGCATTCAGGATACTTTCGCTCGTTGGTGAGCTTGTCCAATTCTCAAGTTTATCGTGCCATTCTTCAAGCGTCAAGCACCAATCAGGATTTGCGCTCATCATGTCCCCCGCGCAACGTTCGAAGCCGATTTGTGCAAGTAAATCTGCAGTACGATCTGCAAGGTTGAGGTAATAAGTTTTGGCGTAAACTGTAGCATCCTTCTCTCCATTTGCGATCACGATCGCATGATCTTGATCTGTGCGAAGGAGCTGCTCGCCTCTTCCGTGCGACCCGAGGGCTAACCAACAAAAGGCGAGCTCTGGAGCTTCAACACCTTCGTTGTTGAGTTGATGTAGTGAAAGATTGATGCAGCGATTGGTGATGCAATCGTTAATCTCATTTATGATACTCGCAGCGGCATAGGTGCTTCCGCGCTGGTCAATGATCGGTTGCAACCAAAATTCTGCGCGTATTCGTAACCGCTCTAGCTCCTTCGCTGTATTGGCGGACTCTATTTCTGCGACAATCGCGGCTGGACTACTGCCCAAAGCCATCAGTAGATCATGGTTGCTAATTACCCCTAATGTCTTAGAATCTGCGGTTCCATCTTCTGTAACAACGAGGTGGTGAATTCTATTTTTGACCATTGCCAACTGAACATCCACCGAGCGCATGTTTGGTGCAATTGTCACTACCGGAGAAACCATGATTTCTTCAATCGCTTCCGAATTATCGTACAGTCCCGTGATCACCTTTTTTCGGAAATCCCGGTCGGTCACTATGCCTTGCGGCAAACCGTTTTCGTCTACAATGACAATGGATCCGACGCCCGTTCCTGTCATCTTTTCGGCCGTGTGCTTTATCGAGACGGTTGGTGCGCAGGTTACCACTTCGCGTGAAAGCGAAACACGTGATAGGTCAAGTAGCTGGTCGTGCTTTGGATTGCTTCGATCTTTATCGAAAGAATCAACTTCAGCTTCTATCAGTACACGGCCTTGTCCTTGACTTTCGGTTTTGAGTGGATTTCGTACTCCAGCCGCAAAACTTGTGGCTAAGAAGCGAGCCACGCGAGGGTTCGTGTCGATGGCAGGTCCAAAAGTGACAAATGGGATGACGTAGAGGAGCGTTTCTTCACTTGTTCTAGCCTGGACAGCATAGCGTTGCTTAGCGATAATAGGTCTAAGACCAAATACATCGCCTGCGTCCAATTGGTCGATGAGCCGGTTTTGCTGATCGGTCCTGACCAGGTCAACGGCGCCTTTGTACACCACAAAAAATGTATCCATTGAGTCATCGCCCTGCTCAAAGATTACCGTTTGAGAAGCCAAATAGCGCACAGTGACGCGCTCCGAGAGCCACATAAGATTGCTCGTCGAGAGGTAGCTAAAGGGTGGGAATCGCTTAAGGAAATTTGCGATTCTCGCAGCTAGCACTGGGGTGGGTGAAGTGTTGGACATCCGACTCAAAGGTATGCTCTAAATGACAGCAAGTTGTTCCATAATCACTTCATTTATCGTTTCTTGCAGTATGCTCTATAAAGGACTTTTGTTGATTTTTACTTGCTTAGTAACGTTCGCTGTCGCGGCGCAAAACGTTGGATTGAGCGTGCATCCGATCTATGGCAATGGTTCAGTCTGGCAACGCAATGAAGTGGTTAAGCTAAAGGGTAGCGCTCCAGCAGGTGCTCGGATCTCATTTATCAGTGAAGCCTTGGGCGAGAGTATGACTATCGCTAAGGAAGATGGCCAATGGCAAATGAACATCCGCGCCCACGAAGCAGGCGGTCCTTATGCTGCGACGCTGCGCTTGAAAGTTGACGGGAAAGATGTTCCTGGTGAGCAAATTATTCTACAGGATATCTATATCGGTGACGTCTATCTTTTATCAGGACAAAGCAACATCGAGTGGTTGGTTTCAAATTCCAATCAGGGCATTTCTGCTTCCGCCAAAACCAATCCTTTGATTCGACATTTCAAAGTCACTTTGGTAGCGAGTAGAACCCAGAAAACGGACCTGGCTCCTGTCACTTGGAAATATGCTCAACCAGGACAAACAGAGAATTTTTCAGCCATAGGTTACTACTTCGCTGAGGCACTTTTAGAAAAGAACCCTAAAGTTCCGGTTGGCCTAATCAATAGCTCATGGGGTGGAAGTCGCATCGAAGCCTGGCTACCAAGTGATGAATATGGAAAAGCTGCGAAAAAAGTAGTTCCTGCGGAGATGCTCATCGCGTGGAAAGCACTACAAAAGAAGTATCCCAAAGAGTTTTCTGGCGACGGAGAACACTTAAGTCCTCACGGAAAAGGTGGTACACCAATCGATGTGGGCCGTAAATGGGAGTGGACTGGATTTCCGGACATCAATGGTCGCATTTGGTATGACCATGGCATAACGCTCACAGAAGCAGAAACGAAAAGCCCAGCCGAGCTTCACCTTGGTGCAATCGATGATTCCGACCAAACCTATTTCAATGGAGTTACGATTGGAGAGAATGCAAATGCGTACGCTAAGACTCGCATCTACGAAGTCCCTGTCTCTGCGTTGAAGGCTGGAATAAATCAGCTCAGCGTAAAGATCACGGATACGGGAGGACCTGGAGGAATGGTGAGTTCGACTGATAGCCTATACCTCGTGACTGCTTCTCGAAAAATATCGCTGGGTCAAGGTTGGACGGCAAGACCTGAGTATCTGGAAGTCGATACGATGGGGCAAACTCAACACCAGCCTTCGCAGCTTTACAATGCGATGATCCGACCGTTGCGCAATGTGAAGGTGAGCGGAGTAATTTGGTATCAAGGAGAAAGTAATACTGGCGATGCGAATGAGACGACTGCTTACGTGACTCAGCTCAGAGATTTGGCTAAGATGTTTAGGAAAGAGACGGGTCAGGCAAACGTACCTTTTTTCGTTGTCGAGCTTCCTGATTGGTTGCCCGTGTCGGAGGCGAATTTTCAACCGTATGCGCATTGGGCCATGATGCGCCAGGCGCAACGGTCCATCCTTTCGGAGCCCAATACTTCAGTGATCGTAACTCTCGGCTATGGAGATACCGAAGACATTCATCCGAGGGACAAGCAGCCTGTCAGTCGCTTAATCGCTGATGAGGCGATGCGCATGGTGTATGGCGTAGAGGACGGTCCACGGTTTAGTACCGCTGTTAATTTATTGAAGCTGAGTAATGCGCTCATCGTTCAATTCGACAATGTAGGTGCGGGCTTAAGCGCCTCAGATGGCGGCGAGATTGATGGCTTTGCCGTACAAGGCGTTGATGGGAAGTGGTATGATGCGGAAGCAACTGTTCAGGGTCCTGATCGGATTCGACTGTTGGGTCCTATCAATGTTGATCTACAGGCGGTGTCTTACGCTTGGTCTAATAATCCCGATGAGGCCAATTTGGTAAACGGGTGGAGTAGGGCTGTAAGTAGTTTTCGGATGAGTATTAATGAATAGAAGCTCGCTAGGGCGATCATTAATTTTGAATTTTGAATGTTCGAGACGTTTAGCTCGCCTTCGGCTCATTTTAGGCCATCATTGCGAGCCGTGACGAAGGAGCTGGCGTGGCAATCTGCCATGTATGAAAAGTGAATTTTCGCTATGCGAATGGGATTCAGCTGCGAGATTGCCACGCCAGCTTTGCGGCTCGCAATGACGCGGCGTGTAGCTCAGTTTCGGTTGGTGAGTGCGTCTGGTTAGCGTTACGAGATTATCAATTGACAACTAACAACAAGTAATTATTAGGCTTTGCCCAACTCAACGGCGCGATCAAAAGCCGCTTGTAGGCCGGACTCTATGGCTGTTTGTAGTTCGCTTCCGCTAAAACTGTTCATGGCTGCCTCGGTGGTGCCGCCGCGAGATGAAACGCGCTGAATCCACTCCTCGCAGTCGAGGTTATTGGCTTCATAGAGACTAACGCCGCCGGAGAAGGTTTGGAGTACAAGGAGCTCTGCTTCACTCTTTGAAAATCCTAGGGATTGGGCACGTACCATCATTGAGCGCATGAAATAGAACACATAGGCTGGACCTGAGCCAGAAATTGCCGTTGCCGCATCGAGCATGTCTTCACGCTCCACATAGATGTTTTTTCCTGTCGTCGCAAGGAGATTTTGAACCATGACAAGTTCTAGACGAGTCACCTGTTCGGAGCTCGTATAGGCGGTCATACCTTTTCCTACTTGGGCGGGTAAGTTGGGCATTGCGCGGACGACTTTATGGATGCCGAGTGATTGCTGAATCGTTTGAATAGTAACGCCTGCCATAATACTAACGAAGACCTGTTGGTCGTGAACATGAGGCTTGAGACTGGCGAACAAAGCTTTTGTGTCCTGTGGTTTTACGGCAAGTACAATTAGGTCACTCATAGGGACGAGCAGCGCCGGATCAGCGCCTACGCTGCCAATGTTCTTCTCTGCTAAAAGCGCTGCTTTTTCAGCATTTTTCTCAAGAATCCGCATGCCTTCGAGACTCGTAACGTGCGAGCGAAGAAAGCTTTGGGCGTAGGTAGCTCCCATGTTGCCACCTCCGATAATGAGGATATTCATAGAGGGTTTTTGAATTTTGAGCTAGGAAATGTTGAACTCCGACACGCCAAAGGTCCCGTAATTTTTTTGAGAAACCTTCTGCAGGACCACTAAGGACTCCAATAGACGGGTGCAAGTTGATTCAAAATCTTCTAGAAATTACAACGAATGCTACTTCTGTAAAATGTCAAATCATCCGCGTGCACCTTGTTTTACGGAGGTTTCTCTGAACAAGTTCTTACGTATAACCGCCAATCTGCGTTACTTAGCGATGCTAGAGAATAGACAAATGCGACACCTTTTTATAGTACTGCTCCTACTTGGTGGATGGACTGCTTGTACATCTACGCAGGAAGACACGTTTACAGATGTGGCTGCTTCAGTCTCTGAAGTTGAACGTCCAGCCTACGCTTTGGCCCTTCATGGAGGCGCAGGGGTGATTAAGCGGGCCAATATGACCAAAGCGTACGAGGCAGAAGTGAGGGAGGTTTTGGCGAAAGCCCTCGTCATTGGTGAAGATGTATTGAAAGCTGGGCAACCCGCTGAACAGGCAGTGATAGCAGTCATCTCCTACTTGGAGGACATGCCTCAATTCAACGCCGGAAAAGGAGCAGTATTCACCTACGAAGGCACGAATGAGCTAGACGCGAGCATTATGCGAGGAAAGGATCTCTCTGCAGGAGCAGTGAGCGGCGTTACAGGCGTTAAACACCCCATCCAACTTGCTGAGAAGGTAATGGATGAGTCTGTGCATGTCATGTTAAGCGGAGAAGGAGCGCAAACTTTCGCGAAAGAACATGGCTTAGCAATCGTAGAACCAGGCTATTTCCGCACAGAACGTCGCTATGATTCATGGAAGAAAGCTAGGGCCAAAGCAGATGCTAAACCACAGATGAGTGAAAATGGTAAATTTGGGACTGTTGGGTGCGTTGCGATGGACAAACAAGGTCACCTCGCGGCAGGCACTTCTACTGGAGGGATGACGCTCAAACGATGGGGTAGGATTGGGGATGCACCTATTATTGGTGCAGGCACCTATGCTGACGATCGAAGTTGTGCGGTGAGTGCAACCGGTCATGGTGAGTATTTCATTCGTTATGCCGTAGCACACGATGTCTCTGCACGGATGCTTTATGGTAACAAAACGCTTGAAGAAGCTGGCGATGAGGTTATCTATGCGGAATTAAAAAAAGCGGGAGGCGATGGAGGAATCATCACTGTCGATAAAAACGGGAAAATCCACATGCCCTTTAATACCGCGGGGATGTACCGCGGTTTTGTAACACCAAGCAAACGAGGAGTTGCCATTTTTGATGACGAAAATCTCTGAAATAAAACACGCTGATAAGCTGACCGTAGACATATCGGTTATTGTGCCCTGTATCGACGAGGCGCATCAGATTCCTGCGTTGTTGAGGGTCTTACGCGAGGCGGGAAAAAGATTCGATGGGAATTGGGAAATCATCATCGTGGACGGTGGTAGCACGGACGGTACGCAAGCGCTTTGTCAAGCTGAACACGGAGTAAAAATGCTCAACACTTCTCCCTCTAGAGCTGCGCAAATGAATGTTGGCGCGAAAGCTGCGAAGGGCCGCATTCTCTATTTCGTGCACGCAGATACACGTCCACCAATCTCCTGTTTTGAGGATATAAAATCTGCAATCCTAGGCGATGCTCAGATGGGTGGTTATGCTTTCGAGATGGACAGTCAGCGCCGAATGCTGGCTTTCAACAGCTACTTGACCACATTTAACGTTATCGCTACGCGCGGCGGAGATCAGACGCTTTTTATCAACCGAGAGCTCTTTGAAGGACTCGACGGTTTTAGCGAAAGCATGCAGATCATGGAAGAATACGACCTGCTAAAACGAGCCAAAAAGAAAGGTGTAGGCTTTACTTTATTGAAAGGCCAAACCATTGTTTCTGCAAGAAAATATGAAGGTCGGTCTTGGTTAAAGGTTCAATTTGCCAATTCAATCGCGATGGTAAGTTGGCGTTTAGGTGTTGATAGCTCGACGATTAAGAGTCGGTATGCAAGAATGCTAGGTGAGTGATAAAAGTTGATCTTACACGCCGATGAACCCACATATTGAGGAAGAGCTCATACAGCAAGGCTATTACGTCAGTGAGCGCTGGAAGATTAATAATGTCCTAGGCTTCATACGTCAAGAATTGGAGCAAAAAAGTTATTGGCTGCGTGGGTTTCAGTTGTTGTTAGCTTTCCTACTCTCTATGGGCATTGCTTTCGCCTACATAGATATATCTCGAGGGGCAGCTTGGTTTTATGACGTACTCTTGCCACTTGGCTTTGGGCTCTTAGCGATGCTCGTCATGGTCATCCCGCATGAGATTATCCATGGCATTGCCTATAAAATGACGGGTGCTCAAAAGGTGATTTATGGAGCTGATTGGAAGCAAATGGTATTTCATGCTTCGGCGCCCTACCATCCGATCAATTTCAAAGAGATGCTACTTGTGGCGCTTGCACCTTTCGTGGTGATTACGTCCCTTTTGGTCATTGGCCTCTCTACTGCTAGCGGCAGTTGGTGGTGGGCTTTTTACGGCTTGCTCCTAATACATACCCAGGGTTGCTTCGGCGATTTTGCAATGGTCAATTTTTTCGCAAGACAGTCGAGGCCTTATGATTGGGTGACGTTTGATGATTCGGGGAAGGAAGCTTTTGTTATGCTTACGAGGGAATAGTCAATTGTCAGTTGATAATTGATAATGCCGAGATGTTTAGCTCGCCTTCGGCTCATTTTAATGGGAATTTTTAATTTTTTTTCGCGACTACGTCTCTCAAATTTTGAATTTTGAATAGTGACGGGTTGCTCGCTTACGCTCGTGAGTTGTTGCGAACGGGTGGAGTGAAGGGAAGAAGCAAAAAAAAACGCGGCGTGGTTAGCGTCGCGTTATTCAGGAAAATTGGTAGTTGTCAATTGGTAGTTGCTAATGTCGAGATGTTTAGCTCGCCTTCGGCTCATTTTAACGCAAGTGGTTCACGTCCCTAAAGAGCATTTCTACTAGCACATTATCAATTGCCAATTACCTGATTATCAATTAATTGCCAAGGCTGCGCCTTGACAATTGTGGAGCCGGCGGGAGTCGAACCCGCGTCCAGCTGAAGCACCGAGGAGCCTTCTACATGTTTAGTCCGAACTTAAATTTTCGAGCACGGGCGAGGAGTTCAGTCAGCCCTATACCTGTGCCTTAGAACCTTTATTTCGCGACTCGGACGGTTCAGTCCCTAGTCGCTAACCTGAAAGTTGGTGAAGGATAATGCGATAATGTATCAGGTGTCAACCTCAAGATCCTACGGCTAGGCTAATCGTGGATTAGGCTGCCATTGCATAGCTGGTATTGCCATGTAAAAAAGTTGTGTAGCCAGTTGATAACGGAGATAAGTTACATACTCCGACATGCTTACTAAACGATCAACTCCCCTGTCGAGTCCGTTACGGCCCCAT
>CALDUE010000136.1 GCA_937923485.1 uncultured Saprospiraceae bacterium
GCAATTACGGTACGGTTGCGTTGCGTACGGCGTTGGTAGTGCTCGTTTTGCCGAAAGGCGAAGCCTCCCGCTGTCATTCCTTCGGCCCAGAGTAGCGTTGATCCGAAATAGGGAAGAGCGGCTCGAAACGAAGAATCCATAAGTGCAAATGAACATCCAAAGCTGCGATTCATGTTGTATCAATAAACCAACAACATGTCAATTTCAGATTTAGACAACAACGGTATTGCCTTAGATGGTATCGATCCAGTGGCCTACAAGAATGGTGAGCCACTATCAGGAATACCCGAATTTACCTCAGAATTGAGGGGCGTCACTTATCAGTTTGCCAATCAAGAAAACTTAGAACGCTTTCAAAAGGACCCTGCCGAATTCATTCCTGATTTTGCAGGAAGTTATGTACGAGATACTAGAAAAGCTACGAGTCCAGATGTTGCAGTGAACGTTCAAAAGCATGAGTCTAACGATTCTTACCTAGAGAGTAGAGGAATGCTAGGCGATGTAAAGGACCCAATCGCAGGCAACATCGATGCAGAGCTGCGTTCCAATCTTGGCTATGAGTCGGACGAGGAAGTAGAACAGTCAAACCTGCATGACAGCAATGCCTAGGAAATTTATACTTTAGAAAAATAAAGCCCCGTTTCGCAAGTTTTGCGAAACGGGGCTTTTTCATTTCTCGAAGAAGTTGCTCTTAGCGAACAACCTGAAGTGGAAGCGTACGCTCTCCAGCATCCGTGCTGATACGTACGTTGTACATGCCTGCAGTGAGGTTACTTACAGGTATGTCGAGCGTGCCGCTTCGGCCACCAAAGAGTTGCTGTGAGTGAACAAGCTGCCCCGTCATAGAATAGACCTCAACCAACCCATTGGATGGTCCAGATTGAAGGCTGTAGCGGAGTTGGCTCGTTTCCTTTGCAGGGTTCGGCGCAAGGATAAGTTGACCACCAAGTACCTTAGTCGTGTTTGAGATGTCACTGGTTGAGATACGGAAAGTAGGAGTAATCACTGCGTATCCGTTCGTTAATCCTAAATCGTCACTAAAGCTTAAGAAGCCTGAGAAGAAGTTGTCTGTTTGGAACATCTTAGAGAAGATGCGCTCTCCTGTAAACCAAGTCGTAGCATCAGATCCCACACCCGCTTGAACTTCTGGAGGAACAACTGTACCAGGCGTAAGTGAACCGATCAACGCGATAACGAGGTATCGACCACCAGTAAGAAGTACGACAGGTTCGTCATTATCGTCTAGTGGAGTCACCGTAATTAAATCTGAACTTGAGGTTCCACAAATCTCATTTCCAGTAAGGAAATAATCAATGAATCCGACGGTAGCATCATTTGAGAACTCATCAAAGTTTATCGCACCAGGAGCATCTAGAATACCATCTTGATCCTGATCAAGGTCGATTACTGACACTTCTACAAAAACCTCGGCATTACCAATCGTGGTTAACTCTTCAGCATTACAGATACCAAATTGAACTGCTCCAAGAGGAGTGTCCTCAACAACCTCGACGGTCATACCAACAGCGAATGTGTTCTGAGCATCCAAGTATCCTTGATCTGATAATGAGAGTGAACGTGCTGGAGTATCCCCCTTTGTCGCCGACCAAAAATCTTCCGTTACAAAAAGACTCGTGTTTAAGTCGTTTGCTGAAGGCAGGTCACTTGAAAAAGTATAGATGTATTCACCAACTCCATTGTCTGGTAGAATTTCTACATCTGGGAAAAGCATAAGCTCTTGTGTACCCGGCAAGATCGTATCAAGCACAGTTCCAAGTACTTCCGTAGAACCATCAGGATTCGTGACTGTGAGCGTACCAGTGAAGATTGAATCTACGGGCTCGTAGTTAAAGTAATTTGCTCTAGGCTGTGGAAATGGTGTTTCTATTTGACCAGCTGGTACGTATGGATAGTGGTATACACTGCCTTCCCAAATAGAAATTGGAGCCATGCGTGCACTTACAGGTGTTCCAGCATCAAGACGATCTGTGAAGCTTGCTCCGAAACCGAATGGAACAAATCCACCAGGAATAGTAGTACGCGTAATCGAATCGCCTCCAAGCATGTTGAAGACCGCATTTTCCGCACCCGGACGTCCATCATTAAGGATGAGATATCCGACGGCGCCTGCTTGTGTAGCGTGAAATGATTTAAGAGAGAATCCACAAACACCACGACGAATTACCGCCCACTTGCCTGTAAGATCTTTTGTTGTTGGAACGCAACCAAGTGAGTCACCGCCCACATCTGCAATCCAAGCCATTTCGGCCATGAGCGTATCTGAAAAATCAGGACCAAAATCGGTCGGCTGTCCCCAATCGATAATCTCAAAAGCCCCGTCAACGTTCTCAATCTCTAATGTAAGTGGTGCCACAGAACTGTCGCGACGGACAAGTCCTATCTGCGCAGTAGCGACAAATGTCGCAAGCATGCCGAATACAAAGAGTAGTGTAGTTTTCTTTCCCATGAGTGATGTATTTTATGGATGAGCCGACAAAATAGGAAACTGCGATTTGTCGTTATCAATAACTTATTCTCATTTTTTATACTATTTCCCGACAAAACCAGTAGATTTACATTATAATGATAAAGCACAGAACCCCCACACATTTCGGTAAAGCCTTCCTTTGGTTGATCGCTGTGTCTGTTGCTACCCTCGTAGAAGGGTATCTCATGGCGTCGACAGAGGCTAAGGAAACACTTGGCACATTGGCTAATTGGCAAGAAATTCCAGCGAGCGTGCCTGAGGCCGCCATTCAGGTTGATCGCGTAGTCGAGTTCGTAAATTTTGTAGTTGGACTCTTCCAACTTGCTATTTAAGTCGCCGCCAACTCGTCTCTTTTACTTAGCCACCTTCTGATGCCAGCCACACTCATCTCTGCTGGATTGGCAAAGGCGTAGCAGCCTTCTGCTCCCTCATATTTTGTGCGTTCTTCACTTACGTAATCGGTGAATACATCTATAAGTGTTGAGGTGTCGAGGTCTGCATTCGACTCAATGAAGGCAATCCAAGCATCAAGTCTATTTCTAAGGACTTTCCAGTGCTCAGAAATATCACCCTGCTGTTCACCAAAGTGCGTCAAGAATAGTCGCTTCACTTCGTTTAGTCCACTCAATTTTTCAATGCTGTTGTACCACGCGAAGGCATCGATATCTGGAGGTGGACAGGGAGGTTCCATCGGACCGCCGTTAATGCACACTCCACCTACGTCTCCAGTAAAGAGTGCATATCCGCATTGCCAAGCAATATGGTGCTTTGCATGTCCCGGACTGTGATGAGCCACAAAGTTGAGACCGCCGATACTCAGCTGTTGACCTTCTTCTGCAACGTGCAGCTTGGCTTCTGCGATAGGCTCCATGGCGCCCCAGAGCATCGTCATTCCTGCATCACCATAGATGCGCGCAGCACTGTTCCACAAGCGGGATGGATCAGCTAAGTGCCGAATGCCTTTGGGGTGAACGTGGATGTTAGCGCCTGCTTTGGCAAGGCTCCAAGCCGCGCCAGCATGGTCGAAGTGGACATGGGTAAGCAAGACATCCGTCACGTCGCAAGGAGCATAGCCATGCTTAGTGAGACCGCGCTTCAACGCCTCCCAGCATGTTTGCGGACCGCTTTCAATCAGTACCACGCCGTCACGATGTGGAATCATAAAGGCGGCGATCACTTTTAATACGCCTTGAAATTCAAGGTCTATGGTGTGGATTGTCATACGAGTAGTTCTGGAGAAGCATCTAAGGTCACTCGCTTATCGCTGTTGAGTCGGGCATGCAGTCCACGCGTTTTTGGCAACTCGTATTCAATGAAGTACTGCATGGTAAGAATGTTACTTTCGTAAAACTTCTTAGAGAGTTTTCCTCCATTGGCCAACTTCTCGCTTGCCACATTTGCCATGCGCAGCCAATGCCATGAGATAACGACAAGTCCAAAATATTCGAGATATAACGATGCATCAGCGAGGTAGGCTTCTGGTCCATCCTTTTGCAAAATGCCCATCAATTTGGTGGTTGTTTTGGCGAGTGCGACCGCCGAAGCACCAAGCGCATTTGCTTCGTCCGGGAAGGTTTTGGCGCAAGCTTCAATATCAGCTTGCATCCGTGCACTGAGGGCCTTAAGTACATCGCCTTTACCCATGAGAATCTTGCGACCCATGAGGTCCATACCATGTATACCTGTGGTTCCTTCGTAGATCGCGTTGACCCGGATGTCGCGGTAATACTGCTCGAGAGGGAAGTCATTGCAATAGCCAGCGCCGCCGAGTACTTGCATGCCGTTCATGACGGCCATGGTGCCATACTCACTCGGAAAGGTCTTGATGATTGGGGTAAGTAACTCCAACATGAGGTGTGATTGCTTGGCCGCATCGGAGCTGTCGTTGAGGGCGATATCCTCCCAAAGACTTGCTTCTAAAAGAAGTGCTTGCGAACCTTCGACTACGGCTTTTTGCAACAAGAGCATGCGACGAACATCGGCGTGCTCTACAATTGGAATCTGAGGTTGATTCGGATCTTTCTGGCTAGGATGGCGGCCTTGCGGTCGCTCGAAGGCATACTTGAGTGATGCGTAATATGCACCTGAAGCACAGCCTGTGGCCATGATTCCCGTGCCGATTCGCGCCTCGTTCATCATACTAAACATGTAGCTGAGTCCGCGATGCTCTTCGCCTACTAAGTAACCAATGGTGTTCTCGTTTTCTCCGTACATGAGGTGGGCCGCTACGTAGCCCTTCTGTCCCATTTTGCCATAAATGCCAGCGGTAATGACATCATTTGGTTCCCAACCCTCGGAGGCTGTTTTTCCTTTTGGACGGTGTTTCGGCACAACAAAGAGACTAATTCCTTTTGTACCTGCGGGTGCGCCGTCCACTCGCGCGAGCATAAGGTGAACGACATTGTCGACACTCGCATGGTCGCCACCACTGATGTAGATTTTCTGTCCAGTGATCTTGTATTGGCCGTCACCGATAGGCGTAGCACTTGCAGTGATATCGGTCAGTGAACTTCCTGCCTGGGGCTCAGTAAGGGCCATGGTCCCTTGGAAGCGGCCGCTGTACATCTCAGGGAGGTATAGCGCCTTGAGTTCATCGCTTCCGTAGGCGAGAATGAGGTTAGCGGCGCCTACGGTAAGGAAGGCGTAGGCGGCAATATTAGCGTTGGCACCCATAAAAATGAGTGAGGCGGTATTGTGAAGCACCAGTGGCATCTGCGAGCCACCCATTTCGGCAGGGGCGGTTGAAGAAAGCCACCCTCCTTCGGTCATCGCTTTTAGGCCTTCTGCAAGAAGGGGATGCGTCCAAACGACTCCGTTTTCGCAGGTCGCCTTTTCCTGATCCATGATGCGATAGGCAGGGTAGAGGTGTTGGTTTCCAATCTGCTCTGCCGCATCGATGGACATGTCAAATGCCTCAGCATCGTAGCCTTCAAACTTCTCGTAGTTTTCGATTTGAGCGGGTGCCTTTAGGTATTCGTGGATTAGAAACCTGAGGTGGTCAGTGGAAACATAGGTGTGCATTGCGCTAATGTAAGCAGCCTATGGGGTATAGGGGCTGCGGCGCGACTTGCTCGCTACGCTCGTGGGTTTTTTGCGGACCAGTGATCTGGCAGGATGGGGACACGGGGGTGAGTGAGTATGGCCGTGGCATTATCAATTGACAATTATCAACTGCCAATTACGATTTTTGCTCGCTACGCTCGTGGGTTTCCTGCGGACCGGTGATCTGGCAGGACATGCTAACGAGCGTAAGCGAGCAAGGTCGTGGTATTATCAATTGACAATTATCAACTGCCAATTACGATTTTTGCTCGCTGCGCTCGTGGGTTTTTTGCGGACCAGTGGTCCGGCAGGACAGGGGCACAAGCGTGTGAGCGAGGAAGGTCGTGGCATTATCAATTGACAATTATCAACTGCCAATTACGATTTTTGCTCGCTGCGCTCGTGGGTTTCCTGCGGACCGGTGATCTGGCAGGACATGCTAACGAGCGTAAGCGAGCAAGGTCGTGGTATTCAAAATTCAAAATTCTTGGAGCGTAGCTCCAATCACCAATTCAAAATTATATCACTCTCGCCTCCTCCAGTCGAATGCCATTCCTAAAATCTGCACCAGACATTTTGCGCTTACCAGCGGGTTTGACCTCTAATAATTCTAGTAGGCCATTTTCGCCTGTGGTGATTGCGATTCCCGGAGCTTCCTTTGTATAGGTTTCTCCTTTGTGGAGGGGGATGAGGGTTCCTGATTTGTGGTTATCTGCTTTCGCCAAAACCTCTGGATCGGTAATTATAATCGTCTTGAGCACCTTGACTTCGTTGCCATCCATGGTGGTCCAAGCAGCTGGAAAAGGGTTCATGCCGCGTACTAGGTTGTGGCAGGTTTTGGCGGAAGCTGACCAATCCATCTTGGCAGTATCATGATAAATCTTGGGAGCATGGCTCACCTTGGAATCATCTTGTGGCGTGCCTTGGGTTTTGCCTTGAGCGATAAGATCGATACTTTCCACGAGTGCTTCTGCGCCCAGAGCCATCAGGCGTTCATAGACTTCGCCCGTAGATTCATTCGGACCAATCGCAAGGCGCTTTTGGAGGAGAAGGTCCCCTGTGTCGATGGCATGCTTGAGGAAAAAAGTCGTGACGCCGGTCTCTTGCTCTCCATTAATCACAGCCCAATGAATCGGAGCGGCCCCGCGATAAGCAGGTAAGAGACTTCCATGCACGTTGATTGTGCCCAAAGGAGGCATAGCCCAGACAAGCTTGGGGAGCATGCGGAAGGCTACGACTACTTGCAAATCAGCCTTGTACGTGCGGAGAGTGGCTAAGAAGTTTTTGCCTTTGAGGTTTTTCGGCTGCAAAACAGGAATTTCCTGACTTACGGCATACTTCTTCACAGCGCTCTGTAAAAGGGTCTTCCCGCCACGTCCTCCAAACTTATCGGTGGCAGTAATGACGGCCACGACCTTGGCTCCCGACTCAACTAAGGCGGCGAGAGAGGCTACTGCAAACTCAGGGGTTCCCATAAAAATGATACGCATGGCACAAAGCAACGATTTAGGATTGAAACGAGCTGGAGAAGGATGCATTCATTTGGTAGTACTTTAATAAACAGAAACCATGTAGAACCGCGCTGATTTTAATACTTTTGTACCATGAGACTACTATTGACCACTTTGCTATGGACAAGCCTTATGTGCTGTGCATCACTGGGTTTGGCGCAATCAGATAATGTGATCTTGGAAGGCTACGTCTTCGAGGACAACAACTCTGGCTACCTCAATGAAGTGAAGGTTCAGGTGTTAGATGCTGAGAGTAGCGTGCTGTATGGTGACGTTGTGACCAACCGCGAGGGATTCTTTGCCGTAGAAGTTCCAAGAGATCATGATTTCATGATTAGGGCATCGAAAGCTGTTTTTGATCCGGTAGAAACGGTAGCTACCTCAAAAAACATGAAGAATGAAAAGGTCTTCGTGAAAATGGCGATGAAAAGAGCTCCTGGATATCGTCTTGAAGTCACCTTGGCGCAAGAGAGTATCCCTGATGTTGATGAAGTTGACGCGATCAGTGGGTCACTTATCGAAGTCTACAACAACACGACAGACAAGGAGATTCTTAATTTGAAAGATCATCCTTCTCCGTATTTCAGTTTTCAATTGGAGCAAGGGAATCACTACACTTTATTGATTCGAACACCGGGTTATTTCACCAAGCGAATTGAAAGCTTTGTCAACATTGATGGCTGTATCCTTTGTATGGATGGTGTAAGTGAAATCGGACCAGGGGTGAGCGACAACTTAGCGTACGGCAACGATCAGGGCACTTTGCTGGCTAACATAGAGTTGAAAGCGCTTCAGGTTGACAGCGCAATTGCGCTTGACAACATCTATTACGATTACAACAGTTCTAAGATCCGCCCGGACGCTGAATTTGAGCTCGACAAGGTTGTCGAATTACTCAAAGTAAATCCAAGCATCGTTGTGGAACTAGGAAGCCACACTGATAGTCGTGGCAAGGCGGCATACAACAAACAATTGAGTCAGAAGCGTGCGGAATCAGCGGTGGCTTACATCGTGAACCATGGTATTGACAAGTATCGTCTGACCCCGATCGGATATGGAGAAACCAAGCCTGTCAATATTTGTGTCGACGGCGTAGAGTGTGATGAAGTAGAGCACTCTCGAAATCGTAGAACAGAGTTAAAAATTACGGGCTTTACGAATGACCCGTTCGATGGCAAGCCGCTTGCAGAAATTATTGCTGAAGAGAACCTTGATGCACTACTAGAAGAAGTAATGGGAAGCGGTGAGTTCAGAGTTCCAGAAAATGGTAAAGCTCCTTCAAATCCTACTCGTCCAACGGCTTCGGTTGACGAGAGCACAGGCGCTGTCGCGATGAGTGATGGTTCAGGTATGAAGAAAGCTGAGGATCAATTAGAAGCACTGAAAGGCGACCTTTCGAAAAACGCGAAGAAGCCAGTGAATCCCAATTCTCCAGAGGCTACTGCAATGAATGGAAGCACACCAAGTGAGCGCAATTATTCCGCTCCAACCACTACACAAGCACCTGGTACGGTTTCGGTCATTGTACCTGAACAGTCGATCACAAATGCCAAGCCATTGACGATGCCAACAGGGGCAAAATACACAGGCTATCGTGTATTGGTTTTTCAGTCGGGTGTGAGTCTAGCAGACGATAATGGCGAGCTGTTTTTCAAGTTCGGTACCCTCAAAGAAGACGAATTAGCCGACGGCAGCTTTGGCTACATGAGTGGTGCTTTCCGCTCAGAGATTGAAGCCCGCAGTTACTTGAGCAATGTAAAGTCACTGTTTCCAGAGGCTAGGCTACTCCGCTATGTGAACGGCTTCATTATCGAGAACACTCAATAATGAACGTTACTGAGTTCAAGCTTTCGCATCTCGGTCTTTCGCTTCACGCGTATCATTGGGCGGCCAGTTCGCCTGCTAATGGAAAAGTAATTGGCATCGTGCATGGCCTCGGTGAGCATGGGGGTAGATACACAAACGTAGCATCTTACTTCTGCGCACTTGGTTATGAAGTCTTTGCATATGATCACCAAGGTCATGGGCAGTCAGAAGGAGCGAAGGGTACGATCCAAAGTTGGGAGAGTTTCGTCTCAGAGATCAATACGTTTCGAGCAGCGATTGAAGGTGCCTTGGATACGCCACATGAGTTAATCTTATGGGGACATAGTATGGGAGCGTTGGTGTTGTTGGACTATCTCTCCTCAAGAGATGAAGCCGAAACCCTAGCCGCTGCTGTAGTAACAAGTCCGCCGTTAAAGCTGGGTAATCCTCCATCAAAAATTCTAGCAAGTCTAGCTTCTGCTGCCGCGTCGATGACTCCAAAATTGACGAAATCAAATGAGCTCGACGCCAGTGATCTTTCGCACGACCCTGAAGTGGTTGCTGTATACAAAGCTGATCCGCTAAATCACGATCGAGTGAGTATGCTCTTGGGCTATCATATGCTCGATACTGCTAAACGCCTGTTGGCCCAGCCTCAAAGTATTCCCGTCCCTACGCTTCTCATGCATGGTGATGCTGATCGTATCTGTGATATTGACGGTACGCGCGCATTTGCAAATGCAGCTGTTGGCGACGTGCACTTACACGAGTGGCCTGGACTTTTTCATGAAACCCACAACGAACCTTCTCAATTAGACGTTTTCGCTTTCGCTAAAACTTGGCTTGACGCCCTCAACTAACCTACTATGACTGCATCAGAATTTATTAAGAGCCTTCCTGCCAAAGC
>CALDUE010000137.1 GCA_937923485.1 uncultured Saprospiraceae bacterium
AGAAGCACACCAAACAGCTGTGCATTTTTCTTAGCAGCTACCGCTGTGAGTGCTGCATTGGGGTCGGCGTTGTGCATTATTACGGCGTCGTTGACGATGGTGGCATCGTTCACCTTTATGCCATAGTTGAGCGCAGCGGCCGGGTCGCCCCCTTTGTCGAGGACAGCCTTGACAAGCGGCTTGTTATTTTTGGCGATTGCCGTACGCATCGCCTCATTCATGTCTATGGTACTGGTCGGCTCATTGAGATACTTAATGGCTTGCGGCACCTTGTTAGAAGCAACCGCTGCATTGAAACTTGCGGTGGTAACGGCTGCTCCATTTTCAGTGGCCAGCTGCATCATCAAAGGCTGGTTGGTTTTTTGAGCTTCCGCCAAAACATCTTCCGGCTCAACAGCACCTTGAACGAGTAGCGTTTCGACAACCTGTGTATTGCGACTAGCTACTGCTTTACTGAGGTGCGATCGATTGATGGAAACACCTTGTTTTAGCATGGCCCTTACAATGTTGATCTTGCGACGTGTGATAGCGAGCATCATTGGGTCATTACCTGTATTGTCGACAATATTGGTACTCGCTCCTGCGTCGAGCAGTGCCACAACCGTAGAGCTATCACCGAGTTGAACGGCTTTGTGCAGCGGGGTTAACCCTTGACGGTTTTTCGTATCCAGGTGCGAGGTGCCTGCATTGATGAGTTCTGTGACTGTGGCTTTATCCTTGAGCGAGACGGCCTCGAAGAGCTGAGAGTTCCCATTGGGCTTGAGCACGTCCATGGTGCCACGGTTGACGCTGATAGACGATACAGAAGAAGTAGATCCATTGGGAACAAACGCACAAGACTCACTGTGCAAAAGTCCCGAAAGGGTAAAAGTGCCTCCTTTTGAACCCGCTGAGCTTTGGCAGGCATCGGAGTAAGCGCCCAAAAATTTATTGGTGCGCACTTTGATTATGATGTTGGTTGCACTTTCAGGGAGATTTACACTGTGACTCCATCCTTCCCCTTTGCCTTCAAAGGATTGTGACCCTGCAGAACTACTTAAGTAAAAGCTTGCGTAATAGGCTGTTCCGCTATGAACAAGTTTGATTGTTTTCGCTCCTGCGATTCCAGTGGTAAATACAAGGATTATCGTGAGGAAGCTTAGTGCTTTGCTGAATCGTGACATGATTGGTTTGCTTTGACGGTGCAAACCTATTGGCGACCCAATCTGAAAGTCTTATCGTTCGGAAAGTGAAAGGGGGGGGTTCGGAAAAAGAAGTGCCGATGTGAGGTTAGCAGCTTACGTACTTATGCTTTGAATAGAACCAATATATGCTAGCACCCAGTCCATACCTACTGCTCGCACCGCCTCCCAAATCTCATCTTCCATACTTACCGGGTACTCAAAACTTAGCCTCCAAGCTTGCAGGTGAATGCTGCATTTTGGGTTTGAGCGGCGGGCATTATAACTACGACCAAGAGGATGATCTTGGTTTTGAACTATAAAAGAGCCGCAACTTCGAAGATTAAAAGAGGACCTTGAAGGACAATGTCAACTTCAAAGGCGACGTGAATATTGATGACGTCGATATCGTAGATCCGAGTAGCGTGTAGCATTGACTTAAGAGTCTATAAGAAAGGTCTTACTTTTGAAGCATGCAAAAGAGTATCCTACTTCTCGTGTCATTACTTCTAACGTTCTTTGCTATGGCTCAAAGCATGCAATCAGACTATGCTGCCAAATGGGCCAACTCGCTTGACTACACCCTTGCAGTAGCTGAAAAAATGCCTGCGGAGGACTACGGTTTCCGGCCTATCGATACCGTCGGAATGACCTTTGGGGAGCAGCTAATACACCTGGGAGGCAATGCGCGTTGGCTATCCTTAGACAAGTTGCGCGGCGAGAAACGTGAACGTGGACCAAAGGTTGATCCCAATGACAAAGAGGCGGTAATCGCCTACGTCACAGAATCTTATGCAATTGCAGACTCCGTACTTGCCTCACTCAGCTTTTCAGAATTAGATGAGCCGGTGAAATGGCTTGGTGGTTCCATTTCAAAGCGTAGAATAAGCCTTTTGATTTTTGATCACGCAACGCATCACCGCGCGCAAGCGATCATGTATTTGCGTTTGAAGGGGATAGAGCCTCCGAGGTATGTAGGGTGGTAGCTCGTCTCAGCGAGCTGAGTCCTGCCCGATCTCCAGATCGACCGAATACAATATAACACATTTTGTGTTATATTCACTTCATGTATATTCTTAAACCTCAGAACCCTACCCTTCCATCTTTCAAGACGGAGCGCCGTCGCAAGCATATCTATCCAGGTGGAGCAACGTTCATGATTGGAATGAGGTTAGCTGGTAGTATCACCCGTCCTGCTGTAAAACGAGTACTTGAATTGAAGCGGCTTTACGGCCAAAATATACCTCCAAAACTATACTGGGAAGCATCTGCCGAAGAGCGGGTTGGTTTTCGCAAATTATTAAAAGGCGCTGATTGCCGTCGTGATTTAAACGGTCCGTTCCATTTACATCATAGTGAGGATTGCAGAAAAATATTAATTGATAGTCTCGCTTTCAGGGATGGGATTGAATACGAAATTATAGCGTACTCATTGATGCCAAACCATGTGCATCTCGTCATTAGGCATCTTTCGCAAACGATCCACATGGGAGAGCTCCTTTACAGGATCCGAAAATTCACGGGTCGTAAGAGCAATGAAGTACTTGGATTGGTTGGTAATGAATATTGGGAACGCGAAAGCTATGACCATATCATCCGCACCCAAGCCGAACTAGAGCAGCAAGTACGATACACGTTGATGAACCCTGTAGTCTGTGGATTGGCAAAGCGTTGGCAAGACTGGGAGGGCAACTACTTGTGCCGTGCGTGGGGTGACAAGATATAGGAAGCGATTGGTCCGGCCAATCTAGAAATCGGGCAGGACTAAGTCGCTAAGGCTCCTTTTACTGCCTCCCATATCACATCCTCTTTCGGAAACGCTGCCTCCAAATTCAAATCCTCCTTGCTAATCGGGTGCTCGAAGTTGAGCTTCCACGCATGGAGGTGAATGCTGCGGTTAGGATTAGAGCGTCGCGCACCGTACTTCACATCACCATGAATGGGCGCACCTACGGCTGCTAGTTGCGCGCGTATTTGGTGGTGACGTCCGGTAGAAAGCTCCACTTCTAAAATTGGATAGCGGTCGGTATCACCGACGTGGCGCCAAGTCATCACCGCCTCTTTTGCCTCAGGGGTACCTTCTTCGACGACTGCACTTTTATTGGTGCGACCATCTCTTGCGAGGAAGTGCTTCAACACTCCAGGTTCGACATTGGGCATGGAATCTACAACTGCGAGGTAGGTCCGCTTGACTCGACGAGAATGGAACTGCTGCTGCAGCGCCTGTACCGTTTTCTTGTGCCGTGCAAAAAGGACTATGCCCGTTGCCGGCTGGTCTATGCGATGAATCAAATACAGGTCTCGCTTGGCATAGGCACACGCGAGCTTCTGTAGACTTGGTGCGCCTTCTTTCGCCGTCTGCACGGCTAGCGCAGGCGGTTTGTTGAACGCGAGTAGTTGGCTGTTTTTGAGTATCACCCAATCACCGATTCCGCTAGGCTTCTTCTTTGGAATGAGGTCTTGCGGGCGGGTAAATCCTTTAATTGGCTTCATGGGCGACTGTCACGAGGTTCGATCTCAATAATTTCTACTTCCACGTCTTCGGTGATGTTCTTGTGGGCGTCTTTGAACAGTTCCGCCTGCTGACGAGCAGTTTTAACCTGTTGACCTTTATACCAGAAGTAAGCAATGGCTGCGATAACACCCCAAAAAAGCAGTTTGAGCATGACACAAAGGTAGGTAGACGAGCGTGTGAATTGGCACTCGGCTGAGTTTTTGCTAACTTAGTAGCTTGTAATTGCCTTTTTAGGCTACATAACTCTACTATGCGTT
>CALDUE010000138.1 GCA_937923485.1 uncultured Saprospiraceae bacterium
TTGGTTGATGGGGTGAGGAAGATCAGCTAGCATTGATATGCCGCACGGGTAAACCCACTGCTACAAATTAAACGCCGCTATGCGGCTGCGATCAGAAAAACTTACGAGTAATGTTCAACTTTTCAATATAGATTTAACAAAGTCTTCCGCTGTAAAAATCGCAATTTTAGACTTGACAAAGTCCTTAACGTTGCGCGTAATGATTGCGTCTAAGCCTTTTACGGTTAGAGCTGTAGAATACTGTATTGAATCTTCGAAATCTTTAAAGTCATTTAGTAGCGCCTGTTGTATTTCTGCTTTTGTGGTACCTACTACTTCTGTGATTTGCATTAAGTCCTCAACCACTCGAAGCGCTTTTTTATTATCAAGATAGCGCTTAACGATGTAGTAGATATTATTGATACTAACTGCCGAAACATAGATACTCACCCTTCCTTGTTCGCTTAGCTCAAACAATGTACTCGCTGAAGTGGTGAAAGGTTCACGATCTGTAAAGAGGTCAATAATGACATCTGTATCCACGAATATTTTATGTCCCATACTTCTTTGATAGCTCTTCCGTCAACACCTGCTTATAGTCAAAATTGTCCTCAACTTTGAGTATCCCTCGTAGCTTTCTGGTGCGTGGAGAAAGCTGCTTCTGAGGGAGTGAAATTTCATCTTTCGTCAGGAGCTTGAAGTAATTCTCGACAAGATGTGATAAGCTTTGACCTTTCTCCTTAGCGTATTTTTTGGCGTCCTCAATCACTTGCTTTTGGATCGTCAATGTTAATTTGGTGTTCATGAGAGGCTCAAATTTCCTTAAAGATACGTGTTATTCCTTAATGTTATACACGTGTAATTGCCAGAATTATTGTAATTCTCACGTTAAACCTTGTTCTCAAACGTCGTCCTTTATACTAACGATGCCGCTCTGCAGCTACGATGTACTATATCGCAGCCGCATAGCGGCATCTAACATTCGCCATGGGTTTACCCGTGGCTATCGATAATTTTTAGCAAGAACCCCTACTCCTCCACAAACAAATCAAACTCGACGCGGCGATTGATCGCACGCTCCTCACTTGATCCTTCACGGACTACAGGACGCCCCGCGCCTACCCCATCAATGACGATTCGATCTAAAGTTACGCCCCGTGATTTGAGATAGCCTGCGCAAGCTTTTGCACGCTCTTCACTCAAGGTTGTACGATTGACAACTTCCTCCGTAAAATCAGCATTACCAGTAATCTTCACTTTGTATTCTGGATATTCTTCGAGAATCTCCGCAAGTCCAGTTAGGATTTTGTAAGCACGCTCGTCCAAATTACTCGAAGCTTCATCGAAGCCAATGCCTTGAACGGCAAACTCAAACATCGAGCGCTTCGAAGCGATGATCTCAGGACAGCCCTCAAATTCGCCTGCAATGTGCGGGCAACGGTCTGATGCATCATCCACACCATCTTTATCACTGTCTGGACAACCATTGAGTTTGCCTGGCATCAATGGACAGTTGTCATTAATATCAGCCACCCCATCATTATCACGGTCTGGACAGCCACCCGTACTCTTTGGTCCAGCTTGCTTAGGACAGGTATCGTCTTTATCGCTGATACCATCGGCATCAGTATCTGGACAACCTTGCAGCGTACCTGCATAATCAGGACAAGCATCAACATCGTCTCCTACCCCATCGCCATCGCGATCTGGTAGCGGACAACCTGCTCGCTCAGCAATGCCTGGCTCATTTGGACAAGCATCTTCTGGGTCAACAATTCCATCTTTATCTGCATCTGGGCAACCACCTTCTTTTACGGTACCAAAGTTTAACGGACATGGGTCAGCTGCATCGTTAATACCGTCTCCGTCCGTGTCTGGACAGCCTTTCATGTAACGGTCGCCCTTGATATTGATACACTGATCGACATCGTCCATCACTCCGTCTCCATCGGTGTCCCAATACTTTGGATTGAACTTACCACGACCAAGGTTAAAGACGATTCCAACTCCAATCTGCGTGTTGTTGCGCTCATCCTTGAAGCTTTTTCTGTATTCATATTGTGCGGTGACATAGGCCGCATCGCTTACTCTGATCGAAAGTCCACCACCAAAGGGTACTTGAAAATTTGCCCCAGCACCTGACTCAACAGAAATACCTCCACCAACTAAGGCATAGGGTTGAAAGCGATCATTGAAAAGTGGATAGCCCGCTCGAACCAATGCATCTACCATGACGAATGGACGCTTGGTCTCTGGCTGCTCAAACACATTAAGTACCCCAACCTTCGCTGGAAGAGCAATAGACGTATACTTCGTGAATTGACGCGCGTAGGCGACCTCCAAACCGTTTGTAATCTCCGATCCGTCAGGTGGAGCGACGTTGTGGTCTATCAACAACACCTTCGCCGAAATACTGTGGGGATAGTCTCTATCCTCTGGATTTTCAGCCACGGTTGGACTATCCAATTCCTCGCCTTCTGCAGACTGAGCAACGATCGTTTCGTCAATAGGTGTGGTGGTCTGTGCATTTAGCGACAGGATGCTCCCGAGCATCAGTAATAAGACTAATTTCCTCATGGTGGTCTTCCGTGACAATGCTTCGTCGGGGGCGAATGCACTTGAATACGGGTTAACCTTGCAAAAGCGGTGCCTATCCTGATTTTAATGTCAGCTTTCGCCAAAACAAGCCGTTAAACTAACATGGTCCCGCATTGCGAGAGAGAAGCTTACGTGGCAATTTTAGGAATTGTTAGTTGCTAATTGTCAATTGATAATGACGTCACGTCATAGCTCGCCTACGGCTCATTTTTATCGATTACCCCAGCGTCCCAAAGGCACATTAACAATTAACAACTGACAATTACGCCCACGTCACTAAGGCACATTAACAATTATCAACTAACAATTGACAATTACGCCCACGTCCCTACTCATAACTCGTAGTCATCCCCTTAAAGTCATTCTCAATCTCTGCGCGCATGACCTTGTAGGCAGCAATCATGTGCTTGCCTTTATCCGTTACACGCTCTTGGACATTCTTGAGGGCTTCCTCAAGCTCGATTTTTTTAGCCTCCGCATCTTCGAGCTTGGCGGTGATTGCCGCTTTTTGGGCCGTTAGTTTTTCAATGGCTGCAATGACTTTGTCAATCTTCGCCTGATCGGCCTCGACACCGGCAGTTAGACGCTTTTCCATTGCCTGCGAAAACTTCTCGTGCTCCGTATCAAGCGTGGACAGGTAAGCCTCCGCTGAAAGCGCTAGTGACTCACGATCCACACCTATGGTAGCAGCTGTGGTGAAGACAGATTCAAAAGCTTGCTTCTGATCTTGTCCTAAAGCGATCAACTGTTTTGCCGCAAGGCGAAACTCGAGATAACTAAACGTAGCCTTGTCTGCTGTAGACAGTGCCTTCGAAAGTGCAGCTACCGCATCTTCGTTGAGCGAGCCGTCTTGATTGAATGCCTTGCTTGGGTCCTTTGCCATGGCGGCGAAGCTAATCGCTTACCCAATTATTTCCACTTTACTTCTTCCACTGCTTTGTCGAATTAGTCGAATTTGTGCACCGATGCGTTCTTGTAAAGATGCTACGTGGCTGATGATACCAATCGTTTTGCCGCGCTGTTGCAATTTCTCGAGCGCTTGAATGGCCTTATCCAATGTCTCACCATCAAGGGTCCCGAAGCCCTCATCGATGAAAAGTGTATCGATGCTGATGTTGCGAGAAGCCATCCGACTAAAGCCTAGGGCAAGCGCCATACTCACCAAAAAGCGCTCCCCTCCACTGACCGTTACCACCCTCCTTACTTGATCAGCTTCGTAGTGATCGCAGATGAAGATTTCTAGTGGATCTGTATTGTTGGCCTCACCGCTACTCACGCTGAACCGTGGATAAAATTCTTTCAAGTACTCATTCGCGTAAGCAATCAGCTGCTGTAGTGTGACACGCTGTGCATATTCTCTAAATTTACTTCCTGATGAAGACCCAATTAGGCCATTTAATGTCGTCCAGTCCGCCAATTCTTCAAGCTGCTTAGCAATTTCGGCGGCATCGCGCTCCATTGCTTTTTGATCTTCAATGGCACGTTTGAGCTCTTTTCGTGCACCACCAAGAGCTTCTTGCGAGCGTGCATGTAGTTGCTCCAAAGCCTTTAAGTCTTCGGCGATCTTATCTGCGTCAGGTTGCTTATCGAGTTTGAGTGCAAGTCCGGCCTCATCGCTTGCTAACGATTTTTTTCGGGTTTCAAGCTCGGCCTGCTTCCGTGCAGCTTTATTCATTTCTGCTTGTAGAGACTCCTGCTGCGCTTCCTCTAAAAGGCTTGCTAGTGCTTGTTCGACAGAATCAAAAGAACGCGCTTTTACAGATGCCTCGAGCTTAGCAGTGAGCGACGAAATCTCAGACTTCAGCTCGTCCATCTTTTTACTTCTCTCCGCTTGCTGAAGTTTGATCGCTTCGATTTTCTTGGTCGTAGCAATTAAATTCTCTGTTGCCTGATTTAGCTCAGCTTTCGACTTTTCGAAAGTCAGGTTAGCATTGCTCAACAATGCTTCTGAAGATTCAAATCCAGCCAACAACTTGGTCTGCTGCGCCTGCTTTTGTTCAAGTGTCTCGGTTTGTTTTTTTACTTCTATAGAGGAGGCAAGGTGAGCTTTCTCTAGCGCCTCTAGTTGTTCGACCAAACCGTTCAACTCCTTAATACTCGCTGTTTCCTTTGTAATAATCAGCTGTAGCTCCGCTTCAAGTTTCTTTAGAGCATCTACACGTTCCTGAATCAAATCGACAAAGTTATCAGGGATTAATTCTGGAACAGATTGACCAATTTTATTGAGTTCCTGCGAAAGTATTTGCTTTGAAGATTCAATCTTAAGTTTGGCAGCATCTAGCTTAGCCTTAGTTTTCCGTGAACGTTCTGTTTGATCAGCTTCACGAGCTTTAAGCGCCATTAACTCTTGCTGGTAGTTAGCCCAAGCTTTCGCCAAAACCTTCATTTTGGCAAATTTATCTTGGGCGTTTTTCAGCTTCTGATGAGCATTTTGATACTCGTTTCTCAACGTTTCAATGCCCTGTTCATCAAAGGAAATGTTACGCAATGACTTCTCCTGCAACTCCTTACTCAATGAAGCACTTAGGCGATCCATTTTCTGTTGTTGGTCATTAATATCCTTGGCAGTGTTCACATCAGTAAGGGCTGCTATCTCTACCTCTAACTTAGCGGCTTTTTTGTTCTCTTCTTCGTAAGCCAATTGCTGTTGCGCAAGCTTACTTTTTGCTTGTACCCAAGCTTGCTCATGAGCTGCTGGCTTTGCGTCTGAAAGATTATTCAAGGCAGGATGTTCGAGCGCCCCGCACAGTGGACACGGCTGTCCATCGACCAAGGTGTGTAGATGCGTCTCTCGCAACTCAGCTGTCAGCTTGATGGCTTGAAAGGCTTCATTAGCTAATTTTTCATCCTCGACGAGTTTCTTAAATTGTATATCGAGTTCTCCTAAAGCTTGTTTAGCTTTAGCAAGCAAAGCACCTTTAGCATCTAATTCTTTTTGCTGGTTATAAAAAGCCGTTTTTCGTTCTTCAAATGCTGCCAATTCTCCAATAAAGTACTTGAGTCGACCTCCTATATCTCCTAACCAAACAACAAATTTTTCAGTGTCGTTGACTTCTTTGTTCAGCAAGTCGAGTCTATGCTCAATGTCGACAGCTTCCTTGCCAATACCCTCCTGTGGCGCAGGCGAGGTCTGTAGATGGTTTTGAAGCGACTTCTTAATGCTCGCCCCCTCAGCCTCGACTTCAGTCCAAGCCTTCTCAACTTGTTGACACGCTTGTCGATCGTTTATAAATCCTTGTTGTGAAACACGAAGTTTAGGCAATTCAGTTTCAAGGTTAGCATACGTAGCCAAACCTGCGGTCTGCTCTAGAATTCTTTTTTTAGTTTCTACAAATACTCGTTGCTCTTCTTGAAGTTTCGACTGTCTTGAAGCGATCTCTTCTATTTGAATTTGTTGTTGCTTCGCAGATTCCTCAGAGACTTCTTTTTCCTTTTTTGCTTTCGCTAAAACCTCTTGCACATGTTTAAGCTGCTCTAGTGTGATTTGCACTTTCTGCAAATTGTCTGTTGCGGACTGATGTTCGGTTTTGGCGGAAGCTTCAAGACTTTTTTGCTCTTGAACTTTAGTCGTAAGCTCGGGCAAAGTCGCCTGTGCCTCTTCATGTGCCTGAGAGACCTTCTTAAGTTCTGTTTGCTGTAGTTCTAAGGAACGCAGATCTGCCACCAGCGGCAAGGCACGTTGATTTGCATCAAGTTTAGTCTGGACTGCTGCACGATGCGTTGCTAATGAAGTAAACTCATTCTCCTCTTCTGCAAGTTGAACCTTGCGCTTCTTCAGTAGGCTGAACTCTTGGTGCGCTTGGTGAACTACCCGCAGCATCTTGATCGGCTCTAGTTGATCTTGAACTAGGCCTGCATTCTTCGCTTCCTCTTCTTTCAGCTTCTCAATCTCCTCTTCGGTTGGAACGCCTCGTTTCTCCAACTCCTTTTGCCTCGCATCGATCGTTAGGGCTAAATCTTTGTGCCTATTGTATACCAACCTCGACACATCAGAGTAAATCTGCGTACCTGTGATTTGCTCCAACAAGTCACTTCGATCTTTGGTCGGCGCTACAAGGAATGCGTCAAACTGACCCTGAGCCAGGAGCATACTCTGCGTAAAACGGATGAAATTCAAGCCTGTGAGTTCCTCGACCAACCTAGGAACCAAGCTCTTTTTTTCACCAAGGATGCTGTCTTCACCCTCCTTGGATCGATCAACCAACGCAAGCTCCATGCTTGGCGTGCCTGTTGGCGCTTTCCCTTCCTTTTTCGGTTTGGACAAGCGCATACTCCAGGTCGAACGATACAATTGCCCTTTGATCTCGAACTCTACAGCGCTCTCCGCTTTGCGCGATCCTCGGCTGATGATTTCCTGCTTCTGATTCCTAGCTGTAGTGCCGTAGAGGGCCAAGCTTATCGCATCAAGAATCGTAGACTTACCTGAACCTGTTGGTCCAGTAATCGCAAAAAGACCCGCCGCCCCAAGCGACCCATTTACAAAGTCGATGTCAACTTCGTCGCGAAGACTGTTGAGGTTGGAAAATTTGACCGAGTGAATTTTCATGTTGTCTCGGTTTTTCCTGTACGCGCATCATGAACCACGGTATGAAAGAGTCGGTCTAGGCGCTTTTGTACATCAGATGGAATGCCTACGTCTGCGCACTTACGAGCAAAGACTTCTTCGACACTTAGCTCATCGAGGGCTTCCAACTCTTCTGGAGCTAATGGGGTGCTTTCTGCTGCCGTACGTTGACGGGTGATTTTGAGCAATTTCACGCCTGCATCCTGAGCTGCTTGACGTAGTTCATTACGACGTTTTTCGTCCGCAAAATCATCGACTAGCACCGCCTCCGCCCATGGTGTAAACTCATCTTCGATGTGGCGAACACCAAAGGCTTTTAGCTTTTTAATGATCTCTTCACTTGTACCGCTAAGTTGTTTTAAGCGGCGGACCACCGTCGAAGGAATCCACTGAGGATCGGGCGATTTACCCGCTTCTAAGTCTTGCAGCCAGACGCCTTTCTCGTCTGAAGCTTCCAGAAAATCGAGCGCGATTAAAGAACCTGAATAGGTTACGTGTTCTGCACCTGGTAGCTTCTGTGGTCGATGAATATGCCCCAAGGCAACGTAGTCAAATCGCGAAGGCAATTGGGTCGCGTTCAGGTTTTTGATGTTACCGATATAGATGTTGTCTTGCCCTTCGCGAGCCTTTGCACCTGTGGCGTAAAGGTGACCTGTGGCAAGTACAGGCACATCTTTTGGATATGCGTTACAGGCTTCGGCCAAACGATCAAAGTGGGCATGAATTCCTGCAGTCAGTGCGAGCTCTTTGTCTTCCAAAGTTTGGTCGCGTGAAGAACTCCGCACGTAGCGATCTTGGAGGAAAGGTACCGCTGCAACTACGCCGCGTAACTCATCAGAAGTAGGATCATGCAATTCGATCAAATCATCGCTAAGCTTTTCCGCTGGCGCAGGAATCGCGACGATATGAATGTTGAATGCTCCTGCCAATGCTTTGACATTGGAGATCATGCGCGGACTGTCGTGGTTTCCTGCGATAATAACGACCCACTTTACGCAGCTTTTGGCAAGCTTGGCGAGGTAGTCGTTATACATCTTCCGCGCGTCCTCAGCTGGTGAGGCCACATCGAAAATGTCACCTGCGACGATGAGCGCTTCGACCTGGTTGGCTTCAATAATTTCTAGTAGCCAGTCTAGAGCACGCTGTTGCTCTTCATGGCGCGGCTGTCCGAGTAAGGTTTGACCTAAATGCCAGTCGGCGGTATGGAGGATGCGGAGCATGGGGTCAAGCTACGAAGACAATGTCCATTACAACCAAGCCGCCATCTGATCTCTTAGACTTTTTGCTTCTGAAGCCGCTGCCTCAGCGAAGTCGGTGCCGGAACTCTTGTAAATGATGCCACGAGTCGAATTGATAAGCAACCCTCCACCTTTTATGCAGCCGTGCTTGAGGACGCCTTCCAAATCGCCGCCTTGTGCACCTATTCCAGGAACGAGCAGGAACGTCTGAGGAGCTAATTCTCTAATCCGCTTAATGGCCTCGGGCTTGGTGGCTCCAACGACGAGCATGAGGTTTTCGGGGGTCCCCCATTGAACGCACTGTGAGATGACGCGCTCCCAAACGAATTCACCGGTAACAAGCTTCTGCTGTTCGAAGTCTTCGCTTCCTTGATTAGATGTTAGTCCGAGTACTATTGCCCAGTTATTCTCAACCAGAAAGGGCTCGACAGAGTCACGTCCCATGTATGGAGCAACAGTGAGTGCATCACAAGAGAAGTGATTGAAAAAAGCTTCAGCGTAGCGCTTGGCGGTATTTCCAATGTCCCCCCTTTTCGCATCTGCGATCACGAAATGGGTATCGGGGATGTGCGCACGGGTTTTGGCGAAAGCTTCAAAACCTTTTGGACCTAAACTTTCAAAAAAGGCCAAGTTGGGCTTGTACGCAACGCAGTACTCCAAAGTCGCATCAATGATCTGCTTACAGAACTCGACCACTCCATTAACGTCACGAGAAATGCCTTCAGGAAGGCGATCTATGACTGGATCTAATCCTACACAAAGAAGGCTTTTACGACTGGCGATATGTGCTTCGAGGGTCTTGCGGTCCATATTGCAAGGCTACGATTTTTGTGGGGAATGATCGTTGTCGTGAATTAACTCAGTCCGTTCACCGCCTTGATGCTCTTTATCTCGGGTACGCGCTTTAGCACGGCATCCTCGACGCCTGCGCGCATGGTCATGATGCTCATAGAGCAATTGCTGCATGCGCCCAACCATTTGACGAGTAGGCAGTCATCCTCGATTTTAACGATCTCGATGTTGCCGCCATCAACCGCGAGGTGAGGTCGAACCGTATCGAGGGCCGCATCGATGCGCTGAAGAAGATCAGTTTGGTCTGCCATAATTAGTTGACTTGAACCGGTTGAGTCGGTGGACGTGCTTCATGACGAAGCGCGAGTTGACGCAAGGTACTTTTTGCAATATCGGTATAGTAACCCGCAGCTGGGTGATTTGGATCAACTGCAGGAGGCACTCCACCGTCTGATGACTCTCCGATGCCTTGCACCAAAGGTACTTGGCCCAGCAATACCGATTTGGCTTTGCGAGCGAGCTTTTTGCCGCCCCCTTTGCCAAAGAGTTCGTAACGGCGATCAGGCATGTCGAGTGGAGAGAACCAGCTCATGTTTTCGACGACGCCGAGGATTGGGACATTCACGTTTGGCAGCAAGAACATGTTCATGGCCTTGACCGCATCGTCGAGGGCGACTTGTTGTGGAGTTGTCACCAAAACCGCACCTGTGATCGGTACGGTCTGGACGAGCGTTAATTGAATATCGCCCGTTCCCGGAGGGAGGTCGACAATCATGACATCTAGCTCTGGCCAGACGACGTCCAAGAAAAACTGCTTGATAATTCCCGCTAGACGTGGGCCGCGAAGCACGACCGCTTGGTCTGGCTCAATGATGCTACCAATAGACATGGTTGGCATACCAAACGCTTCGATTGGTAAGAGTCTAGGCTTCCCGTAAACATCCTGGACCTTTGGGCGCTGGCCTTTTAAGCCAAGCATCGTTGGGATGCTCGGACCATACAAATCGGCATCTATCAGGCCCACGCGTAAGCCCTGTTGTTTTAGCGAAAGCGCAAGGTTGACACTCACTGTACTCTTCCCTACTCCACCCTTACCACTGGCAACTGCAATAATATTTCTGACGTGAGGAAGTGCCTGAGAAGTATCGCCTGGACGAGATTCTGATTGCAAGTGAATGTGTACTTCTGCACCTGGGAGCGTATCCACGATGGCCATTTCACAGCTTTGGATGAGGGCTGGTTTGGCATCGGCGGGAAGTCCTGGTACGATAAGCTTAAAGCTAATTTGCTTGTCGTTGATCCTCAAGTCGCGAACACGATGTTCAGGTTGTATGGTCCCTCCAGTGAGTGGATCTTGGACCTTACCGATAGCGTTGAGTACGTCGTCTTTTGTCATTGGTCCTGTAAAGGTAACCATGAACTAGCTGAATAGAGGATTTCCGCGTCATGATAGCGTCCACAATATCCCAATATTCTGAGGTGGACTTAGCAAATTGCATGGACTACTTTTGCGGCTGAATGAACGTACACCGAGATCTTGCCTTATTGCCTTCGTTTCGAAGACCAGTCCTAACGATTGGTAGCTTCGATGGTGTGCATTTAGGGCACCATGCATTGTTGCAGCACATCTCCAAATTGGCCGACCGTGCCGATGGTGAACGCGT
>CALDUE010000139.1 GCA_937923485.1 uncultured Saprospiraceae bacterium
GTGCTTCTCAAAGCGATCGATGAGGCCAAATTCTCCAAGGGAAGAAATTTCCGTGCGGGTCGGGTTTTCGGTTGACATGGGGGCGAAGGTACGTGATCACGGAGCGATTGGTACCTAGGATTTCAGATGTCTGGTTGCTACACTTTCGGATAGTCCGACGGACCGCTGTTGCGCAAATAACTTGATCCCGACACTCCTGCCTCGCCTTGGAGTAGGTGCCTGTTGCACTAAGCTTTTAGATGAGCCTACTCACCAGCAGGTAAAGAAAACGTCACAGGCAGACGATAATAGATCGCAACTGGCTCACCCCCGTGAAAAGCAGGATACCAAACTGGAATTTGCTCTACCATCTGTAGTACCAATTTGTCAATGTCATCACCCATGCTGCGCTCTACACCCGTATCCCTCACTCGACCATCCTCGCCAATCACAAAGGTGGCCACTGTGGTTCCTTGAATCCCGCGCACTTGAGCCCAACGGGGGTACACCAAATTTCCGTCGACGAACTCTTTCAACTTGGTTTGCGTGCAAATTGCCGGATCTGCATCCGCCTCACAACCCCCCAAAATTGGAGCATACTCCGTGATTTTGTAGGTAATCTCCCCATTTACAGCGGTGTCAGGCCGGAGGTCGTTTTTTACAACAGAGGTATCCATAACAAAGGTCTGAGGACTGACCGATATAACTGTATCGTAGCTTATCCACCCATCGGCTTCTATATCCAGCGCTGCGGTGTTTGAGTAGCCAATAGGCTGAAGGGGCTTTTCGCAACCTGTAAAAAATATGCCTAAGAAAACAAAGGCGAAGGAGAACGTAGTGAATGCTCGCATGGCGGAAAGGTAGCTGTTGTAAAGAATGAAAATCTTTTCTAGCACAATTAAACTTTCACCCTATGAATACATCTAAAGAGCAGACTAAACGAAACCTAATGCAATTCTTAAAATCAATCATCCTCGGAGCATTCGTGCTTCTTCTAGGTTCAACAGTAGTTGCGCAAGGCCAACGAGGTGAGCGTCGTGGATTCGACCTCGAAAAGATGACAGAGCAACTTGATCTGACTGCAGAGCAAGCAACTCAGCTTAAAACCATTCATGAGGAGCAACGTACCGCTTTCGCAAAACTTGCAGAAGGCTTGCCAGAAGGCGAACGGCCTGATCGCGAGCAAAAGCATGCGCTCTTACAAGAGTCTCGCAAGAAAATGATGGCAGTTCTTACTCCAGCACAGCAAGAGAAATTGAAAGCTGAGCGCCAAAACCGCAAAGGTGGTAAGTGGAAGCATCATGCAAAAATGAATGAGGAACTACGCAGCGAGCTACGCGACTACCGTAACGAGACCATTATCCCGACATTTGTTGAGGTCCGCACAGACTTTGATAAGAAGTTGACGCCTACCGAGCGTAAGCAAATTTCTACGCTCCGCGAAGCTGTTCGTACAGAACTGGGTGAGCGTGGATTAAGGCGTATGACTCAAGGTGCTGGTGCCCCTAGAGGACATCATCGTGGTGGCAAGAAAGGACATGGCGCAAAAGAAGGTATAGCTCAGCGTGACGACAAAGCTGGGGGGCGTGAAGATGGACGTGCGAAAATGCGCGCTTTCATGGATACGCACCAGTCGGAAGTGAAAGCTGTACGTGACATCGTCAAGAACCACCAGAGCGAACTTATCGCAGTACGAGCCGAACTCGATGCTTCAAAAGTGCAATGGAAGAAGGATTCTGACGCCATTCGTGCCAAGCATTTAACTGCCGAGCAAATTGCCCAGCACAAGGCACACGATGCAAAGCGGAAAGAGATGCACAAAAAGCATGGCGAAGGCGAGCACCATGCAAAGCGTCCAGAACGCGAAGGATCATTCAGTCGCGCCGACCGTGGAGCGTTCATGTTCTTACTCATGGATCCTAAATCCCTAGAAGCTGATGGCTTTGAAGCGTTGGAGTCGGAAAAGCTAAGCGTTTATCCGAATCCAGCCTCAGATCAAACCACACTCAAGTTTGAAGTCCGCAGTGCTGGCCCGGTGCGCGTAGAACTCATCGACGTTAGCGGCAAGGTGGTACAAACTGTTCTTGAAGCGGATCGCGAAGCAGACCTGTACGAACTACCTGTAAAGCTTCCTGCTTCTATGGGCAAGACGGGACTCTTCCGCGTTACCGATGTAAAAGGAGTCCGCACCATTCAGGTAACGAGAGGCTAGAAGCTTAATCTTAAGCTTTCTTTAAGTAAGCTGTTGAGCAGCGAAAGTGCCGGTGGAACCGTCTGACAAGTAGAATTAAACCTCCTCACCATGCGATTTCCAGCGGCACTTTTCTTTTGTTTTTCAGCCTTATTAGTTTGGTCGTCATGCCACGACGATGATAGCCCGCTCGTAGAGCCAAGCTTCACGATTGATTGCGAGAGCATCAATACGTTTGACACAACATTATGTAGCGTATTGAATACTGATGACAGTACCGCGTATGTAAATGCGTTTCTAGGTAGTTGGTACCTGAAAGCAAGCCAAAATTCAGGCTTTGGCGGAGGTAGTACAGCCTGCGTTAATTATTTGGAAGCTGAGAGTCCGTATCGGTTCGTTTTCAATAGCGACTACACTTGGCAACTCATAGATACAGAAAACAACATCGATACCACGTTGAGTTGGACTGTAACGCTTGGTTTTGGGGGCTGGAGGCTAGTATCTACAAGGGCGGGAATAAGCACTCCTGAATTGAGCCATTTATGTAACAATAACTTGGTAACCGACTTACGCCCCCTCGATGGGCCATTGAGGGTGTATGCAAGAGCTAACTAAATCTCAATTCAATTGGTTGAGGGGCTCCACAGGTAGCTTGTTTATTGCTACAGTTATAGAGTAGTGATTATCCAGTTCTCCGGACAGATTCCAGCATGACTGTTGCTGTTAAATCCTTACGATCACTACAAGCTGGCTGGGCACTTGAATTAGCCTATTCTAGAGGCTTCCCATTGTTATGAAAGGCCCTAAGAACCAACTGCTTACAGCTTCAATGAGGCCCACAAAGAGGCTCTGAATGGGAATTGGCTTCACATTTGTATAAGAAGGCTCGTACTCCCTGCAATATTCAATGCATTTCCACTTCTGCCAAGTTCGTTTACTCAAGCACACTTCCCTCGTGGTGCTTTTGCTATTCCTTTACACAGGAAATACTAAAGCACAAGATTTCAATCCGCTAGAATGTTCAAGGTTAGACACCTTCAACGTTCACCCATTGAAAACTGAAGAAGATATTTCAGCTTTTATTCAACTTTATGATCAGCTACAGGGTAGCACAATTTATGCATCGATTGAAACCTTGGAAAAAGCATTCGCCCGTGCGAAAGAGCTTGGCCTTCAATCGGAAATTACGGATTTAGCCTATTTCCTACTAATTGAATATTTAGAAAATGGGTCTTCATTAGAAAAGAAAATATCAACTTCAATCATTCTCGAAAATAATATTCAATTTGCGGACGAAGATAAAATATCAAAAATATACAATTTCCTAGGAAACATTTCAGATTTATCTGGAGACAACATTTCTGCTCTTTCGTACTACCAAAAGGCATATGATTCGGCTGGCAATGAAAATTTGAACGACAAATTGTACCCTCTCGGGAACCTTGCGGAAACTTTCCTTGCAAATCAAGATACTGTAAATGCTATAGAATTAATCCACAAGACTATAAACCTGACAAATCTACACACGGATCAGGAAAACATAGCCTACAATAATGTCTACGATTATTCAGCCCTTGGAAGTATACACCTAGCTCAGGGACAAATTGACAGCGCCAAGATATATTTTAACCTAGCGACGAAAGCAAGCAAATATTTTCCTCCTGGACATAGGCGATTTGAAGAATTGACGATTCTCACGTTGCCTTCATTGTTTAGCCTAAATCTTGAAAGTCGCAACTTTAAAAAAGCTAAATATTTCTTAGACAGCTTAAATTTAATCTATCCCGATCAAGCTCAAATACTACGAGCAGAATATCACAAAGCTAAGGGAGAGTATCATAAAGCATTGACCTTCACAGAGAACCCTATTGAATCAGATTTGATTCTAGACCATACGCGCGTTGAACTCCGCCAAAATCTAGCTTCCAAACTGAACCTTTTTAAGATCTCCGAAGAAGCAAGTACCGAGCTCCTTAAAATTGCTGAACAAAACTTAGCCAGAAGTAAAAAAGAACTTCTAACTATTTCAAAGGCTCAATTATTAGCCTCTGAAAAACAGCGAAAGCTCGAAGCTCAGCGATACGAAAACCAACTCGAACTCTTCAATACTAGGCTGCGAATTTGGATTGCTTTTATTCTAATTTTGCTTTCTTCGGCTATTGCAATATGGTTTAAGAAGAGGTATCAAGATACCAAAAAACAATCACAAGATCTGAGCAAGATTGTTACTAGACATGAAGAAGATCTGATTGAAGCAAACAAGCAACTAGCTTCCAAGGTCAAATCAATGGAACGGTTTAATCACCTGCTCTCACACGATCTTCGTGAACCGCTCAGATCCATTAGTGGATTCACTTCCATTTTACGTCGAAAAGCCAAACCGTATAAAGAGCTAGAAACTGACCTTGCATTATTATCCAGCAGCGTCGAGCAACTCTCTTTTTTGATGATTGGTGTCGAAACCCTCCGCAAAACTGAAGAACGACAATATTGTGGGTCTGAGATTGATATAAATCAGGTTATCATAAACTCATCAAAGACAGTAAAAGCCAAATACAGCGATCACGACATTAACATCAATCACTCTGGAGACTTTACTCCAGTGCACCTGGATGCGTACTTTTTGAATAGGTCCTTACTAGAATTGATAGACAATGCTGTAAAGTTTTGTAAAGACAAAACGGCTTTTGTAACGATCGAAGTCACCCAGCACGATGGTGAATTGGCAATCTATGTTCAAGACGAGGGTATTGGAATGAATGTAGAGTTTAGCGAGCAGATATTCAAAATCTTCAAACGGCTCAACAGACGAGAGCATTTTATGGGAGCAGGAGTAGGACTCGCCCTGGTAAAGCTCGCTACCGAAAAATCTTCTGGATCGATTGAGCTATTAGAAAGCAAATTGGGCAAAGGCTCGACGTTCAAGCTCAAATTTCCGCTGGATGCACACTCGGAGGCCCAATGCAAGCAGTTCAGAGAAGCAATGCTCGTATAGAGGATCGCGCCACAACGCCAAGTGCCGATTTGATGCGGTTTCATCCAGAATAAGGCTTAATCAAAGCGATGTTTGACTGCTAAGATCCTGTGTCTAGCCCAGCATAAGTACTACTTATTTCTGCTCAAAACTCCTAAAAATGGAGTTTTATGTGAGAAAATGAAGCATGGAAGATGATCTGAGCATTCGACCACTTATAAAGCATCGAAACCACTTAATCGCAGTACTAAAAGCATCGCGAAAGCTCAGTATTTATTGAACTAAATGGCCTACCCGAATAAAATCGCGCTACCCATATTGCTTTTAAGTTGTAAGCGAAAAGCCTTAATTTTTGATATTTCTCTATAAGGTAGTCAACAGTAATTTCTTGTTTTTCCCCAAAATTAGTCTCAACATCAACTTTATTAACATCTTTACAGTTCGGACTTAACTCAGGAGTGTACAAACAATTCAGCACCCCTAGAAAAAACCCATTCATTATGAAGAATCTACTTGTAATTCTTTTTGCCGCTTCATTTGCTTTTGCATCATGTGGTGGAGACAACTCGGTATCTAATGCCGTTAACGAAGCATCTGAATCTGCTAGTGACATGGCTAGCGATGCTGCTAACAAAACTGGCGAATTGGCCAGTGACATGAAAGACGGCGCTAAGAACATGGCTGATAAGGCTGGAAACATGGCCGGCGACATGAAAGACGGCGCCAGCAACATGGCTGACAAGGCTGGAAACATGGCTGGCGACATGAAAGATGGTGCTAGCAACATGGCTGATAAAGCTGGAAACATGGCTAGCGACATGAAAGACGGCGCTAAGAACATGGCCGGAGACATGAAAGCAGGTGCAGGCAAAATGGCTGACGACATGAAAAGCAGCGCAAATGGCATGAAAGACAAAATGACTGGAGCTGCTGGTGACATGGAAATGTCAGCCAAGGATCAACTCAAGTCAACTGTCAGTGCAGTAAAGGACGCTGGTGGCATCACTAGTCTTGCTCCAAGCGCAGCTATTTCTAACATTGACGGCTGGATTAGCACACTTGGCAAAATGGACGGAACTGACGCTATCGTTGGCAACCTTACAATGCTTAAGTCAGAGCTCGGAAAAGGATCAATCAACGGTGCAGCTGTCGGTCCAATCCTCATGAAGCTTGCTGATCAAACAAAAGATATGGGTAAGACTAACTTGACTGTTAGAACACTCGCATCTGCTCTTAAGAAAGGTGGTGAGGCGCTTTCTAAGTAAGAAGCACCCATCACTTATCTGCGCTACACTAGTAGCGTAAACGCAACGCCCGATTGTCCACTGGATGATCGGGCGTTTTTTTTGCCAATAGGCACTAATTGAGTATGGTAATCGTTGAGATCGCATGAAATATTTTATCTATTCCCTTTTAGTACTTGCCTTTACGGCGTGCAATAAAGATGAGCTCGATACTGTCACCATAAATCTCACGAACGAAACTCCAGTCAATATTTTTGGAGTATCTGGTGATTACGACGAAAGCATATACGGAGATATTCCCGTCGACGCCATGTCGTCGTTTGTCTACCCAGCTGAACAAGAATTCCCATTTGGAGAGCCCTTTCCCTCTCAACAAACTGGAACACTGGCTTCCGGTGCTGAGCTAACAATTGTCAGTAATGTATTTTGTGGCAACGGCTACTATGAAGAGACAGCCGCCCCAGGAGTCTATAACGTTTCAATTCAGTACGTGCCAGCGGACACACTAATTTTTGATGGCCAAGCGTACCCTCAACCCCCATTTTACATGATGGTACCAAAGGGCTGATAACCGCAAACTCCAAACTTGTTGAGTTATCCGTATCTAGTCCCCATGAAACTACTCCTTACCCAGTGCAATGCAGCACGTCCAGACAAGCGCGCTATCGCCAAGGTGCTCGAAGAGTATGCGATGCTTAGCAAAGGCGACGCTACCGAGCAAACTGGATTTCTCGTCGAAGGTTCTGAAATAGAAATCGACTTTGCCGATGCGCAAATCAGTACCGTATACCGGCTCATGCGCAAGCATGACATCGATTACAACATCATTGACTAGAGGCTCTGAATAGCCAGCCTAGCGACTGACAAGAGCATTATCCCTTACCCTAACCGTCTTAAACTTAGCCTCGTGGTCCTCCACGAACTTGAGGTGAATAGGGTGTTCTTGGTACACGTCATGCCCAGCTACATCGTCGAAGTATACAACCAGTGCATAGTCGAACGAATTGTCGACCACCCCTCTCGAAGGAGTTGATGCAGGCGGTCCGACGAACATGCGATTTACAGTAGGAATATCTTCTAGGCTCCAAACGCCTTTTAAAAAATCCTTCTTTTCCGCCTCTGTAAGACTATCGACCAACCAAAAGTGTACGATGTGCATCAAACCTGGATCAGCATCGCCGTCGATAATCTTCTCAATGGTAACCTCTTCAATAATTTCTTTTGGAGTTGTCCCCTCTCCAGCGCAAGCCGTAAAGAGTAGGAAGCTTACGCCAAAACACGTCGAAAGCAAAAAGTTGAAACGATTCATAGCTGTGGTTTTGCCGTAAGGTAACAATCTGCGAACCTCCTTCAACTATCGCTGTTACACTATCAAACCTTAATACCATGTTCGGACTGTTCAACAAGAAATCAGAAGTAGAAAAATTAGAGGATAAGCACGCAAAACTTCTCGAGGAAGCTTATGCACTCTCTAAGTCTGACCGTAGTGCAAGTGATGCTAAAACCGCAGAAGCAGCAGAACTAGACAAGAAAATAGCTGAACTACGCGCTGCTGGGAAATAAATCTTTATTCTAAGGGCGATTTGCCACCAGCCGCATCTATACGAAACGGTCGACCGTTTTCGATCAATAAACCTTGGGTTTTAGGACTTTTCGCCTCCGTTGAATGCTCAACATCTATTCGGATTACACGGCCGCTGTAATCAGTTGAGACTTCGTCAACAATCGAGTGTCCGATAACAATACGTGAAACCTCGAAGCCATTGAGAATGCGATTGAGTTCACGAGACTCGAGCTTGTCCTCGCCGTGATAGTCCTTCACAAGTCCACGATACCAGAGCGGACCTGTTGGCCCCATTAGGAAATTGGCGACCTGGTCTGGCCCAGGATTAGAATACAATTGTGATCCTAAGTTTCGCGAAACGGTCTCGTTTACCTGAGAGAGGTTCATGCCGAGATCCGCAATATCGGGATGCACGCCTGCGTGTACGAATAGGTAGTCACCACGCCTCACCATGGCAGGACGTGTACGCAGCCACCTACCGAAATATGTGTTCTTATCAAGAAATGCGCTGTAGCTTTTGATTGGGTTTTCAGCGCTTTTAAGAGAAGTTGCTAGCGCTTTGTATTTCGGCAAAGCGTATTCCCAGCTCCCACGCAGGTTCATGGATTCGTGGTTACCAAGTACAAAAGTGACACGTCCACCTTCAGCAGCAGCCTCTTGTTCGAGTTTTTGCACTAGCCAAAGCAGCGCCGCAACATCACCCCCTCTGTCCATAAAGTCCCCGACAGTTACAAGTTCGTTCGCTCCGAACGTCCAGTTGAGCTGATCGTCGATAACTCCGTGCGCTTGAAGCAAGCTAGTGAACGCTAGGAGATTACCTCCTATATCACTAACTGCTAATAATTTTTCAGGCAGTTGGGCTTCCGCCAAAACTTGGGACGCAGTGCTATTTGGTCTAACCGAAAATTCTGGTAGCAAAGCGTTAGATGGACGTACGACGAGAGACTGGTTTTGCCGGAAGGCGACTTTTTCTATTTCACCTTTTGGCAAAACCCGCACGATGCTGTCACCCATAATATAGGGACCATCAGCTCCTGAAAGTTTGAATTTCGGATATTGAAAAAAGATCATCCCTCCAACGTCTTCTGAATACCCCGCAATAACGTAATCTCCACTAGACTTGAGCTGACTCTTGGTAAAGAGTAGCACGAAAAGAAGGCCGATTATTCCGACAGCTAAAGCCCCTAAGAAGTAGAGTACATACTTGCGCATGGCGGCAAGATAGCTTGTGCGTATATGCTGACAAGACCTTCCTAGAAAGTTGATTCTATTTTAGCGAAAACTTAAATCCTGAACCGCATCTAGCTCAACATCAACCCGTTCATCTCCACCTGGAGCAGCAGCCTCAACAACAATTTTTTCGAAAAATCTCTTCTGGAATCGAACGAAGAAAGGACAATCTGCTGGATGATCTCTAAATTCAAAATTACCCTTGCTATCTGTCGTAGTCACGAATTCCTCTTCGGTACAGACATTGACGAGGCGAACCTCTACTTTAGGAATAGGATTCCCGAACGTAACGTCAATCACCTGGCCGTATATCGATGCTGGAACGCCTGTACGTTGCGCATCATCGAGGGTCTGCGCTTCAACAGCTCCACCAATCCCCTGATTGTAACGATCACTGTAAATATCCGCAAGTAAATCTTGTCCAGTTGCCCGCAAGGCTTGAGCGTAGAAAAACGCATGAATTGGTTGATTACTTAGGCGGATGATACGTGCATAGTGCGGGACTGCTTCCACATAATCACCCCTCAGACGAAAAGCGGTTGCCAATTGGATATGCTCTGTGATGGTCAATTGGGAAGGATTTTTTCCCTCTACATCAACTTCGGGCAATGGGTGGCTGAGATCGATCTCCGCATGAATAGCTGGCGCTATGGGCACGACACTTAGGTTCTCTTTCGACACAGAACGGTCGTAAAGGTCGTAACGTGCCGGTTCACTTATCGATAGTAGAAAATCGTAATCTGCGGTAGAGGCGGATTGCGCTCTGGAACTAGAAGTCGTTACAACAAGTGTAAGTAAAAGGATTGCTCCTGCTAGTGTGTGTAGTGTTTTCATGGCTTATAAGGCTGCGTGTACTTCCGTGAGACTGCCTTACAAAGGTGGACTTGAAGAGAATGGTTCGCTGCAAATTGGGTATACCGTCTTTCAGGGATGACTTAAAGCTTTCGCCAAAACCATCTGCTACCCAAAACAAGCTTGGAATCAGTCAAGCAAGTAATTCGGTGACACTTGTCAAAACCCTCACGCTCCATGTTTGAGTGCATTGAGTACCTACTGATGCAAAGTTTGACCGTAGATTCCATCTGTTTATTTTTCTATTGCCAATTCCTGCACCATCCTCTCTACGAAGTTTCAATATTCGAAACTCAGCGACTCTTTGTACTGCTCACCTTTAGAGCTTTAAAGAAGATCTGATGCGAGCTCTATTCATTTGCTACCTACTAAATACAGCCTTGAGTCTGATTTGTACGCCAGTTATAGCGCAACGAACCACTGTTTCTGCAAGTGGCTTTATAGAACGAGCAGCTTGGCTTAATACTGTTGGGCTGCGTCTTGGATATGACCTAAATGCACAGGTTACATTTTTCGGCGAAGTGAGAAATCGCCAAATAGGATTTTTCAGGTTAGCTACTCCTTGCCTGATACTTGACCCTGAAGTCTATCCTCAAGTAGCTTTCCTTGATCCTGACTTCGAACGTATTGCACTCCTACCTTCGGTAAAAGGAAATGCGCCAATTGCGCTTGGAGTGACACTAAAGGGAAAGAGACGATTCTCACCTTTTATCAGTCTACGCGGTGAAGTGGTACGGTTCGATTTTAGAGCTACCACCGTTAGGCAAGTGTATCAGTCTAGAGGCACTACAGGCTTATTTGGACCATATTGGAACAGCAAGGAAAAGGTCTTTTCCGAAACCTCTGCTCGCAGAATAGCAGGTAGCCTTCAGGTCGGATTTTCGTTTACAGGTAAAAAGGGCTGGATTACCTACAGCCTTTATGGAACAGCGGATAGATACAGCACTGGCAAAATTGATCT
>CALDUE010000140.1 GCA_937923485.1 uncultured Saprospiraceae bacterium
TTATCTCGCTTGGAATTATTTCGCGATAGATATTGCTGAGTTAGTTACTGTCGAGCCAGGAGCAATCTATCATGCCGTGATTAGTTTCGGTCCTGAAGATTCTCAATATCCATGTGAGGAAGCCCTCAAAGCACCTATTGCGAGTGTTAATCCTAAAGCCAAGTTTGCTTCCTTCAATCAACTTAGCTACTACAGTAATTACGATCGCCAGTATTACTACAGAGATGGAGATGGGGAGAACCCTTGTTCTCTTGATTACTACAGAGGGCGTCAAGTCTCACGCAATTTCTTGGCTTCCGACATCGGTCTGATGGCGAAAGCAGGTAGCGGTTCGGAATTGCTTGTCATCGCAACCGATTTAAAAAGTACAGCACCGCTGGGCGATCTAGAAATCGAGCTCCTCAACATTCAGCAGAAGGTGATGGCGACCGCGAGAACGCAAGCAAACGGCGTAGCAATTTTTAATATAGAGTATCAACCTTTCCTAGCTGTAGCCAAGCGTGGTGAGGAGCGTGGCTATCTCCGCTTAGACGACGGAATGGCGCTCAACACAAGTACCTTCGATGTCTCAGGTGAACGCGCCAATGATGGAACCCGCGGAATGATCTACGGGGAGCGCGGCGTCTGGCGACCCGGAGATTCAATCTATTTGACACTCCTCCTCGAACGCGACATCAAAGAGAAAGAAGCCAAAGTGCCCGTCATTTTTGAGTGGTATAATCCTAGCGGCCAGTTGGTAAATCAGCGTGCCGTATTGGAAAGTGCACCAGGCATGTACAGTCTTCGTACGGCTACGGGTCCAGACGATGCCACAGGGCCTTGGCGCGCTCGCGTACGTGCAGGTGCAACGACCATTTCTCAGACGGTGCGTGTTGAATCCATTATGCCCAATCGCCTAAAAGTGGAGTTAGATTTTGCAGGTGATCCTGTACCGCTATACGAAGATGAGGAGGCAAAGCTCTCTGCGCGCTGGCTACATGGAGCGGTTTCTGGAGCACTAAAGGCAGACGTTAAGTTTTCTGGAAATAGTATTAATCCAGATTTTCCAAAATTTAAGAATTTCACATTTCGCGATGCGTCTAAAAGTTTTAGCGTAAGCGATCAAATGGTTTTTGATGGGAAATTAAGTGATGAAGGAACAACCACTTTCAAACTTGGAATAGAGAATCTTGAGGAGGCGCCAGGTATGATCAATGCCCGTTTCACGACGAGGGTATTTGAAAAAACAGGAGCTTTTAGCACCGTGATTCAAAGTGCAACGCTCAGTCCATTTGAAAGCTATGTTGGACTTAAAGTGCCTGAAAGCAAGAGTTATTATGGACTCAATGCGAGTGAGGTTCAGAATTTTGAATTAGTGGTCCTTGATGAGAATGGTAGTCCAGTAAATCGCGAAGAATTACTTGTAGAGGTTTACGACATCCAGTGGAGTTATTGGTGGGAACGTAATCGCGGTAATACACTGAGTAATTATGTAGTCAATAAAGCTCAGCACATCGCGCTTGAAAAGAAGGTTGCAGCCACAGGAGGCAAAGCGACATTTAAAGCTGATTTTTCGAAGTTGAGTTATGGGCGAAAAATGATTCGCGTTATAGATCCCGAAAGCGGCCACTCGACGGCGACCACATTTTATCTAGAGGATCCGCGGTGGGCTTATGATGCTAGCTCGCGTCCTGGCGGAGCGGAACTCTTGACGTTTAATCTAGATAAAGAGGAGTATGAATTAGGTGATGACATCAACGTTTCCTTACCAGCTTTTGAAGGAGGCCGCGCCTTTGTATGTGTTGAATCTGGAAGTCAGGTACTCAGTTATCAATGGGTTGAAGGCGATGGCGAACCGCAAGAAATTACCCTTACTGCTGATGCAGACTTCGCGCCTAATGCTTATGTGCATGTGACGCTATTGCAGCCGCATGCCCAAACCGCTAACGACCAGCCGATTCGCATGTATGGGATTCAGCCTTTTACGGTCAAGGATAAAAATCGTCAGCTTTCGCCAAAACTAGGAATCGCAGAGGAGCTTTCTCCAGAGGAGGAGTTTACAGTTGAGGTAAGCGAATCTGACGGTAGAGCGATGAGCTATACACTGGCTATTGTCGAAGAAGGACTTTTAGATATTACTAATTTCAAGACCCCCTATCCTTACGCGCGCTTTAATCGACGTACGGCGCATGGCGTTCGTACCTGGGATTTATATAAGTATGTAGTCGGCGCATTTACAGGCAAACTTGCTGGACTTTTTGCGATCGGCGGCGATGAAGATGGAGGTAAAGAAGCCGATCCTCGAGCGAACCGTTTTCGACCCGTAGTCCGCTACGTTGGGCCTTTTTATTTAAAGGAAGGGAAGACCGCTACGCATACGTTTGATATGCCAAACTACATCGGATCGGTGCGTGCAATGGTAATTTCAAGCGCTGGAAAAGCTTATGGTTCGACGGAAGAAACTCGTCCTGTAAAACGTCCATTAATGGTCTTGGCGACCATGCCTCGCGTGCTTGGTCCGGGAGAAACTATCAAGCTTCCAGTTACTGTTTTCGGTATGGACCCGATGATTAAGAAAGTAGATGTTAAACTTGAAGGACTAGAGCTATTAAATACTGATAATAATGATGCATCCGTAAGTTTTGCTGAGCCCGGAGAACAGATGGCAACCTTCACTGTCAAGGTTCCTGAGCAGCTCGGTGTTGCCAAGGTCCGAGTCGTCGCGACGGGGGCAGGTTTTAGCGCAAGCGATGAAATTGAACTACAAGTTCGTGCTCCGAATCCTGAAGTTGCGGTGGTGAAAAGCGCTGTTATTAAACCTGGTGAATCATGGTCTTCGATTTATGAAGCACCTGGAATGGTCGGAACCAATACGGGCGTTTTTGAGGTGAGTGGAAGTTTGCCGCTCAACCTTGAAGATCGTCTTGGGTACTTGACGCGTTACCCACACGGGTGTTTGGAGCAAACAACGAGTGCGGCATTCCCACAACTATTTCTTGCAGATTTGGTGAAGTTGGATGAAGGACGAGAGGCGACCGTGCAGCGAAATGTAAATGCGGCAATTCGAAAAATTGAGAGTTATAGTCGTAGTAATGGTTCGTATAGTTATTGGCCAGGTGGTAGTAATTATGCCGCTTGGGCGACGAGTTATGCTGGACACTTTTTACTAGAGGCAAAAGAGAAAGGATATCGGGTTTCTGAAGGAAGATTGAATCGTTGGAAGACTGCGCAAAAGCGAGAAGCAAATGCATGGACGCCGGAGCGATTTAAGAACTATCGCTATGAGCAACCAGTAACGCAGGCATATCGTTTGTACACGTTGGCGCGTGCTAAGGCCATTCAGCTTGGCGCAATGAACCGATTAAAAGGCTACGATAAACTGGATGCAACCAGTAAACAATTCTTAGCAGCTGCCTATGCCTTAGCAGGTCAACGCGATGTTGCAAGAGAACTATTAGCGAGTTCATCGGATAGCAAAAGGGGCAATGATTATTATCGATATACCTATGGTTCGAAGACGAGAGATTTGGGCGTTTCCTTGTATGTCCATCTCCTGCTTAGAGAGCGTGAAAAAGCCTTCAAATTGGCGGAGTCCTTGAGTGAGAAATTGAGTAGTACGCGTTGGTATTCTACCCAGACTACGGCGTGGGGATTATTAGCGATGTCGGCCTATATCGCAGAGGAACCTAAGGATAAACCAT
>CALDUE010000141.1 GCA_937923485.1 uncultured Saprospiraceae bacterium
CGCTATCAACTTGCATCTCAAAAAGCTGCGGTCAATTACAGCTTTTACATGGGAGCGAGTAACGATAACCTCGAAGAAGTCCTCAAAACAAACCCGAAGATCATCTGCGGCATCAAGGCGTTTATGGGTAGTTCTACCGGAAATATGCTGGTAGACGACCGTGAAGTCCTCGATAAACTCTTTGAAAAAGCACCTTGTCTCATCGCTACGCATTGTGAAGATGAGGAAACGGTGAGGGCATCAAATGCAAAAGTTAAAGCTGCAAAAGGAGATACTGCCACTGCCTGGGATCACCCTGATGCGCGTCCTCGAGAAGGCTGTATAAAGTCAAGTGAATTAGCCAAAGAGCTTGCGCTAAAACACAACACACGCCTACACATCTTACACATTACCACCGCTGAAGAAGCGAGGAATTTCACGAAAGGCCCAGTAACTGGTAAGCGGATCACTTCTGAAGCTTGCGTCCACCACCTCACCTATGAACGGGAGGACTATAAGCGTCTGGGCAACCAGATTAAGTGCAATCCAGCAGTTAAGGAAGCTAGTGACCGTGAGGCGGTATGGGAGGCTCTACTCAACGATCAAATTGATGTGATCGCGACCGATCATGCCCCACACACCATCGAAGAAAAAGCGAAGCATTACTGGGAAGCGCCAGGAGGAGTGCCACTTGTTCAACACAGTTTGCTCCTCATGCACGAGCATTTAGTAGCTGGGAGAATTAGCTGGGAGACGCTTGTGCATAAAATGTGTCACGCAGTTGCCGAGTGCTTCGAGATTAAGGAGCGTGGTTATTTGAAAGAAGGCTACTGGGCGGATATCGTACTCTTCGATGAATCGACTCCTTACGTAGTGAATGAGCATCCGCTATACAGCAAGTGTGGTTGGACTCCTTTCGCTGGACATACGTTCCCAGGGTCTGTTTCGGCTACCTACGTAAACGGTATACAAGTCTATGATGGGAAGGAGGCTACCTTACAAAAAGGTGCTGCTGCACGCATGGAATTCGACCGCTAAAAAGTAAAATCAGGGTCGGTAGAATTATTTCTGCCGATCCTGATATTGCCTGCCAGGTAGCTTGAAGTTGTTGATCTTTTCACTAACTGATTTATCTTTTTTGATGGTATGCTTCATCAATTCGTGCAGGTATAGGGTGTCATGATATCTTGCAGCAAGGTCTGCATCCACTTGACACGCTTCCAAGAACTTAGCCCGCTGCACTTCAGTGCAGTCGCCATCTATTATCTGCCAAAGCTCTTTTTCGCTGTACTCCATAAAAAGTGCTGTATACCAATGTACTACTGGTGCTGTCTCAGCAGGTTTGTATACCCGTACAGACATCACGCCGTTTCAATATGTTCACTTTAAATGAAATTAGTTTCTACGCCCTAACGATCTGATGTAGATGATACACCTTTTAGGTTGCGATTAGACATAACGATCACAACGATACCAAAACCAATAAGTAGGCCAGAAAGAAGTGTAGTAGCAACTCCAAGTTTTGGATTATTCAATAGAATGGAGGCGACATAGGTCAAACAAGTAAGAGGCACTAATCCGAGAAGGATGTATCCAAATTTCTTGGTTCTTGCTGTTTCTCGTAAAAATTGCTCGCGGGCTGTGTCTAGGCGGTGTTGTTGCTCAGAAATAGATACTTTGCTGGCGGAAAGATTTCGCGGGACAGAGATTTCAGCAGACTCTTGAGCAGCTAAATGAGCTTCTGCATTGCCAATTAACTCAATGTGTTCGAGTTGGCGTTCAAGTCTCGGAGTTAGGATATGCTTGGAAGGGCGTGCCATAATAAAGAAAGCGTATGCGCAACAAGATAGTTCTAGTTTACTTAATCCAGTACGTCATATTCATGTCTTTTGGTTGCGTCCCAGGCAACAGAAAATTGCCAGAAACGCTGAGAGAAGTAAGTGGCGTGGCCCGGATGAGTGATGGAAATACCTACTGGATAAACGATGGAGGAAACCCTGCAGAACTTTTTGAAGGTGGGATCGACAACCGACCAGTCACACGTTTTGACGTAAGTCTACCTAACGTAGATTGGGAAGGACTAACCCCGTACAAAGACAGTCTTCTCTGCATCTGTGACATTGGGGACAACAGACAAAGGCGTCAAGAAATAAAACTTGGCATCATAGACTTGAGAGGCAATCTAATTGAAGCGCGAAACCTGTATTATCCTAAGCAGCCTTACAACGCTGAGGCCTGCGTAATCAAAGGGAATGACTTTTACCTACTAACGAAAGCTCGAATGACCAGCAATGGAGCGGCGAAAGTCAACCTTGCTTATTTATTTAAGCTAGACCTCGCGTCAGGTAGTTCGAAGCTAACTTTGAAAGACAGCCTGAACTTTAGCCGGAGAGCCATCACCGACATGGCTTGGGTTTCAGACAGCACGCTTGCGATTGTAGCGTATGACTACAGAGCTAAGTCTCTCTTTCTAAAGACATTAACTTCTGTCTACTCGGTCACGATTGATGAAAATGACCACTTTCGTCAAAACACGCTACGCGAACGAAAAGTGCTTGCTCCATTCATATGGACGCAGTACGAATCAATTCTACCGCTTGGTAATGGAGAGGTTATGATCGCTAGTGAGAAAACTAAATTATTCCCAGCTCGCTGGCGCATCGTGTCGCTACCTCGATAAACACCAATGTCTCACTTATGAAGCCAAACCTTTTTCTTCGACCCCCTAAAATAGAAGATGCAATTGACCTTGCTCGTGAGGCCAATGATCCCGCCGTTGCTGCAGGTCTGCGCGACTATTTCCCTAGCCCGTATTCGGTAGATGATGCCTTGAGATTCATAGAGACAATAGATGCGAAGACCGGTCCTCAGACTGATTTTCTAATCACTGTTGATGGCGAAGTGGCGGGTGTTATGGGCGTCTTTCTAGGGCAAGATGTCTATCGATACAATGCTGAGCTGGGATATTGGCTAGGAAAGCGCTTTTGGGGTAAAGGGATCACCACTGCGGCCATCGCGTGGACGATCGACTATGCATGGCGCACGCTCAATGTTGAGCGACTCTATGCTGAAGTCTTTAGTTCAAATATTGGAAGTCAGCGTGTCCTAGAGAAAAATGGGCTAGTTGAAGAGTTCCGTCTCGAAGGCGTGGTCGTCAAGGACTCAAAACGACTCGACATGATTTGCTACGGAATAAGAAAGCCGACTGATCGCTAGATCAGCCGGCTTAGTACCGAAGGTGGGGCTCGAACCCACACTCTCGAAAGAACTGGATTTTGAATCCAGCGCGTCTACCAGTTCCGCCACTTCGGCATTAAAGCAAGGTGTATCTTGCTACCTCAATTGATAAGGCGGCGCAAAAGTATTCGATTCTGTGCATAGTTGAAAGCGAAATTTCAAAAACATTCTGCTCCCCTTTCAACGTTAACTTTGCAGTGTGACCACTTGTAGCCGATAATCGTCTAACACAATAGGTTTTTTACCTATCTCCACTTTTTTGAACATTAAGTCTTCATGAGCGCGCAGTCCACTCCACCCACGCCTGGTGCTATTCATCGCGATGGGAAAACAACGTTTGTTCTGTACGCTCCTTTTGCTTCGACTGCAGATGTGATTTTTCCTGATTTTGGAAATCAGGAGCATATGAAAAAGGTGGGTAATGGCTATTTCCAGTATGAATCGACTAAAATTCACCCTGGTACTAGCTACTACTTTAAGACGGATCGCATGGCACTTGCCAGGCCCGATCCAGCAAGTCTCTCCCAACCGAAAGGCATCCATCAAGTTTCGGTAGTGGTAGATCAGGCGTTGTTTTCGCGAAAGCAGCCAGAGTGGAAAGGGCGTAGTATTCATGACATGGTCATCTATGAGCTACACATTGGCACGTTCAGCAAAGCTGGAACCTTTGAAGGGGCTATTGACCACCTTTTAGACCTCGTCAAGCTGGGGATCAACACTATTCAGTTGATGCCTATTCATCAATTCCCAGGCGAACGAAATTGGGGATATGATGGGGTTTATTGGCGAGCTGTTCATGACAGTTATGGCGGACCTGAAGGTCTCATCAACTTCATTGATGAAGCCCATGAGTTAGGGATCGCAGTGCTCATTGACGCAGTGTTTAATCACCTAGGTCCAGAAGGCAACTACTTACCAGAATTTGGACCATATTTTAAAGTAGATCGAAAGACTCCGTGGGGAGCTTCAATTAATTTAGATGGTTTTGGTAGCGATGGTGTACGTGATTTGATTCTCGCTTCCGCTAAAACTTGGCTCGTAGACTACGGCGCTGACGGACTTCGTCTCGATGCGGTCCACGAAATGCACGATACTTCAGCAACGCACATCATCGAAGAGCTTAGCACCCAATGCAAAGACTGGTCGCGCGAGTTGAGGAGACCCTTGACACTTATTGGCGAAAGTGATCGCAACGATCCTAGGTACATCACGCCATTATCGGAAAATGGTTTCGGGTTGAACGCACAGTGGTCTGACGATTATCATCACGCGCTGAGAACATATTTCACTGGTGAAATACAGGGTCATTTTAGCGATTACGGTAGTAAAGGAAACCTTTTAAAAGCGATGCAATCTGCCTTCGTTTATACTGGCGAACACAGTAATCATAAAGGTCGAAAATTTGGCAGAAGTGTAGTCGGAAGAAGTGCTCAGCAGTTCGTTGTATTTGGACAGAACCACGATCAGATTGGTAATCGCGCCGCAGGAGATAGATTGAATCATCACTTATCTGAAGATGAATATCTACTACAGGCTGCCATGGTCATGTGGAGTCCATTCACTCCGATGCTATTCATGGGAGAGGAATATGCCGAGTCAAACCCATTTCCGTATTTCGTAGACCATGGCGACGAACGTCTACTCGCAGAAACAAAAGAAGGTCGTATCAAATCGTTCGGTCCATACATGGGCAATGTAGAAGACATGCCAGACCCTGGCGCACCAGCTACCTTTAAAAGCGCAAAACTGACTCATAAGCGAAGAGGAAAAGTTTTCAAATTTTACAGAGAGGCACTAGCGGTGAGGCGACAATTTTGGCCACTACGTATACGTGATGTTACAGCGCATGATGTAGAAGAGCTTCGAAACGATGTCATCGCCTTACGGATTCCATTGGCAGACGGTAGGCGCCTGATCGTAATTTTTAATTTGAGTTCGAGACCTTGGGCACTCAACAGTGGCTTATCCAGCTGGTCGGTCGAAGGAGGAGATCTCCGTTGTGCTACTGGTAAGTTTCAAGGGGCTCTTCCAAGTAAATATGCGGCCGTGTGGCTACTTTGATATTAGGGTAGATTTGTATGCGTCAGAAGGTTAGCTTCACCATTCGAAACGCTAAATGAATCTTGAAATGGAAAATATCTCTGCGGCAGCTGATGCTATTGTTGATGGTTGGAGAAAGACGCACCCTTGGCCTGGTGTACCGTACCCATTGGGTTCTTTCTACATGAATGGCGGGACGAACTTTGCCATTTACAGCGATACGGCGGATGGCGTAGATCTCTGTTTATTTCATCCCGAAAATCCAACGAAAGAGGTTATAAGATTTAGCATGATTGAACAGACGGATCACGTCTGGCATATTTTTATTCCAAACGTCCAACCAGGTACTTTTTATGGCTATCGAACATACGGGAAGTATGAACCAGAAAATGGACATGTATTCAACCCCAATAAGGTATTAATCGATCCTTATGCAAAAGCAGTTGAAGGCAATATAAAATGGGACCCTTCGATGTATGGCTATGAAGTAGATAAAAATCATGACCAGCCTCATTTACACATGGATAAGCGCAAGAATGATGCGTTTATTAATAAGTCTGTCGTAATCGACGAGAGCTATGAGTGGGGCGATGATCAACATCCAAATACTCCAATTCATAAGTCACTGATCTATGAGCTGCACGTAAAGGGCTTTTCTGCCTTAAATCAACGCATTCCTCCACAGCTGCGAGGCACGTATGCGGGTCTTGCTCACCCTGCGAGTATTGAGTATTTACTAGATTTAGGTGTGACCGCTGTTGAGTTGATGCCTGTGCATCAGTTCATTCAGGATCATCGTCTCACTGACCTCGGCTTGCGAAATTACTGGGGCTATAACACCCTTACGTTTTTTGCCCCACATAACGAGTATGCCTACAACAAGACAAAAGGCGCTCAAGTCAGAGAGTTCAAAGACATGGTAAAGACGCTTCACAAAGCGGGCTTGGAAGTAATTTTAGATGTTGTCTATAACCATACTGCTGAGGGCAATCACCTTGGTCCGACGCTAAATTTTAAAGGTGCTGACAATAGCAGCTATTACAGACTTGAGCAAAACAACAAGCTCTACTTCACAGACTATACAGGTACAGGCAACACCCTAAATATGGTGGAACCTTTCGTATTAAAGATGGTGATGGATTCCCTGCGTTACTGGGTACTAGAGATGAAGGTTGATGGGTTTCGTTTTGACCTTGCCTCGGCTTTGGCCCGCGGACTTTTTGAGGTGGGTAAGTTGAGTACCTTTTTAGATACAATTCACCAAGATCCAGTGATCTCTCAGGTCAAGCTTATTGCGGAGCCTTGGGATGTTGGCCCCGGTGGATATCAAGTCGGTAATTTTCCGATCATGTGGGCCGAATGGAATGGAAAATACCGCGACGGTGTACGTTCCTTCTGGAAGGGCGATGAAGCTAAAATTCCAGAACTTGCATATCGCCTTACCGGCTCAAGTGATTTGTACCAACACAACGGACGTAGCCCAACCGCGTCCATCAATTTTGTAACGAGTCATGATGGATTTACCCTGCGCGATCTTGTTACCTACAACGATAAATACAACCTCTCAAACGGAGAAGGCAATCGCGATGGTGACAACCACAACGAAAGTTGGAACTCTGGAGTTGAAGGACCTACTGACGCTCCAAACATTAATGCCTTACGGGCAAAACAGCAGCGAAATTTCCTTGCTACGCTGCTTTTGAGTCAAGGGGTTCCAATGCTCAGTATGGGCGATGAGTACGGACGCACGCAGCTCGGCAACAACAATGCATATTGTCAGGACAACCCCATCAGTTACTTCGATTGGGATTGGAGCGAAGAGCAAAGCGAATTGCACTTGTTTGTACGTGACCTCATCAAATTAAGGGCAGATAATCCCGTGCTGCGAAGACGTCGTTTTTTCACAGGTCGACCGATTAAAGGGGAAAATATCTCTGACATCATTTGGCTGACTGCTGAAGGAAAAGAGATGACGGACGATGAGTGGAATAACGGTTCGTCAAGAAGTCTCGGCATGCTCCTCAATGGTGCCGCCATGGACGAATACGACGAGCATGGCCTACGCATCAGGGACGATATTTTCTTGTTGATCGTCAATAGCTATTGGGAGGAAGTCAACTATAGGCTACCAGGGGAGGTACAAGCCACAGATTGGTCAGTAGTAGTCGACACCACCGATGGTACTGTTGAAGGAGGCACGTTATACCCAGCACAAACTGTCTTGCCAATTGAAGGCCGTTCTCTCATCATGCTTGTACGCGAGCCACACGATAAGAACGAGAAGCGTAGGAAGCACTGGAAATTACATTTAAACGCGTAGCAACAGTCACGTCAACCGAAGTACAGTGCATAAATTTCGCCTAAGCGTTTAAGTAAATGGGGGCGCAGCGTAGAGGTCTGTTATGCTAATTATCAGTCAGGTCGACAGAAGCACAGTGCTTAGTTTTAGCGAAAGCGGTTGATATATTCGGGTGCATAGCGTAGAGGTATGTTCCTCTTACAAATACGCCACTCGCTAACCGTCTCGGTATTTGAAATTCAAAATTGTCTCGCAGCATTGCGGGAACACCAATTCAAAATTAGGCTTAAGCCTTTAACGCTTCATCACGCTCATCTTCTTGCGCTTCTCCTCGAGCTTTTCGTAAGGCTCGCCGACGACTTCTTCAAGGCCTAAGCGCGTACGGACGACGCGAGACTTCGCCAAAGAAGTAGATTCTACAGCTCTGAAATATACCTCGCTCGCTTGAGCTAAGTCTTCAAATTGTGCCTTTCCTTGATCGTAAAGACTTTGAACTAAAGTGTAATTCGTTTCTGCATCAATTTCAGCATTTCGACGAATGGTGAGTAGTTCTCTGGCGTTATCAAATTGCTCTAAGCGATCTAACACCATCGCGCGAAATTGTAATTTATCCTGATTCTTCTCGGCTTCCGCAATCGTTTTCATCTGGTCGGCTAGCCTAACTCGTTGCTTGTTGTTGATCAAGCCGCCTGCATTGACAGACAAACCATAATTGAAACCCGGACTAAGGAATTGCTCTCCTACAAAGCCGACAGTATCTCTGATCGAATTAAAGTTAACGTTGGCGTTGATCTGGTCTAACCAAGAGCGTTTCGCAGCTTGCTTTTCGAGTTCTGCAATCTCCACGTTCGCGTCGAGAATCTGAGTGCTTGCATTGTTTAACCACGCAAGCTGCACGATGTACTCATCAAAGGTTTTCGTCTTCTTGTCCGCTGGTGCGACGATCTTGTCATAGTCAATCGTTGCCTGCGCGAAAGCACCCGTACACGAAAATGTACTAGCCAGCAGAAGTATGTAGAAATATAGTCTCATAGGAAATTTCAAAAGTCAACCTAAAGCATAGCTTAGAGCGCTTTATAGTTGATTGTACAGAAGAGTTACAGAGGTTTACGCCAGTTCGTGCTTAGGTGTTTCCTCTATAGCAGCAGTTTCTTGTTGCTGCTCATCGAGTTTTCCAAGCCTTACCATGCATGCAAGTAGGAGATAGAACACCAAACTGGTAGGTAGCATCGGAATCGCTTCTTGCGGATAACTTGCTACCATTAGGCAAAACATCACCACTACAATGGCAAGGGTTAAGTTTTTAATGACGGGATCTTTAACCCTAAAGAACTGCCGGATGCCCGTGACCATAATGGTAAACAGGAACAGGATGTAGATGATCAGACCGATCCAGCCTGCTTCAACAGCAATACGCACTAAACCAGAATCATGGGCAAAGTTGGCTAACCAAAATCCAGGGGCGAAACGACGACCCCAGTCTCCTGTGGTACCGAGCCCTGAACCAATCGGCATCTTTCGAATAAACGGCTGCACCATTTTTTGATTATCGAATCGTACTTGCATGGACGCATCTGCTCCCGGTTTGAATGCAGACTGAATTCTGTGCAACACGGGGTTGCCCGTTGATTTCATCATGGCTAGACTTCCGAAAGTGAAGAACACCATCGAGATGACCAGAATGTGCTTCTTTGGATAGAGTAGCACAAAAAATGCAAGACTGGCTGGGAACATTGCAATTGGAGTTCTTGATCCAGCATAACCCATCACTGCAATCATAGAAAGCAAACCAATGCCAAGTAAGGCCTTTTGCCAAAGCTTATAAGGTCCGACAATCAGCACTGTACACATGGCCGCTAAATAGCCCATTACAATTCCGCAGGTAGTCGGCTCAGCAAAGAGACTGAATACACGCATCCTCGACCATTGGAAGATCAATTGAAAACGCTTTTCATCTGAATACAACCAAGCTAGCTCAGCTTGAGAGAATCCATTAAATTCTTGATTGAGTCCGTATGCTGCGGCAACGACACCGAGTGCAAGAATGACCTTGATGACAAGTTTGATCTTCTTCACAGAATCGAGCGCATAGACCGCGATAAAATAAAGAAAGAGCAGTCCCGCCAAGGATCTCACGGTAAATAACCAGGCCATTCTACTGACGGTCCAAGGATTAAAAAACTCAAACATGCAGTAGTACATCCAGGCCAAAACCATGTAGCTCACAGGGTGCTTAAACATGGAGAAGTCCTTAGATTTGGCTAGTCCCGCGAGCATGCTTACTGCAAATACGACCAACAGACCATCGAGGGCTACGCCAAGAGGGGCATCCGAATACTTCCTGAAAAATTCAATGAAAAAGCCGATCGTAAGCATCAAAATGATGCCGTAGTCCAGGCGCACAAAGCCGAATGCAAGTACAGGAAGTCCTGTTAAAACAACCAAGAAAAGGATCGCGATCTTCCATTCCAGAAAACCCACAGCAGCCCCTAATATAGCGGCGCCAACGAGTAACGCGAGTGGTCCCAATACACGCTTGAGCACGTGTATCTCGTGTTCATAGTTGCTATTTCGAGTGAGCATACTCATATTAGATGAAGAGGACTTTTAGGAAGAAACCAAAAAGAATAGCCGCTACCAATCCAATTGCTGCAATCTGCAGTAATAGGTCGAGCTTTCGTTGTCGGTCTTCATTTAGCATGCTTTCGAAACTTTTGAATGCACTTCCGATAACCCAATGATTTGCAAAAACTTGGCCGCACGTGCGTCCCAGGTGTTTTCAAGAGCAATTTCTTTGCGTTGATTTATTTCTTCGCGGCTGTTGGCGTTCAAAGCCTCGTCAATTTGATGGCTCCATTGATCTGCGTTGGCGAGTGTGATATAGGCCTCAAAAGACTCAATATCAGCACTAAAGCGCGTAGAGATAACGGGTAAGCCCAAGGCTAAGTATTCGTTGATTTTTAAAGGGTAAATGGCCGCTGTTAACTCAGTAACTCGGAAGGGAATCATTCCCGCATCCATGTGTTCGAGATAAGCAGCGCATTCGGCTTGGTCTTTTCGACCTAGCAAGTGGATGTTAGAAAACGCTGCAAATTTTGCCTTCAATACTTCTCCAGCATTCCAAGGTCCGATATAGACTTGATGAATTTCTGGTCGGGCTTTCGCCAAAACCAGCAGCGCATCAAAATCTAAACGAGCATCGTCGAGATTTCCTACGTATCCAAGCCGCGGATGAGGAATATGCGCTAAATCTTTTGGCTCGGCTTCTATTGTGCGATCTACATAATGCTCTGTTGCCATCGCGTTCGGAAGCACATGTGGTGTTTTGGCGAAAGCGGAAAGGGTATGTGACAAGTAGGTACTCGTTGCAAAGCTTTCATCACTATACCTGAGTTGTACTTTTTCAGCTTCTACGCCGTGCTTACCTGTATAACTTGCCTGACCTATAGCATCGACCGAATAGTAGTAGCGAGCCAAAGGCTTACGATGCAGGTTCAAATCAATAAACTGAGTCGGAGCATATAGATTAATCCAGATAAAATCTTCTACATCTACTGCGAGCAAGGCCTCAGAGAGCGCATTATTTAAACTGTTATCTACCTGCCCACGGAGTTTTTCATAAAACTTCCCAGCCGATAATCCATTAATCGGAAGGGTAGGAGGGAGGTCAACTTCGAAAAGGCTCGACCCGGCTACAGCCTCGCAGCTGTGGCCTTTGACAGGCGTGACTTTGGCCGTACGCCAAGTTCTGATGTCCTTTCGGTTTTTTAGTGCGTCTTTAAGGGTCGGTGGCTTGCTGACATACCAAACCCGTGTATACTTTGCCAGGGCTCTTGCAAGCCCGTGAGCGGTGCTAGGGTACTCATGTCTCCACGGAAAAAAACTGTAGAGGACAACGTCAGGTATGCGCTTTTGCAAATTCATGCGCGCAATCCAATTTTATGAAGAGCAAAATCCCAGATCATTGCGTAGGTCTTGGGCATGGCTTTCAGCACATTGATGAGACGAACGCCATACTTTCGATAAAGTAAGCTTTGCATCGCCACAAACATGATGGTATACGTGCACAGTGTTCCAATGGGAGCACCAATTATTCCAAAGTTGGTAATGAAAATATAATTGAAAATAACATTCAATATCATTCCGGCAACTGTGTAAATAAAATTCAATTTTGGATTTCCTGATGCATCTAGTAATGTTCCAAATTGATTTGCGAAGGGGATAAATAAACTGAACAATACCGTAATCTGTAAAACAGGAATGGTCTCTGCGTACTTGCCTCCTCCAACAATGTCTACAATAAACCCTGGAAGTATCCCAACCACTAAAAGTGCGGGAAGTACAAAGGCTAAAATTGCTGCACTTGCCTTCTCGTACATACGCGCCTGCGCCTCTGGGCCTTCAGTCGAAACCCTTGAACTCTCAGGGAATACAATGCTTGCAACAGCGAGTGTAGGTACATCCACAAAATTGGTGATGCGAATAGCCAAGCCATAAACGGCGGCCGGAACAGGTCCTAAAAGGAGTGCTCCAAGCATTGCCGTGTCGACCTGCTTATACATCATCGAACTCAGGTTTGTCCCAAAAACATACTTCCCAAAGCCGATGAGCTTATTGCACCATGGCCAGGAGAGCTTTACGATTTTAGGGATATATGCTTTTGCATAGCGGTAAGAAATCAATGCGCCAAGAGAAGCAGCTATTAATTGACCCCAAGCAAGATATTCAAGAATTAAAAGCGAACTTCCGTCGACTTGTATATATGCAAAATACATACTTAGCGTCAGTAGAAACATCGTACTGTAGCGAAGTATAGTGGCCCAGAAAGCTCCTCGGAATTCAAGGTGCGCTTGCTGTATATAGTTGAACTGCCAAAGCGGCGTCATGGCCAAAAAGGTAAGCGCATAGATCTTAGTCAGTGACCCAAGACCTGGGAAGTGAAGCCATGGTTCGAGATAGGCTCCGCCTATCCATAGAAACATTGCTCCAAGTATTGCTATCGATCCGTTGAGTAGCCATGCACCTCCATGAATCGCACCGTGATCTTTCTCATCAGTTATGGTGAGATAGCGGATGAGTGCATTTTGGAGAAGACCTGTACGAGCCACTTCAACGGTCGCAACCAATCCGGTAAAAAATACCCAAACCCCAAAATTCGCTTGTGACGTAAGACGCGTTAGCATCCACAGCGTACCGAATCCAAAGACCAAGGCCGCAACACGATCACCCATCGAGTACATACCGCTCATGAGCAGCTCTCGCTTACTCTTGGGAGCAGACGGTTCTGGCGACGGTGTGTCGACCATAACTTGGGGGGTGTCGATTGGTTCTGTCACGGTATTACTTGAGCATCTTATGCTCTACGCGGTTAAGCACGTAGCCAGCAAAACGAGGACCTTGTGCTTCAAGCCATGCCATACTTTCACGGCCAGCTGCATCAACTTTACTGTCCGCGTCAAGTACGCAGAGAATACTGTCGACATAAGCTGCGAGCTCGCGTGAATCTGCATAGAGGTTGAGCGCAGCACTCTCAATGAGAATATGGTCGTAATCCTCAACAAGTAAGTTCAATTTCGAATGAAAATCACTTGTAGAAAGAACCTCGGCCAGTGAGCGGAAACCACCCATGTTACCCACGATGTCCATTCCATCAAGCTCGAACCATGCACTGGCACTCGGCATTTTTGATGGATCATAATTGAGCTCAAACGGGTGTGCATGCGCATCCACGTTGCTGTAAGCGCTGAGCGTATTGTTCTTAAAGTTCAAGTCAAGGAGCAATACACGTTCGTTAGCCCGAGCGAAACTCTTTGCTAATCCAGCAACAACCGTCGACTTACCCGCTTGGGCGTCAAGGCTCGTCACCTGAATTATTTTCTTTCCTGATTGCTCCACACTGTAGCGAAGCGATCGAATTCCTTCAATCCATCGTTGCGGTGCTTTTGGTAGTGCCTCATTTCCGAACAGTCGAAGTAAAGAGAACTTCTTAGTATTTATTCGCGTCACCGTAGCAATTGCATCCTTTTTAAACAAGGTGCGAAGCTGATCTGGTGAGCGAAGCTTATTGTCGAGTAGCGTCACAAGGAAAAGTCCTAAGGCGAACATTGTTCCCGTGGCTACTGCACTAAACATGGTCACCAACGGAATCTGACGACTCTCATGCTTTTCAGGAACCTCAGCAGGCTCAACAACCGTCATTGGGTGCTCACTACGTGAGAAGATTACTTCTGCCGCGTCCTTCTTTTCAAGAAGCTTGTTATACTCCGTACTTTGAATAGCGAGAGCTGTTGAGAGTTGGGACAAGAAGGCCTCATCGTTTACGAGTCCAGACGTACGTCCACGCAGTCTACCAGCCTCGCGCTCCATTGAAGCTACTGCTTTGCGAGCAGATTGAAGTTCAATCTCTGCTTCTAATTCTTGCTGCTCCAGGTCGACAATACGATCCTCAATTTTAGCTTCTCCATTTCGCTTCAGCGATGCAACTCGCTCGGTGCGAGCTTGGAGCTCTTCGCGCTTCTTAGCAATGAGTTCTTCGACTGGCCCTGGATTATCTACGCGATCAACCTTGCTGAGCAAAACTTGAAGTTCTTTCTTCGTACGATCTAACCGAGCGTTCGCAGTTGCTATCGCAGCACTTCGCTTAGCTTTTCCGCTTCCAGCAGTTGTTCGTTCAGCCTTAATTTCTGCTAGTGCATTTTCGTATCCACGAATTTCACGGCGACGCTCTTCTATAGATTGCTCGATATCACGAAGTTGACCTACAACCGCACGCTGTTGCTCATCGAGATCCACGACAGATTTAGCTCCTTTGTATTGATCGATTTCCGCCTGAATGCTATCAATCTCAGCCTTCTTGGCCATGACACGATCCGTGTAAAAACTTAATTCTTTAAGCTCCTCACTACTTTGATCGGTCTTGAAGTCATTGATAAACATCTCAACGTACTTCGTTACCATAAAGTAGCTGAGCTCTGGGTCTTTTGTTACAAAACTGATATCTAAATAATCGGTGTCACCAATTCTAGATACCATTAATTCCTTGCGAAGGTTATCGAAGTCGTAACCGTAAGCTTCAGCAATTTTTGAAATACGGACACCGTTGCTTGAAGCTGGGTGCATTGAATTCTGATTGTGCGTGGAGTCCATACGACTGATCAACACGCGCTTCGCAGCTTCGAGATCGATCATCGATGGATCCTTCAAATTTTCGACATTTTCCCAATCCGGCTCGCGGAATGGGGTAGATGAAGTCAAGTCATGCGCAAGCATCAACTCTGATAGTTTGCTTAGCGTAGCTCGACCTTGCATGTTGGTGATCAAGTTGGAGAACGCGTTCTCTACCTGAAATTTTTGTACGAACGGATTTTCTCGTTCGAGACGAACACCTTTGTAATCGATAATGCCTGTTGATACCTGCGTATTCGCACGGTACTTTTGCGGCATTTGCAGCATCACCAATAAAGTGGCGATGGCAGCAAGAAGCGAAACTCCAATGAGGAGCCACTTGCGTCGGTTGAGTGTATCAATGAAAAATTGAAAGTCCATAGTAGTTCAGACTGGTTGGCCGTGGGAGGTCGTGCGCAGTATTGTGTTGTTAATCAGGAAGTCGCGAGTGCAAAACTAAAGGTGTTTACCTGCTAAATCAGTACCAGAAGTAGGTAATTCGATGATCTTTGGCTAATCTACGCCGTTGAACTGCACTAAATGGCCGGCAACAAGCAGAAAGCTTTAGACGTATTAAACTTATACGATGGTCATCGTTAGTATGTTCCTTTAGCGTTCCTTACCATCTCAACCACAGCAAATGCTGACCACTCGGTGGCATTGAATTGGAAATGAGATAGTTAGTGATCTAAATGTGGAACACTCAGTAGCAGAAAGACAAGATTTCTAAGTCGGTTGATCGATCAACAAAGATACTGCCTTTGATTTTTTCATCTTTTTTAAAATGATCGTCGTAAGACTGAAATTTTTCAATTTTGGCCGAACAAGCATTCCTTTAAACTGGCTTTATGAATTTTTTATCACCTGGACTACTTTGGGCACTCGCGGCTCTTGCTATTCCAATTCTCCTTCACCTCTTCTACTTTAGAAGGTTTCGCAAGGTCGAATTCAGCAATGTCCGCTTCCTCAAAGAAGTGAAAGAAGAGACCCAAAACAGGTCTCGTCTCAGGAATTTGCTGGTTCTGTTTTTACGACTATTGGCTTTTGCAGCTTTAATACTCGCCTTTGCCCAACCCTTCTTGGCTTCAGACGAAACGGCAGAAGAAGAAACCGCCTCGGTATCCATTTTTGTAGACAATAGCTTCAGCATGTCAGCTCAAGCATCTGATGTTTCCTTGCTGCAAAAGGCCAAGCAACGTGCTTTGGAAGTGGTGCGGACGTATCCCCAACAAGTTGAATTTCAAGTCATCACCAATGAATTGACAGGTGCAAGTCAGCGATTGCTTTCTCAGGAAGATGCGCTAGCAGCTATAGATGACATAGAGCTTAGTCCTGACAGTCGAGTTGCCAACGAGGTATTCGCTAGAATGCAACAAGTGCACGCGAATGAGTATCAGATTCCAGCTTATATTATTAGTGATTTTCAACGTTCACAATTTGAGCAGACGGGTTGGAATAGTGATAGTGTCCTTTCGGCAAAACTTGTCCCTATTAGCGCGGTTGTAGAGCGAAATGTAAGTATCGACTCCGCTTGGCTAGGACAGCCTGTTCAACTCGCGGGCGAACCAATAGACTTGATCGTAAGACTTACCAACCACGGCACCGAAGATGCAGAAGCAGTACGTTTGAGCGTTCGCGCGAATGGTCGTCAGCAACCTTTTGGGACAATGGCAGTCACCGCAAATTCTTCGCTGACCGATACACTCCGTTTGGCTTCCGTTGATCCAGGATGGGTTGATGCGGTTATTGAAATAACAGATTTTCCAGTGGAGTTTGACGACAAGTACTACCTCAGTTTTTCCGTAAGGAACAAGCTCAAAGTGCTCTCGCTTAACGATGGACCTTTGAGTCCTTATTTGGCATCTGCTTTCCCTAGCGGTGGAGCGATTGAGATAGAGTCGCAACGTGCCAGCAATGTCAACTACAGCAGCTTATCGACATTCGATTTGATCGTACTCGACGATCTAAAAGCCGTGAGTAGTGGACTTGTACAAAGCCTCACTAGCTACATGAACGACGGAGGGAAGGTGCTTGCTTTTCCAGCCGCAGACGTAGATGAATCAAGCTTTAATAAATTACTGAGTGCGGCGAAGATTTCTAGTCTCGGTAGTTTTAGCGAAAGCGAACAAACCGTAGGCAAAATCAATACGAATTCATTTGTATTCAAGGATGTATTCGAGCGGAGCCCGCGCAACATGCGCCTTCCGACCACCAAGGGCCGCTTTCAGCTCAGTGATGCTCGCAGTGAAGTGATCCTAAGTTACCGAGATGGTCGACCATTTATGATTGGCAATCAGCTAGGCTTAGGATTTCTCTACGTTTCTGCTTCACCGCTTTCGCCAAAACTCAATGACCTCGTTCGGAATGGTGAGGTATTCGTACCGATGCTTTATCGAATGGCACTTTCTGGAGCAGCTGCACAACCAGTCGCCTATACTATTGGCGCAAATCAGACGGCTTCTTTCCCTAGTCCGAAAGCAGAGGAAGCGGCACTTATACTCGTTGGGAAGAATGGTGAGTTCATTCCTATTCAGCGGACTATTCGCAATCGCATATTGCTATCTTTTGGCGCTGCTCCTAAAGAAGCTGGGTTCTACAAATTGCAAGACAGCCAGGACAGTACCATTGCACATATCGCGTTCAACTTCGATCGTCAAGAATCTCCTCAAACCTTCCTATCAGAAGCTGAGTTGGCTGACACGGGCTTAGATGTGTTTACAGGAAATGCAACAGGATCACTCGAAGCAGCTTTGCAAAGCGACGTGAACGGGAAGGCATGGTGGCCATATCTGCTCATGCTAGGACTATTAGCTCTACTTATAGAGTCACTCGTCCTGAGATTCTGGCGACCAGAACGTGGTAAAGTAGCCATGGCAAAAGCAGTCTAGCCTTTGTATCCTTGGCCTAGCGCTAAAGGAAATGAAAACCAGGCTAAAGCTCTTACTCTCAGCACTCGTAAGCGTCGCAGTAATGTGGCCGCTCTTTTTGGCGCAACCTCAACTTGCGCCAGTACTTGAGGATCCCAAACACGTATTCTTTGAGCAGGGTGGCGACACTTGGAAAAACATCTATACCGTCGCTTACCATACGGTACATGACAATGGTCTTGTTGAAACACAGGCGTTCAACTATCCCGATGGTGAGCACATTGCCTTTGCTGATGGCCAACCCTTGCTGACATGGATTCTCAAACTATGTGGTGTTGACCAAGTAGAAACGGTATATGCGGTAGTTCAACTGCTCCCTTTTTTCGGTTGTATTCTTGGCGCAGTGTTGCTTACGTGGCTATTGCTCAGGTTGAGAATGCCCCTTGTGTATGCCATTTTGTTTGGAATTGGGATCGCGCTACTGAGTCCACAAATGCCCAGAGCTACTGGGCATTTCGGACTTTCTTATGTGTTCGCCTTGCCTTTAATGATGCACCTTCTCCTTTCTTGGAGTGCATCGCGAAGCTGGAAGATGGTCGGATGGATAATACTAACCACCATCATTTTAGGTCAGCTCCATTTGTACATGTTGGCCGAATGCCTACTGCTTGCGAGTCTATTTATGCTGCTTTCTCAGACGACGAAATGGAAAGGCTCGGGACTTAAAGTGTTCGCACAAATTTTGGTACTAGGTGTGGTGAGTTTTACGATTAGCAAAGGCTTGGTAGACTTGACTTGGCCTATTGCAGATCGTCCTGCTGCCCCGTATGGATTGAAAGCATTTACCACCACCTGGGAAGAGTTGATCATTGATCGAAGCCTTCCTTGGTGGGAATGGTTCAATGAATATCTGGCAAAGATTAGAAAACCGAGAGGTTTTGAAAGCAGAGGCTACCTTGGGATAGTCGCTGGATTTTTTATTCTATATTTAGTTATCCGATTCTTCTTGGTAAAAATCTTCATTTATCCTTTTAAGAAAAATAAAAGTGGGGTAGCGTTTCATCAAATTGCCGACGAGCATTTTCGTAGGGTAGTCGTGGTGCTTAATTGGATTTTTGTCTTCACGTTTGTGTTAGCTTCTGGACTTTGGCTTAATGTCCCTGGATTTGAAATCGTGCTTGATAGACTTGGAGCCATTCGTCAATTTAGAAGCTTAGGTCGCTTCATTTGGGTAGGGTACTACGCTATTCAACTGTCTACGGCAGTCGTGATCACTTTTTGGTGCCTTTTACAAGCCGAATCGGCAGATTGGAAAGGCGTATCCTTTGCAAAGTATTTCTGGAAAACCATCCCAATCGCCCTGTCTTTGCTGCTTATCTGGGAGGGAAACAGAAGCCTCTCACTGATAAATGCGAACCCAACGAAGCAACAGTATGCGGTGGGGGATTGGGCAGAAGCCATCGGTGATCCTGCCCAATATCAGGCAATATTACCACTCCCTTATTTCCACGAAGGGAGCGAAAATTATAGTGCACTTTCTAAACATGGCCAGGCAGGACCGAGCACTTTTTTGTCTTTAGAAACAGGTCTGCCGAACATGGGCGTAAAGATGAGTAGGCAGAGTGGCGAGCAGACTCGAGAACGCTTAAGTCTAAACGCTCCATGGGTGGGGATTCCGCAAATTTTAGAAAAAGTAGATCAAACAAAGCCGATTATAATCTTGGTTCAACGTGTCGCTGTTCAGGAAAATCTGACAGTAAAGAGCGCCCACGACTATAAACCTTGGTTTGAAGAAACAGATACACTTTATATAGATGAAGATGCACTCGTGCTAAGTTTTCTGCCATCAGAGGAGAACTTGGGTAAAGTGCTGCACAATTACTGTGTTAATTGGGGAGGGGAGCTGTCTACGTCCGCAAAGTTTTCAGGGTT
>CALDUE010000142.1 GCA_937923485.1 uncultured Saprospiraceae bacterium
CAGCCGATTGCAAAAACAAAAAATACACGAGCGGCCTCCTCCGTCCACGAAGGAGCTGTTTCTAAAAACAAGCGCGCAAAGATTTGAATCAGAATCGCCCCCACAAAACCTACGGTGCTCAGGAATGTCCCGTACTTCATCGCGACCCCGAAATACTTGACAAAGCGCCTCATTTAATGGTGTCCTTTAATGAGCGATAAACCTCTTTCATCTCAGTTGAAAGGGTATTATAAATCGCGTTCCCATGCCTTTGCTTAAAGGCCTCGCGGTCGACTTCAATGAATTCCATGCCCTTTGCTTCGAGCTCTGTGCGGGCCAAAGCATCATTTTCTTGAAACAGCTTTCGCTCGTACGCTTGCATATCCCGAGCGCACTCTAGAAAAACGGCTTGCAGATCTGATGGCATCTCATTGAACGGCTTTTCACCAATCACGGGATAAGTCCAGCCAAACACATGGCTCGTCAAGTTCACGTATTCCTGCACCTCGTACATCGCTAGCATTTTGGTCAGTGGAAGTGGATTTTCTTGTGCGTTGATCACGCCTTGTTGCAAAGAAGTAAACACTTCAGAAAAAGCAATAGGGGTGGTTTTAGCACCAAGTGCATCCCAAGCCGTAATAAAGGCTGGAATACTCGGGATACGAATGATCAATCCTTGCAAATCATCGGGGTGGCGGATCGGCCGATTGGACGTTAAATGACGCGCACCTGCCTGAAAATACCCGACTGGTCGTAGTCCTGTTTTAGTCACCATTTCAGATCGAATACGTGCACCTACAGGTCCGTTCAACATCTGGTCAACATCCTCCATGCTGTCCATTAAAAATGGCATTTCGCAAAAGGTCATGATCTCCGTCCAATTGCTCAGCAGCGCGCTGGTCGTGGTCATGTCGATAACACCAGCTTGGATCATGCGAATCGCCTCAATCTCTTTGGCGAGTTGTTCCGATGGATACGTCTGAAGCTTAATTCGCCCATCAGAGCGTTCTTCGAGCTCCTCACCAAAGTATTTGAATGCACGAAACCACGTGTGGTCTTCCGAAACAAGTAGACTTGCTCGAAAGAGGAATTCTGGTTCGGTGCTAGACTTACACGACCACGCGCCTACTAAGCTTAGGGCAATGAGAATGTGAGTAGCAATACGCATATAGATGAGGGGCCTGCAACCTGTGGTGATAGCTGTAAAGTAAGTCACACAATTGAGATCTGTGCCCTTTAGGATACGACGTCAGGATTGGAAAGCAGTACTCACCCACAGCGCGGAATTGCGTGCTAAGGCACGTTGAATCGGATCGACACCTCAATCAAATTCCCACCCCGCCGTCAACAACGAAGTTTCGGCGGGTATCAACGGGTCACTAAACGATTCATCAAAACGCTAATCGTTTCTCATAACCGTCATCTCAGCTACTCGTAATGGAACATAATTATCTTCCCGAAAAAGCTATTTTATCGTGTTAAACCTCGCGGATTGCCGCTGAGAAAGGCCAATATGGCCAGCAACTTCATTGCGACATCGCAAGCTCCTCACGTATCACAGAAACTATATTTAGTACAATGACAAACAATTATTTTTCAGGTTATAGGCTTCATAGCTTATGATTAAAATCGAAATTTATAAATAGCAATCTAAAACTTATAACATTTCACCTTCTTAGACCTTGATTTCAACCCTTTAGAGCTGCCGTAGCCTCCAGACCCGTCAAACCATACGATTGGGAAAATTAGGTTCACACCAGCATTGGCAGCTATCTCATCAAATTTATCTTCATTCGTGAGATCCAGCACATTGTCCGCTGTAGCATAAATCTGTAAGGGACCGAAGGCTAATGCCAAGCCAAGACCCAAACCTGTCTGCTGTGAACCCGTATAAGAATAGCCCGCTAGCGCCTGCACATACTTACCAGCATTGAGCTTGGCATTCACCCCAACACTATGTTGGCCGCGCAATACATCCGCGTCGTATGCATACGACATCCCCACTTCAAACATGTCAGAAACTTGAGCACTCACTGTTCCCAAAAGACTTGGCTTTATCGCTCGGGTATAGGGTTCACCATAATCTGTTGGGGACATTGTTTCAGGAAAAGGATCATCCACAACTAAATCTCCTATATTATCTGCAAGCTCTTCTAAATTTCCAGTAGGAGAGACGATAGCTGAAAAACCTTCAGATCTAAATCTCGCCCCAAACTCAGCATCGTATACTCTTCTTTTCCAGCGAATAAATCCAACATCTAGCAAGGATAGACCGAACGACCATGTATCGTCTACTTGATAATAAACACCCATATCTAAGCCTAAACCAAAATTATTTGGATTACGAATAAGAGTCGTTATTGAAAGTGTCGTATCTGTCCCAAAGGCCGCAACTCCAGATGATTGCAGCCGGCCACTCGCCTCTACTAAAAACGTATCTGCAATGGTTTCATTCAAGGTGCTACCGACAGCATCTGTAAGTACTCCATTCCCTTGGCCACCTAGAAATTTTAAGCTTCCACCAAAACTCCATCCATTATCCTGCACCGGAGTTTGATACCTTAAAGCCACTTCAACAAAAGCAGATGCCTCCCCATTTAAATCTCGTACCACAAGGTTTTGCCCTTCCACAAATTCATTTCCAAGGAAGATGTAATTTGTAAACTCTGGTGGGACACTAAATTTTGCGTCAGCTCGCTGAGATACTCCTACGCTGAATCGGCCCACTTCAGTCAAGATCGATAGCCCGAAGAGATCTGCGCGGCCAGCGAAATTAATCTTCTCAACCTCCGTGTGCTCACGTACCACCGCCTCCACCTGAGGTAAGAGCGGAAAGTCTGGATCGTAATCGCCCCGCTTAAAAATACCGTTTCGGTAGCCAGCAAACGCGCTACCAAGCGCCACGGAAACTTTTGCATCAAAAGGCTTCGCTGGGTTGCGTTGCAGAACTTGCTGCACCTCATCAAGGTGAGGAAAGAGCAACGCGTTCTGGGCGGATGTATCACCTATGCTGCAGGAAGCAAGCACAAGAAGACTCAAAATCCATCTTATCACACGCGCAGCTTAAAAGTTTAGAATAGTCTCGGGCCGGAACCTCCTGTTTTGGCGAAAGCCCCAAAGTCATTTTGTTAAACAGCAGCTACTAGCTTCATGTTGCCTTTTACCCGCTGATTTAAGGATAGTTTGCTACAACAAAACTAGTCAATCCTCCAATTTTCCCACAACAATTTGTATTAAATTCACGCTCTCCACAGGTCAATGCGCACAACTCTCCTTGATACGTGCGTAATCATTCAATTGACGCTGGTTAAGTCCACTCTCCCAAAGTTTACCTTTGTAGCACATGTCTGAATTCGTTGTATCCGCCCGCAAGTACCGCCCCGTCCGCTTTGATGAAGTGGTTGGGCAAGGACATGTCTCTGAGACATTGAAAAACGCCTTGCGGCAAAACAGGCTCGCACATGCTTTCCTGTTCTGCGGTCCCCGTGGAGTAGGTAAGACAACCAACGCTAGGATTCTCGCCAAAGTCCTCAATTGTCTCAACGTTAGCGATGACTTTGAGCCGTGTAATACCTGCGATAATTGTGTCGCCTTCAATCAGAATGCGAGCTTCAATATTTTCGAGCTTGATGGTGCATCCAACAACAAGGTGGACCACATGCATCAGCTCATGGAGCAGGTGCGCATCCCACCACAGAGCGGCCGAAAGAAGGTGTACATCATTGATGAGGTTCACATGCTTTCGGCATCGGCCTTCAATGCATTCCTCAAGACACTCGAAGAGCCACCTGAGTATGCGGTTTTCATTCTCGCAACTACCGAAAAGCATAAAATTCTTCCGACGATTTTAAGCCGTTGTCAGGTCTATGATTTTCATCGGATTCGACCAGCGGACATGGTCCTTCACCTCGAAGGAATTTGCAAAGAAGAAGGCCTGACTGCCGAGACCGAAGCGCTTCACCTCGTTGCAGAAAAAGCGGATGGTGCTCTTCGTGATGCCCTCTCCATTTTTGATCGCTTGGTGTCGTCTTCTCCAGACAATACCCTCAGTTATAAGCATGCTGCCGAGCAGCTCAACGTCCTAGATCACAGTACGTTCTTTCAAGTTGCCGATGCACTACTTCGAGAAGATGCAGCTTCGCTATACCTTCAATTCGACCAGGTCCTCAGCAACGGCTTTGAGCCGCAACCTTTCCTCGGCGGACTGGCAAAGCACCTTCGTCAACTCTTTGTCTGCAAGAGTCCTCAGACGCTTAAGTTGATCGAGGTCAGTGATTCCCTTCGTCAGCGCTATGCTGAGCAGGCAGCCCTCTGCGGCATGAGCTTCCTTGTGAATGCGCTCAACCTTGCTGCAGAGTGTGATTTCCGACTCCGCCAGGCTGTCAATAAACGTCTACATGTAGAGCTGTACTTGGTGAAAATGGCCTTCGCTGGTCGCACCATTAGCAGAGATACTATCGCTACCCCTTCCGACCAAGTGGCACCACTCGCCGTCGCCCCAGCTCAAAAAAAAAGTGAAGCGCTAAGCACACCAGAAGTGACGCAGCCAGCCGCAACTCCTGTGCCTACAGCCAGCCCTTTGCCCTCGGCAGCCTCGGTACCAGCAGCAACTCCTGTGCCCGCGGCACCTAATGTCCTTCGAACAACTAGTTCGCAGGAAAAAGAGAAAGCACCCACTCCCACTGGCTATGTCGTCGACCCCGCCCCTCTCGAAAAAGAAACCGTAAAAGAACCTTCCGCTCCAGCGAAAGAAGTGGAAGCAGCCGTAGCTGTACCCACCACTACGCCTGCCCCATCTGCAGCAGAAGTAAGTAGACTAAAGAAGAATGCTCCACCAAAAATCTCAGCTCTTCCTTCAATCTCCTTTGATGAAGACGAAGAGGATGATGATGTGGAATTTGTCAAGCCTGAAACACTAACGCTAAGTCAACTTCAAGGCATTTGGGACAAAGCTGCTGCCAAACAAAAAGACAGCGTTAAGTCCATGATGCGCAACACGAAGCTCGACTACAAATGTCCGCTGCTTCGGGTTCTCGTGGGCAGCAAGTATGCACTCAATGCCCTTCGCAACGATGCAACCGACATCCGGGACATTAAATCTGAGCTCAACTGTCCTGACCTCAATATCGTCATCGAGTTTGACCCAGAAATGGCTCCAAAGGAAGCGCCGAAAAAAGAAATCATAGGTCCGGCAGAGCAATATCAAACCCTGATTGATCTCAACCCAGCTATTGATGTTTTGCGCAGGCGCATGAACTTAGAGCTCGACGAGTGAATCAACGGCTACACCGTTGATGATACTTTGGATTTCGGACCGTTGCTTTGGCGGAAGTCGGAAGTCATAGAGACGTACCAACAAGACCTCCTAACAACCCGTCGTTCAGACCAAGCTTTTCAGGAACGAAGACGCGCGCGGAGAAATCTGTTGACAGTACTTTAGGTTTCGGACTGCTCAGCACATCCTATTAGGTAGTCGCTTTCGCTAAAACTTCCGCGCCGTGCCGCGGTCGAAATGACCGTTGTACATTAGCCCCCGATGTACCCCAACCTTTCCTATATACTCCACGCCCTCATCGGCACAGAGCGAGATAATTTTTTCTCAATTGTCCAAACCTTCGGACTGTTTTTAGCTCTCGGTACGATAACCGCAGCGCTTTTTTTACGGTGGGAAATGCAACGTCGAACGGCACTTGGCCAATTCAATCCAACCAAGACAACCATGCGTGTGGGGGAAGGCGCTGGCATAGTCGATCTCATCGGAAGTGGGTTCGTTATGTTTCTTCTCGGCTGGAAACTGCCACCCCTTTTTGCTGGGGTTGAAGGGTCTGCACCTGACTTCATTCTTTCGACCCAAGGGAATATCCTTACCGGTCTCATTGGCGCAGC
>CALDUE010000143.1 GCA_937923485.1 uncultured Saprospiraceae bacterium
TTGTGGCAGAACGTCATCGAAAAACAAATAGACACCTTACTTACTTGCCAGCGAGTGAGCAGTACCAATTCGCCTACTGCTGGGCTTCCGCTTCCGCTAAAACTTGCGCCAAACCCGACAGCTTTTATGTCTGAGCTATCGTTCTCTTTAGAGGAAGACAGTGAGGCCACGTTGGAAATTTACAACGCGATGGGACAGCTCTTTACCATTTACGGTGGAAACTTGCGTCTTGAAAAGGGAGAGACCAAGATTGAAGTCTTTACCGACAGAATGCCAAAAGGCGTGTATTTCTTACGGTTGCAAGCAACTTCGCTTTCAGACAGCTCTGCCCGACAAATTGGGACTATCCGGTTGGTGAAGCAGTAGGTAGTAGGAGCGTTGCTATAGCGTGGAAGCGGCAGATCGATCCGTAAAACTCAATTGGCCGACAATCTCAAGTTTACCGTTGTCATGCTGATTCACGATAGAGCTGACGTTTCAGCAATAGTTAGGGCGAAGCACTCCCATCCTTGCGGTGCCTTCACTTACCTTTCTGCCATGCGTCTTCTCTCTATCGCTGCTCTTTACTTAACTTTTATCAGCTGCGGCGACCCAAGTGTCACCTACGAAAACCCCTTAGAGCTGCGAGACAAGGATATGCACGCGACGAGTCCTGATGGGCAACTTGCTATCAGCTTTAGCCGAACAGCGTCTGGGCAGATTTCTTACCAATTGACCAGAAACGGGCAAACACTCATCTCGCCTTCTCTTCTCGGACTGAGCCTGAAATCACAGGGTAGAATCGACAGGAGTTTCCTTGTTGAAAAGGTGGATATGCGCCAGGGAATGGAAGTCTACGCGCTCCCCTGGGGTGAGGTGGACAGCGTGCGTGCGCCCTATACAGAAATTCAGCTTTCGCTAAAACATACCTTGAAGAAGTTCAAACTCAAACTTGAGTCCCGAATCTTCGATGACGGTGTAGGCTTTCGATACGTATTTCCAAAGCAAACCAATGGGACGTTTGTACGAGATACCGTGCGAATTTTAGAAGAACACACGCAGTTTAACATCGCCGGAGACCCATTAGTCAGCTGGGGGCCTGGCGATTGGAACAGCTATGAAAACCGTTTGGAACTTACCAAGCATTCTGAGATAGATGCGACCAAATATGATAATCGTATACGATATCATCAGCGCGTTGTACCTCATAATGCCATCATGACCCCTGCTACCATGCGACTCGATAGCGGTGCGCATTTGAGTATTCATGAAGCAGCGCTAATCGACTACCCTGAGATGACCCTAGGCGTTACAGAAACGGGTTTTGAATCAATACTTGTCGGTTCACCAAACCGAGAGGCGAAGGCCGTGCGCAAACTTCCTTTCGAGACGCCTTGGCGTACGATCTCCGTGGAAGACCGCGCCATTGACCTTGTAGCGAATACCCTCGTACTAAATTTGAACGAACCCAATGCAATCGGAGATGTGAGTTGGTTTGAGCCGACCACCTACACAGGTGTTTGGTGGGAGATACTCCTTGGCAAGGGGACGCGAGCATACACTGCAGATCAAACACCCAATAGCGGAGTGGCTCAGCATGCAGCCAATACGGAGAATGTAAAAGGGTATTTCGATTTCTGTGCGGACAACAAGATTGGGGGTCTGCTGGTCGAAGGTTGGAATACGGGTTGGGAAACTTGGCTAGATAGTGCCGGTCGACTTGATGCCTTTGACTTTGTGACTCCAACTCCTGACTATGACTTGAGCGAAGTGGTAGCGTATGGCAAGTCAAAAGGTGTCAACCTTATCATGCACCATGAAACGGCTGGCGTTCCTGAACGCTATGAGCAAGAAGTGGACAAAGGATTTGCGCTAATGCAGGACTTGGAGCTGCACTTGGTGAAAACGGGCTACTATGGCAACTTTCCGAATGGCGAGTATCACCACGGGCAGTATGGCGTTCGGCATTATCGAAAAGTACTGGAGACTGCCGCGAAGTACCAAGTCGCGGTGGATTTACACCAAGGGATAAAGCCAACGGGTGAGCGCCGCACCTTTCCAAACGCGATTAGCGCAGGAGGAGCGAGAGGTATGGAATACAATGCGAATGGAGACTCCTCGGAGGTCAACCAGCCGAGTCACTTGCCGAATCTCGTCTATACACGCGGACTTGCAGGTCCTTTTGACTACAAGCCTGGCATCATCGACCTAGATTTGGAAAGCTCACAAAATGAGGAAGATGAGGTACTGAGTACTTTGGGTAAGCAGCTGGGCGCATATGTGGTACTCTATTCTCCGATTCAGATGGTGGCTGATTTGCCGGAGCACTTTCGAGCCCAAGGAGCCAAGATCACTTCAAGTACAGGAGGCCCCATACCCCAAGACCTTCTTAATAAGATGCAGTATCACGAGGTTATGAGGAGGTACATACGGTACATGACAACCGATTGGGAGGCGACGTATCCGCTTGCAGGTGAACTGGGTAAATACGCAGTAGTCGCACGCAAAGCGAAAAATGCGCAGCGTTATTTCATCGGCGGCATCGCTGGAGAGGAAGACCAAGACATAGAGGTCGTGCTTGACTTTTTACCACCCGGCTTTAGCTTTGAATTGAGCCTTTTTAGCGATGCGGAGGATGCCCATCACCGTAAAAATAAGAAGGCTCTGGATGTGGTAAACACCTTCGTAGAACAAGGCGACACCTTACGGGTAACCATGAAGCAGGCCGGTGGCTTTGGAGGCATCATCGGGGCTGGAGTGGCGCTGTAGAAATCTAGATACATTTGGGGTGCTATTTTAAAGGTCCGCCGCACCATGCACAAAACATTCATCAGCTACTTTATCCCTTTGTTTTTGGGCGTGTATTTTATCGTAGCGCTCTTGCCAGTGTTTGCCTATGGCGGTGGCGAAATCTTCCCGTTCTTCTCTTTTAAGCTGTATTCGAAGATCCCGGATGGCTTCGTGCGCTATGATCTTTTACTGAACGAAGGCGAACCTGATGAGTCCTTTCTCATCTTGGGCAACTCAAGCCTAAATCCTTTAGAGAAACGAAATTATCCCTATCGACTTGGCATAGCGGGAAGTCAACCGCTTGAATCATTGGATGCCTACTTCGCCGAGAATCCTGACCTTCTGAAAAAAGGAAGGAGTGTTGCGTTCGTTAAGCTTTCAGGGAAGAGTATTGATGCCGTTAGAGACAAGGTCTTTGAAGTTGAAACGATAAAGCAACTCAAATGATCGGTACGCTTATCAATACCTTTTGGGAGAGTACGATCGAGAATGGGCGGTCCTTCTTGAGCGCTAACTCAGATGAAAAAGTCAAGCGCGCTAAACTCCTCATTGGGGTATTCTACCTTTTTGTCTTTGTGAACGCGGTACAGACCTTCAGTCCTTATCAAGAATTTACAGCCTGGAGCGTCCTGCTGGAATCGCAACAGCTGTTTACGCCGATTTGGACGATGCGCTGGTTTCCTACGGACCACTGGGAGCTGGGCGTCAGATCAATCTTACTATTCTTTCTGGGCAGTTCACTGTTGGGCTTACTGTTTTGGCAACGTTCGAGAACCATAAGAGTAGCTGTATTTGTAGCCATCTTTCTCTACCTCTCTTTTGTGGCATCCTTTGGGAAGATTGATCACTTCATGCACGTCATGTTGTTGAGTTCATTTCTATTCATTTTCCTCCCAAATCAGACGGAGTCGGCATCGTCCAAGCTGGAGCTACTGAAGGTATTCTTCGGCGCGCAGACCTTGGTGTTACTTGCTTATTTCGTGTCTGGGTTTTTCAAGTTGTATGGAATTCTAGACCAAGAGGTGCGCGGAGTGGTATCTGCCTTATCTCCAGACAGCTTGGCGCGCAACCTAGCGAAGTCTTCGTTAGCTAGTAGTTATGACACCTTTTTTAGTTCGGTGATTCTGTATAATAATTCTTACGTTTTTTCTGCTTTTATGATCGTGGGGTTCGCTGTTGAGTTTCTCGCTATTTACGTAGTCTTTAAACCGAAGCTGCATCGAATTTGGGGAGTGATGCTCATGCTATTGCATGCAGGTATTGTACTCACGGTTGGACCAGACTTTACGATCCAGATGTTTGTCGTGGGGATTCTCTTGGTGTTTAGTCCCTTTGCAAATTTGGATACGGACATCGTTTCTGACGTCTCTGGTGCAATGAAGTCGCTTAAGAATCGGCTCACAAAAAGTAAGAATGAGTTCGTCCTCTTCTACGATGGTGATTGCTTGATGTGTAATGGCTTCATTACGTTTTTGGCGAAGTATGACTTACCAGATGGTCTGAAGATCAGTAAGATTCAAAGTGATCGGTTTCAACAGATCTTGAGCCAGAATCCAGACTTGGCTACTATAGATTCCATCATTGTCGTTGAAACGAATCCAACGGGAGATCAACTCATCCGAATCAAGTCTGATTGCATCACTTGGGTTTTGACGAAAGTGACAAGCACGTTCGTTCCACTACGACTTCTGCATCTGGTCTCCCCGTATACCGCGAATACCGTTTATGATTTGATTGCAAAGAATAGGGATATTCCAGGGGCGGAACATTGCCCGATGCCGCCTGAGAATATTAGGAAGAGGCTTGTATCCTAAGCTTTTCCTCTTCATTTTATGGATTTTAATTAACGTATTTCCTTTAGATCTATGACTCCATTCGAAACCATTAATAGAGGCTTCAACAGTGTATTCGTGCCTGGCGAATTGAGCATTGGCGTCACCGTTCCTATCGAGCATTACCCTGCGGGTGCGCTTCCGACCATGCAAGACCAACTTTTCAGGGCGAAGTTGGTAGAGAACCTTGGCTTCAAAGCGATCTGGACGCGCGACATTGCACTCCACGTTCCTGAGTTTGGAGATGCGGGGCAGACCTACGATCCATTTACTTACCTCGGCTACTTGACGGGGCAGACCACAGACATCGCTCTCGGTTTTGCAAGCATCGCTTTGCCCTTGCACCACCCTCTGCATGTCGCCAAAGGAGCAGCCACCATCGATCAGCTCTCTCAAGGCAGGGTAATTCTTGGTTTAGCATCGGGTGATCGTCCAGACGAGTATCCAGCTATGGGCATCGACTTCAGAAGTCGAGGCGAACAGCTGAGAGAAGGGATTGCATACTTGCGTGCAGCCCAAGAGGATTTCCCGACGCTTGAGACGAGTCACTTTGGTAGCCTAAACGGCAAAGCAGATATTCTACCCAAGGCCTTTGGACATAAATTGCCCGTTCTCGTTACAGGTCACAGTCGACAAAAAGAAGAATGGATTGCAGCCCATAGCGACGGTTGGATGTACTACAATCGCAATCCGCAGATGCAGCGCCATGCGATTTCTACTTGGCGCAAAAACGTGGCAGAATGCTCCCCGCACGACAAGCCTTTCATGCAGGCGACGTATCTCATTTTGAACCCTGATCCC
>CALDUE010000144.1 GCA_937923485.1 uncultured Saprospiraceae bacterium
ATCAAGTTGTAGTTGATCTCCATGTCGGTAAACTGTCCTTGCATGCCACCAGAAGGCTGGTGAATCATAACGTAGGCATTTGGAAGAATCGAACGCTTACCCGGCGTACCTGCAGCAAGCAACACAGAACCCATCGAAGCGGCGAGACTTGTACAAATTGTCGCCACATCTGGCTGGATGTACTGCATCGTGTCGTACATACCAAGACCTGCGATTACAGATCCACCCGGAGAGTTGATGAACATCTGAATGTCGCGGCTCGGATCAGCACTTTCGAGAAAGAGCAGCTGCGCTTGAATGACGTTGGCTACATAATCTGTCACGGGCACGCCCATAAAGATGATACGGTCCATCATCAATCTTGAAAAGACGTCAATGGCTTGAACATTCATTGCTCTTTCCTCAATCACCGCAGGCGTAAAGCCTTGGATGTTGGGTACTTGTGTAGAGGCCTGCTGGCCGGTAACGCTGCTATACTTCTCAAGGTGCATGGTACTCATGCCGAGATGCTTGGTCGCGTATTTCATGAACTCATTCGAGTCGAACATATCGTGTCAGATTAGGGGGTGAAGCGAGGTCGTAATTGGCCTGCAAGCGGTCAAGTAACAACGTAAGCGCACGGTGGTTGTCCTGCGTAGGTACGTTATGTCAGCGACATTGTTCCTATTGAGGGTGAGTAATTGAGTCTCAAGCTTACTTAGAGAGGGTTTAGGACTTCCATGTGAGCTTCCGCCAAAACCCCAAAAAGCACCCCGCAAAGGAGATTTCTGCACCTTAATCAAGGTTCCGCGCTTGTCTAGGCACGGTGCTTGCATATGGTGTAGCACCTACACGAAGTAGGTCTTTTAATCCTTTGAAACACATGACCACACAGGTCGCACTCCAAACTCAGCAGATCTTTTCGAAGATCGATCGTGTACCCGATCTACTCGCAGATGAGGGGGCTATTCTTAGCCTCTACACCGATGAAGATCAAGTGCTGCACCTTCAATGCCGTTTGCGCAAGAGTGGCTACTTGGTCTTGTTTCCAGTAACCTTCCGCCTCGTGAATCGCTACCTCAGTGGTGATTACACACTTTGCGAAGTGGTCGAGCGCGCACCTTGTCGCCAACTCCTATTGGTTACGCGTGGCCACAACCTCCTTGAATTAGAGAAGGAGACCTTCGACTTAGAGCAGCTAAGTTTTTCAGACCAGCGCTACCCTGGCATCCAGTTTTGCAAGATTGCTACTGTTGATGAGATACGCCGGAGTTTGCATGCGTGCATGAGAGGCTGAAGCCAGCTGCAATTGACAATTGCTAGTTGATAATTGTTAATTTTCGTGACGGCCGTGGGGACGCTCATTAGGGACGCTATCCTACATTTTATGTGTGATGATTTTTATAACGTCCCAATTTCAGTACATACCTTCCAGCCATCCTGATAAATGAGCCGAAGGCGAGCAAAACAACTCGGCATTACCAATTATCAATTGCCAATTAGAAATTATTGTGAGCCCCAGCGAAACGCAACACCCCATCGGCATCTTCGACTCAGGCCTCGGTGGCCTCAGCGTGTTTCGCTTGTTGCCTGACTTGTTGCCAGCAGAGCGCTTTGTCTATGTCGCGGATTCTGGGCGGGCGCCATATGGGCCACGATCGAATGCGGAGATCATTGCCTTTAGTGAACAGATCGTCGAATACCTCGTGGAAGTTGAAAACTGCAAAGCCATTGTAATTGCTTGCAATACAGCTACGGCGGCGGCAGCTAAAGTTTTGCGGAAGCGCAACCCTACTATCCCAATCGTAGGCATGGAACCTGCCGTAAAACCAGCCGCACAAGCGACGGTGACAGGCAAGGTTGGTGTCATGGCTACGGCAGGAACATTTGGCTCTGAGAAGTACGCCGAACTGATGAGTCAGTACGGACGCGACATTGAGGTATTCGAAGACCCCTGTGTTGGCTTGGTGAGTTTGATTGAAGAGGGAGAGCTGAAGAGTGTTCGCCTTTCGGCAAAACTAGAGACGATCGTCCCGCCAATGATTGAAGCGGGGGTGGATACGATTGTATTGGGTTGTACGCACTTCCCATTAGTGGAAGAAGCGATCGCAGAAATAACAGGGAAACTTGTCACCTTGGTTAATCCAGCGCCTGCTGTTGCGAGGCAATTAGTCCGTGTTTTGGAAGCTCAAAACCTGCTTGCTGATGCGGGAGATTCAATTCTTAAACATCGAAATCATAGTGTGATGACCAGCGGGAATATGGAACGATTGAAACGGGTTTTGACGGAAGTCTTTGACCCAGAAACGCATAAACGCTTGTTGGTTTCTGCCTACACTTTTGATACGGATTAGGCTAGCTACGAACTCGCTTCTTCCTTTTCCTTAACCACATAGGCTTCAGGTGCCGGCTCGCTATTGCGCTCCCAAGAGAGCCAGTGTATCGACGGACTTTTCGCGATGTTTTTGCGCTCGTAATAGGTCTTGTGAATGAGTTCGGGGTGAGGCAATTCTGCTTCTCCGTAGATGTCGGGGAAGTCTGCAACCTGTTTGAAATGCGTCAATGAAGGTGATTGCTCGCGCGAGTACTCGTAGAGGTCGGGATCGTCAGTCTTGAGGTGAATGCGACCACCTTCAGGAAGCATGCGCGCGTAGTTGATCCAGAAGCGTGCTGAAGTAAGGCGGCGGTTTTCGCTGCCATGAAATGGATCGGGGAAAGTGATCCAGATTTCTGAGACTTCGCCAATACCGAAGAAGTGATCGATGGACTCGATGCGGGTGCGCAGGAAAGCGGCGTTGGTTAGGCCTGCTTCTTTGAGTTCGGTAGCGCCGAGGTAGATGCGTGCGCCTTTGATATCTACACCGATGAAGTTGCGGTCGGCGTGTGCTTTGGCGAGTGCAACAGTGTATTCGCCGCGACCACAGGCGAGCTCGAGCGTAATGGGGCAGTCGTTTTTAAAATGGTCTTTGGCCCAACGACCACGCATGTCTTCCGCCTTTCCAGAGCTACCGATTACGTCGTGGCCAGCATTCGGTCCGTGGATCGGTGCTTCGTAGTAGTTGGGGTAGGTCTGAAGTTGCGCAAAGCGCCAGAGTTTATTGCGACGGGCCATGGGGCGCAAGGTAGGGCGAAGAGGTGCAAGGTTTGGCAAGCTTTCTTGATGCTACGCATCTTCGAAAACTTGGTTTGAGGTTTTACAATACGCCAATACGAACGCTTGTTAGTGTTGTATCATGCTTCGCACTTATCGTTGAATAAGTTATTGGTCTGAACTGCCAAGAAGACTTTTTCGTTATCTTGTCAGGACTTATAAAGAGAATAGTATGTACAAAGCGACCGTCACTAAAAATCTCTCCGAACTCAAGCGACTCCAGTTTGGTGTTATAATGTTCTGGAATATACTAGTGGTAGTAGCACTCACTTTAATTGGTGAGAAGATCGATAATGAAGCTATGGGGTATAGCTTCCTATTGTTTATGGTATTCGCAGTTTCTTGGATGTTGAACGGAACCCTACATTTTAATGCTCGCAAGGGTGAACTCCGGATTGAAAGCGATCAACTCAAGTTCAAATGGATGAAAGAAGAGGAGGTCGTCGTTGATCTAAAGGACGTTTCACCTAAATATATGGTCAAAGCCTTCTACCCAATCGGCTTCTTATGGAAAATTGATTACATCCACCTCTTCTTAGATGGCGGCCCACTTGGACCACGCGAATTCTTCTTTGTGCATGATGGCGAGTACAATGCGAGTCAATGGGAAAAGCTGTCTATAGAACCTATACTAGACCCAAACAGCTCATTACAACTTATACAATGACAAATTTGGCAGATGCTCGTGAACCTGGTGAGAGTTTCTTCATAATCTAGCAAAGTAGAAATTCCTTCATTGAGGAAGATTAGAAAAATTTGACGGAAGCATCACAAAGAGCCCATTTCGCTAAATAGCCCTTGACTATACAAGAACGGGATGGAGCTTCTAGCCTATGTACAAGACAATTAGCACCTCGTTGATGGGCATCTAAGTTTTATGAATGCAATAGTTTTTTGAGTAGAATTCCACCTAACCTATAGCGTTATTGTCATCGTCACATTTTGCATATAAAATGTTAGGTCTTATATTAGCAAGTCTTTAGCGATCTTTTTCTTAATATCTCAGAGATAAGCAGAAGGGCGCGCTGGATTTACCGAAAAAACCTCGGCATTTCAACTTGTTCTAGCTTCTCGATACAGTTCTATGGTTCAATACTACCCTTCCACGCCTCGTTTCCTTCTAGTTTTCTTCCTTTTAATTGGTATACAAGCAATATCCCTTGCCCAAGTTACCGTGAAAGGAATCATTACGGATGGAGAGACTGGTGAAACGCTAATAGGTGTAAACGTGGTTGAAGTTGGCGCCAATAACGGGACGGTTAGTGATTTTGACGGCACTTATACCCTCTCGATTTCGGAGAACGCAGACCTTCAATTTACCTATATTGGGTACCTAAGTACCACACGTAAAGTAAATGGTGCGAAAGAGCTCAATGTTATCTTACAGCCAGATGTAGCAACGCTGAATGAAGTTGTAGTAGTAGGCTATGGATCACAGAGAAAGTCAGATCTTACAGGATCTCTTTCTTCAGTAACTGAAGAACAGTTGAAGTCAATGCCTGTGACGGGATTAGACCAAGCACTTCAAGGTAGAGCAGCTGGAGTCTATGTTACCCAAAACGATGGAGCTCCTGGAGGTGCGCTTTCAATCCGCATTAGAGGTATCGGTTCTACATTAACAGCAGAGCCGCTTTATGTTATAGATGGAGTACCCATTGCTAGCGACAACCAAGGGAGTTCTGCCACCTTTGGAGCACTTGACGGCGGTGGACAGGCTTCGAATGCACTCAACACTATCAACCCAAATGACGTAGAGCGTATTGAAGTACTCAAGGACGCTTCTGCAACAGCTATTTATGGTGCTCGCGCAGCCAACGGAGTCGTATTGATAACAACCAAACGGGGATCGGCAGGTAAGACAAAAATTTCCATCGACAGCTACGTTGGCGCAAATCAGGTTTTGCGAAAGCTAGATGTCATGAACTTGCGAGAGTACGCGCAGTATTTTGGAGAGATCAATGGCACTCAACTCGAAGAATTCGAACGACCAGAACTTCTCGGAGAGGGTACAGATTGGCAAGATGCCGTTTTTAGGACTGGTATTAATCAGAATCACCAGCTGTCTATTACTGGTGGTAACAAATCAACTCAATTTGCTATCTCTGGTGGATACTCCGATACGAAAGGTATTGTGGTAGGCTCCGATTTTCAGCGCTATTCTGCACGCGTAAACCTTGACCATCACATCAACGACCGTGTAGACATCGGAGGAAGTATCAATGTGGCACAAACGAATGAGCGAATTGTCATCAACGACAACAGTGCAGGAGTGATATACACGGCCTTGCTTACTCCTCCTAGTGCTCCTGTTCGCAATGCAGATGGTAGCTTCGCCGCACCTCAAGACGAAATCGACTTACAATTTGATAATCCCGTCGCAAGAGCATTAGAAACGATCAACGACAACTCTCGTACGCGTGTATTGTCAAACCTCTACTTCTCTGCCGAACTCTTTAGAGGCATTACCTATCGAACAGAACTAGGGACTGATCTTAATTTTTCAGATCAACTCGTCTTTTTCCCATCTACCGACCGGGGTAATTTCTCTAACACGGTTTCTACACTCAATACAAGTCGAAATCAATCTACCTTTTGGATTAACAAACACTTGCTGACGTTTGACGGAAAGATTGGAGAGTCAAGCAAAATCAATACGCTATTCGGTTTTGAAGCGCAAGCAAGCAACTATGAGTTTATAGCAGCTTCACGCAATGGCTTACCTAATAATGAATTGACGCAAATCAACCTAGGTGATGCTGGGCAAGCAACCAATGGTGGTGGAGCTGGACATAACAGTTTAGTTTCTTGGTTTAGTCGAGTCAACTATACCTTACTTGATAGATACCTCTTTACGGCTACGGGCCGTATAGACGGCTCTTCACGTTTTGGCCCAAATAATCGCTATGGCTTCTTCCCTTCCGCAGCAGTTGCATGGCGCATATCCGAAGAGCCGTTCTTTCAGGATATTAACCTAATCAGCAATTTTAAAATACGCGTCGGAGCTGGAGCAGTCGGCAACCAAGAAATTGGCCTTTACTCATACCTCGCAAACGTTCAGGGCTTTAACGTAGTGCGGGGAGATCAACTTTCGACTGCATTTGGCCCATCTAATATTGCGAATCCAAACGTCCGCTGGGAAAGTTCGATTCAAGCAAACATAGGAGTAGACCTCGGCATGTATGATGGCAGGATCACTTTTACGGGAGACATTTACCGCAAAATAGCAGACGGCATGTTACTCCCAGCTGTACTTCCTACCTCAGCTGGTGGTTTTCAGGCACCATTTGTCAATATCGGGCGCATCGTCAATGATGGTTTAGAGCTTGGCATTAATACGGTTAATTCGACTGGGGCTTTTTCTTGGAGTACAGATATCAATGCTTCTTTTAATCGAAACGTTGTCGAAAGCCTCGGTTCGACAGGGAGCCTCGTCGGTGTGATCCAACGCTTGCCAGTCACTCGTACTGTTGAAGGTAGAGCGATAAGTGAGTTCTTTGGCTATAAGACAGCGGGAATCTTTCAAACCCTTGCGGAAATTGCCGAGGCTCCTACCCAGTCTACAGATACTCGCCCTGGTGATTTCCGGTTTGAAGACCTCAATAACGATGGGGTCATCAATGAAGAAGACCAAACGTTTTTGGGGAACCCTGTTCCTGATTTTACAGCTAATCTCAGTAATAACTTCGGGTACAAAGGTTTTGAGTTGTCCTTCTTGATCCAAGGAGTGTTCGGAAACGAGATACTCAACTTGCTAGATAGAAACTTGCTTGGTCTAACAGATCAAAATAACCAACGGGTTGAGGCTCTTGACAGGTTTACAGCTACTAACCCAAGCACAACCGTTCCTAGAGCAACCTTTAGCGATCCCAATGACAATCGCCGAATTTCAGATCGATATGTAGAGGATGGCTCATTCGTTCGACTGCGTAATGTTAACCTTGGTTATCAATTACCAAATGCCCTTATCAAAAAAATAAATCTAAGCTCTGCTAAGGTTTACGTTTCAGGTCAAAACCTCCTAACATTCACAGAATACAGTGGTTATGATCCTGAAGTAGGTTCGTTTAATCAAAACCCATTAATTAATGGGGTTGACAATGGCCGCTATCCTGCTGCTCGTTCATTAACTGTTGGCTTCAACGCAACTTTTTAATCATGTATAAGACCCGTAAATATTTGAAGTGCGCTTTCATTGCGGCCTTAGCATTTAGTCTAAGTGCGTGTGAGGACTTCCTAGACAAGCAGCCGTTAGATACCATTGTTGAAGATTCCTTCTATAAAACCGCACAAGACATGGAGAAAGCCATGCTTGCGGCGTATGTCCCACTACAGAATCTGCAATGGATGGGCCAAGGTTGGCGCATCTTAGAAATACCGAGTGACAACACGCAAGCTGGTGGAACTGACCCCGATTTTACGCCAATAGATGACTTCAGCACCTCTGCTGACAACATCTCTGTAGCTGAGTTTTGGGCTATCCGCTACAGAGCTGTCGCACTATCTAACGTCGTTATATTTAGAGCACCCTTAGCTTCTATCTCAGATGAAGAAGTCGCAGCTCTTGTTGGTGAGGCAAAATTTATTCGAGCACTCGCCTATTTTGATTTAGCCAGAGTGTTTGGAGATGTTCCCATATCCTTAGAAGCACCTTCGCTTGATAATGAAGTACTACTCCCTCGTTCTCCATTAGCAGAAGTCTATGCGCTTATCGAGGCAGACCTGACCGAAGCGGCGGCGGTGTTACCGATCACTAGAGCTGGCGCTGAGATTGGTAGAGCAACCAAAGGAGCAGCTTTAGCACTACATGCAAAAGTTGAGTTGACCCTCAAAAATTTCCGTGATGCACAAGAACTTTCTGCGGAATGCATGAGACTTGGGGTCTACTCTCTCATGCCCAACTACGGAGACAATTGGAACATTGCAACGAGCGATAATAATGCAGAATCCGTTTTCCAAATCCAACATGTAGGGTGCGGACCTTTCGGAACGGGCAATGCATCTCAAGCTTTCTTCGCTCCATTTGGTCAAGGAATAACCAAAGGAAGTGACGGATGGGGCTCGCAGATACCAACTAGTCCAAGTGTCAATAACCCTGGAACAACTATTCAAGAAGCTTTTGAAGAGGGGGACTTACGACTCTTCCACTCAATCATGGAACCTGCGGCATCGTATCCGAATATCAACCCAGATGAAGGAGGCTATAATTACCCAGCAACAGGTGCTTCTCGAGCAACCATCAATATCAAAAAATATGTGATCGGGGGCGGCCCGAACACTTGTTTCATGAGTACGGGACAAAACATGCATGTAATTCGCTACGCTGATGTATTGCTAAGCTTTGTCGAAGCGGCTGTAGAACTAGATGGTGGAGTGACGGTCAACCAAGAGGCTCTTGATGCTTTCAACGCCATACGTTCTAGAGCTGGACTCGAATCTTTGTCCATCGTTACGCGAGATGACCTCTTCCAAGAGCGACGCGTAGAATTTGCCTTTGAATGTCACCGTTGGTTTGACTTGCTTAGACAAGGAGATGTTGTCAATACGATGCGGCTACACGGAAAAACATTGGATGAAAACAAACTACTTTTCCCAATCCCTTCAGCAGAGATAAAAATAAACACGGAGCTAACTCAAAATGAAGGCTACTAAGATTTAAGCCCTTCTTTTTAACTTCTTGCTCATGAGCAATACTCGAAACCTTACTATGCATTTTTTAGCCCCGTGTGAAGTACGAGGGTCCACGCGCGTGCGCAGGGCTTTCGCCAAAACCACCACTAGACGCTCTGCTAACCCCCGATACTCGAACTGGTTGGCAGTGCTTCCTGCTTTATTCTGTTGCCTATTTTTCGCTAATTGTGGGGATCCAGATGCTCCCGTAATTACTTCTATTTCACCAGAATTCGCCCCCGCAGAAACGCTCGTTACAATAGAAGGAACTAATCTTGACAATATAACGAGTATGAAATTTGACGGACAACTTGTCAATTTCAATACGGCGTTTAATTCAGACAATGCCCTGCTTTTTCGCGTTCCTACTACGATTGATGCAGGAACATATACACTTACATTAACTACCGATGGGGGTACCGCTGAAACCACTTTTCGTATCTCTCTTGATGCTCCAGAAATATTCTTAATCTCACCGAACAGAGGACCAATTGGGTCAACTACCACCCTTTTCGGAGAAAACTTTTTTGAGCCGCTTGAGGTCTATTTCCCGATGGGTGAAATGGATAGCGTAAAAGCAGACATCGTTTCTTTTGCCGATGATAGCATACGAGTTACCGTTCCTGAAGGAGCAACCCAAGGAAACGTGGCTTTGCTTGCAAACGGTGGTTACGCGCTATCCGCCAATCGTTTTCAAGTGGGCAACGTAGTTGTGGTAAATGACTTTGACGGTAACGGTGTTCGTAGCGATGTCGCAGAATGGCGCTTTACTCCTATGCTAGACCAAACAGCAGCTGATGCGGTTCGATCTTCTGACCCAGATCCTATTTCAGGCAATTTTCTCAAAATAAGCGGTCGAGATACACAAGGCTCAGGATTGATTGGTAGCGTAACTACTCAAACCAATGACCCAACTGAATTTGCAAACTTTGGATTGACCACCTCGCTTGCAAATACACTAATCGAGTTTGATGTCAACACAAATGGACATCCTGCAACCAGACTCGTAATCATTCTTAAAGAACGCGACGGGTCACGTAATGACTTTTCGCGAGAGCTCCGCCTTGACCAGACTGGATGGACAAAAATAACGCAACCTCTTTCTCGATTTGAAGACCTCAACGGTGCACCAATTGATGTAAGTAAAGTCGCTTCAATTCGATTTTTACTGTTTGATTTTGACAACACTGGCGAACAATTCGAAGTCAATATCGACAACCTACTCTTTAGTGAACTCCTATAGAGTACCTTTTAACAAATAATCATTTCAAAATGAAACTACCCCTACTTAATTTCTGCATGTTGCTTTTGCCTTTTCTAGGCATCGGATCTGCAGTTAACGCTCAATCGTACGTCGACCAATTCGATGGTACAGACCAGTTTATTTCCTTGAATGGTGGCTTTACCGCAGTTTTAGCTAACAGCGAACTAACCCTTCAAGGCGACGGAACAGGAGGTGCATTTGCCCCTGTAGTTTATCAATTCAATGACGGTTCCTCGGCGTCAGCGACAGACATTACAGCGTCTCCAAAGATCTTTGTTCGTGCCAAGGCTAGCACAATCGCCACTCAACTCCGAGTGGATGTAGTCGACGCCTCAGGTTTTGCAACATCATTGCGAGGAATCACTAAGACGCTGACCAACGACTTCGTGGTATACGAGTATGACTTTACGGGACTACTCGATGATGCCGATGGTGGATTTGGCGGTACGCCTTGTAACTCAATGACTCAGCCATGTGATGTAGATGGTTCAACAGCTACTACACTTCAGTTTTTTGTAGATCCTGGCGTTGGTGGCTTTGACGGAGACCTTGTAATCGATTACGTTAGTGTAGGCGAGCCTGCTGGATCTGTTATCACATCAGATGTATTCCAAGACCACTTTGATGGAGATAGTTCGCTCACTTCTTTTGTAGAAATAGCAGCAGGACACACCGCTGCCCTTACTGGAACTACCGAACTCACCATTACTGGTGATGGTAGCGGAGGCCAATTCGCGGCGTTTGCTTACGACTTCAGAAATAACGTTACTTGGGAAAGCGTCAACCTAGACTTTACCGACGGAGATAATAAGCTATTCGTTAAAATGAAGTCTACTGTTCCTGGAACAGCCGTTCGTTTTGATCTTCAAGATGCTGATGTATTTGCAACCACCGCCGGATCAATTACCAGAATTGTTGGTGAAGATTATGAAGTGTTCGAGTATGACTACACAGGTCTCTACCAAGATCTTGGCTTTGGTGGTACACCTTGTACCCAAACTACTGCTCCTTGTCCTGTAGACCCAACACGGATAAACAATCTCGTGATGTTCATCAATCCTGGAACTGGAGCCTTTGCTGGAGATCTAACTATTGACTACATCAGCGTTGGAAAGTCCTTAGACCCTGCTGGACCTGCACCCGTTGTTGTCTACGAAGATGAGTTTGACAATAATGCTGTTGATAGCATTTCAAGTAGCCCAGGATCAGGATATACAAATTCCGAAATGGGTAGCGAATGGACGATCACTGGCGATGGAACCGCAGGTGCGTTTGCAACAGTATCATACCTTCCTAACGATAAGGTTACTGGACAACGTGTTACCATTGACATTACGCCAGCACAAGCGAAATTATTCGTGAAGATGAAAACTAGTACAGGTAACGAACCCGTACGAATTGACATTATCGACACCATGGGAAGAGTGTCCTCACTCACTTCAGCTACACGTGTCGTTGGAACGGAATTCGAAACCTTAGTTTATGATTTCACAGGCGCACAAGACGGAGGATTTGATCCGAACAACCCAGCTTGTACTAGCGCCAATGCTCCTTGTCCTTTAGACCTTACTGCTATCAATCAGCTTCTCTTTTACATCAGAGCTGCAGATGGTGGATTTGCGGGAGACCTAGTGATTGATTACCTCGCCTTTGGTGGCGCACCGACTGGCGGCGGCGGCGGCGGAGGTGGCGGCGGCGGGCCTACTGGTATGGTCAACCTCCGTGATGATTTTAATGAAAATAGTACACTTTTCCTCGGAACTGCTAGTGGCTTTACGAATTCGTTCGAAAATGGAGCGATTGGTATTTCTGGAGATGGAACTGCAGGTGCTTTCGCCGCACTTCGTTATGATTTCCACGATGCAGCAGGTGACTTGATCATAGCAGACTCTAGAGCTTCTGGTGACACGCTTTTTGTGAGAGCAAAAGCAAATCCTGCCGTACCACTACGTGTTGATTTCATCGATAACATGGGATTTGTAACAAGCATAGACGCTGTTACAAACACCGTCGAGAATGAGTACTCAACGCTCGCTTATGTTTTTAATGCGTACAGCGATGGTGGATTCGGTGGAACACCATGCTCGGCTGGCCCATGTCCTGTTGATGGAGAACGCGTAGCTGGACTACTTTTTTATCCAGATGCAACCAACGGTGGCTATGCCGGTAACATTGATATCGACTTCGTTGCTTTCGGATCAGATGCTATTTCTAGTACGTCACGCCCAACAGAGATTAAAAACGTCAACGTATTCCCTAATCCAACAAACGATATAATGACTATTGAATATGCTCTAGTGCGGAGCGGTCAAGTTGGTATCTCGGTAATCGATGGCGTTGGACGGCAAGTGCAAAACGATTTTATTTCAAACAGAGGCGCAGGTAATCAACGAGAAGAAATTTCACTCGAACAGTTACCTATGGGCATCTATCAAGTTTGCTTGAAATTCAACGGTCAAATTGTAAAAAGCGTTTCTGTCGTAAAGCAGTAATATTTTTACTCACCCCTTGTGTTAAGGGCGCAACCACATTACTTTAGAAGGTAATTGGTTGTGCCCTTTTTTTATCCGCATTTCTACAACTTGCGATTACTTTTACATTAGCGCTGTGAACTCTGCCCACGTCTGCCTCCTTTACAAGTAGGATCAGCAACATTGAAAGTCTATCTACACCTATGAAAAATCTCTTTTTTGTTCTCTTTACTATTGGCTTGTTGGGAGCATCTTCGGTGGCCGCACAGGATGCCTATCATACCACTCTGCTCTCTAACTTACAATCGCAATATGGACTTTCAGGCAGCACTTGGGTAATTGGTAATACGGAAATTGGAAATTATAACCGAGCATCAAGCTACGGTGTCAGTGTGTCCAGGACAGCGATCCAAAATCAAGACTTTAATCAAGAATTAGGACTTCGAGTACCCAACGCTGGCGACAACCCTTGGGATGCCGGATATACCATCAGCAACAGTGAGCCCATTCAGAGTGGAGACAAAATATTAATGACCTTTTCAATGAGGTCTGAAGGTGGTCCTGGACAAGTCAATGTTCTAGCTGAAAGAGCCTCCGACTTTGCTAAAGAAGTGTATTTCACACTCCCAATCGATATCAATTGGCAAACCTATTTTATTTCTTTTGAGGCGACCAATGGGTCTTACGCACCAGGATCGATAAAATTCGGGTTCCACCTTGCTACCCAACAGCAAGATGTTCGCGTCGGAGGTTTTACAATTCTGAACTACGGAGATGCAGTTGATCTTGAAGATCTACCAAGTAATCTCAACAATGACAATTACGGTGGGTCAGAACCGGACGCCGCTTGGAGAGCACCAGCGGAGGACAGAATTGATGCGTTGCGAAAAGCAAACTTGAACATTATAGCAGTCGATGCTCAAAACAACCCTGTCGTAAGTGCCCCTTTTCAAGTTGAACAACAAGAACACCTGTTTGCTTTCGGAACAGCTATTAAGGCATGTCGCCTAGGCAATAACAATTGTTCCAATATAATCTTCCAAAACAAACTAACGAACCTAGACGGCAATGGTCATGGTTTCAATTGGGTCGTTTTTGAGAATGACCTCAAATGGAATGCCTGGGAAGAAAATTGGTTTGAAGACAATCAAGGCGTTGCCGATGCTGCTACTTGGCTAAGAGATCGAAACATTGGACTTCGAGGACACGCCTTACTCTGGCCAGGCTTTGATAATATGCCCGATGATGTACGCGCAAATTCACGTGACACGTCGTATGTAATGAACCGCATCCGTACGCACTTCGAAGACCTTTCTACCTTTCCTGGCTTGGCAGATGACATTAGAGATTGGGACGTGATCAACGAAACTGTCACTAATGTCATTCTTGAAAATTCATTCAGAGGCCAAGGTCAATATGTAACCGGAAGAGAACTTTATGGTCAGGTTTTCGCGGAAGCTAGAAGAGCTTTTCCAGATGCAAGCCTCTATCTAAATGATTACGTGACGTTATCACTCGGAAGCGCCCCTACCTCTGCTCCTTACGTCGCACTGAAACGTAATCTAGGAGAAATCATAGCATCTGGCCCTATTGACGGTATCGGTTTTCAAGGTCATATTGGAACACAACTTAATAGTATTCCATCTGTGCTTGAAACGTATGATGACTTTTACAATACTTTTGGACTCGATGCAAAAGTTACGGAATTTGATATGCCACGAGCGATCGAAGAAGATCTTGCTGCCAAATATATGGGGGACTTCCTTACAGCTACTTTTTCTCATGAAAGCATGACTGGATTCTTCTTCTGGAATTTCTGGGATACGGATACTTGGCAAAGTCCTGCCTCCAACATGTTTAGAGCCGATTGGACAGAAAAACCAGCACTTGATGTATTTACATCTAAAGTATTTGATGAATGGTGGACGGATGAAAGCGTTACAACAAATTCTGCTGGAGAAGCGAACATTAGAGCATTCAAGGGGCGTTATGAGATTTCATACTTCTGCGGTGGTGTTAGACAGGTCGAAACAGTTTGGCTAAGTGATGACGAAACAATCACCATTTCCTGTAACGATTTTTCCAGTAGCAATAACAATTTAATTAGCGCAGACGAAGTCAGAACATTCCCTAATCCAAACAATGGTACATTCAATATTGATTCAACTTTGCCTTTAGCGGGTACGGCTGTACTTTACAATTTAATTGGAGTAAAGATTTGGGAAGGAGTCGTTCAGCCTGGTATCAATCAGCTTTCGCTAAAACTCACTCCTGGACAGTACCAACTGAATATTATTGTTGATGGAAAAACATCAATCGAACGTATAACTATTCAGTAACGAACAAAGCCTGTCCCTGAAGCTCTGAAAAGGGAAAAGGCCACACAAATGGTACTTGGAAAACTTGGGAAGTTCTAAATTTCTAGTTGTAGCTGTCTCGAAATCTCTCTTCAAAAGAATTAGTTTCTGAACATAAAGCAAGGTTAGCTTTCGCCAAATAAGCGACACATCGCAGCATAAAAGGGGGTTACCTTTGAGACTGATCTTCAACCCCCCTCATGCGCACAACTCTACTTTCCGCCTTTTTCCTTTCAGCTACACTGGCTGTTATTTCTTCTTTTAGCAGTGGCGTGACCACAAGCTTCGATGCAACGGGCTCCCCACTTGCAGGCAATGCTTGTCGCAACTGCCATGGTGGTAACAGCCTTGGAACCGAGGCGACCATCCGGCTTAGAGACGGCGCTGGTTTCTTTCAAACGGACTACATCCCAGGGGAACAATATTCAGTTGAACTCTCCTACACTACCACAGTAGCTGCAAGTGCCTTTGGTATGCAAGCGGTGATACTAGACAATGCAAACGCTCAGGCAGGTGAAATGGGACCTCCACCAGGAAGAACTCGCATTCGTCAGCGGGGAGGAATAGACTATATCGATCATTCACAGCGACTACAAGGTGATTTGATCGCTTTTGATTGGACGGCTCCAGCCGCAGGGACTGGTGAAGTGAACATTTACGCCGTGGTCAACGCCGTAAATGGAAATGGATCAACGAGTGGAGACACGCCCGACGAGGCTATCCTAACCCTTGGAGAAATGACCGCTCCGCCTGCACCGGTATTCCCGCGTCGCGACCTTGCTGACTTGCAGGGTGTAAATGCAAGCTCTGGCATACCTGACAGCCTAGGTGTCCTCGTAGAAGTTGAAGGCCTCGTCTACGGTCCGGACAGCGAACTAGACATGTCCAACTTCAACATCTTTAATGACGATGGCACAGCAGGTGTCGCAGTGCTCAATTTTTCTGATTCACTCAACTATGACGCCACCGAAGGGCAGCGCGTAGTCGTTCGTGGGACAGTCAGCCAAGTCGTGGGACTTACCTTCATCGAGGCGGTAGAGGTCGAGGTACTCACGAGTGGTAATACAATCGCCGATGAAATTGTAGTCGATCAGCTAG